>JAAYEG010000074.1 GCA_012728895.1 Methanospirillum sp. | reverse complement strand
CGTGATCCCGAAGATACGTTTCAGCGGCCTCTTCATCATGGGTATATCGACCTAAGTCGATAAGGGAAACCACACGCTCACCTTCGTTCTCAGTATTTGAAGGTGGCACTAATTAAATAATCGCCAATATTAAAAGTATCGGTGGTCAAACGGCACAGATCTGCGACAGGCGGCCCGTTTTCCTGGATTTCTCACGTATTTCCATGTATTTTGAAATTTTTTAGCGCGGATATCGATTTATAAATCTTTTCTCCAAAAATATCGAAAATTTCGGCTTTATTCCGGAAAGGAAACGTTGGGGAGGGGATACCGGGTCAGGGCTTCCTCGCCCTCACCCCACGGGCAGCCCGGTATCGGTGACGCCGGGGGCCCGCCGGAGGACGTCTGCCAGGGCCGCCAGGTAGTCGGCGAAGCGGGCCTCGCCCTCCGCGGAGAGCCCCCCGCCGCGCCCCGCGTCCGGCTGGATCCCGATCAGGATCACCCGTGTCTCGAGATCCCGCTCGACGAACTCCATCACCACCGGGAGCGGGAGGACATGGACGGAGAAGAGGGTTGCCTCCACATCCCCCGGTTCGATGATCGCGACGGTTCCCGGGCGGGCTCCCATCTCCGCCGCGTCCAGGAAGAGAATGACCTCCGGCCGGAAGCGTCGCAGGGGGCCGGTCACGCTCTCGGGCAGCAGTCCGGCGAAAACGACCATGACCCCCGGGAGGCGCAGCCCCTCGATCTCCCGTGCCACCTCCAGCCCGAGACAGTCGAGCGGCGAGAGTTCGTCACCCACGCCGATGACAGCGACACGATGGGCCCCGCCCAGCCGTACCTTCAGAGTATCGGCGAACTCTCCCACCCCTACAGGGTGCATGTTACGACCTCGTCCAGGGTCGATCCGTTGATCGATTGTCCGTTCCTGAGGTGGATCGCATCTGCGGGGCAGTGCCGCTCGCAGAGCCCGCAACGAATGCATTGGTACAGGGCGATACTCGGCCTCTTCTTCCGCTCCAGCGTCCTTCCCTTGAACTCGACCATCCGGGGGCTGTCCACCATGGTGATCGCCGATGCGGGGCAGACCAGCGAGCACTTGGAACAGCCGATGCACCGGTCATCTGCACATCCCACCCGCCCCCTGAACCCGTCCGGGATCGGGACCCGCTCCGCAGGGTAGCGGGTCGTCACCGGCTTAGAAAAGAGGTTCCGCAGCATCTCGGACAACACGCTCATATGCCCACACCCGATGCCATCATGACCAGCACGATCCCCACCTGTGCCAGGGCGGCCATCGTGAGGTACTTCCACCCGATGGTGTTCAGCTGGTCGAGCCGGACGCGGGCCGTGGCCGCCCGGATGATCGACAGGACGAGAAGGATGGCGACGGTCTTGGCGAGGAAGAGGAGAAAACCCACGGTCGCACTGAGAATAGCCGATTCCACCGTCCACGGAAAAGCCAGTCCCCCGAGGAAGACGGCCGCGATGAGCGCACTCCCGACGACGGCCGACGTCTCGTTCGCGAGGTGCATGAGAGCGAGCCGCCGGCCGGTCAGCTCCGTCCAGGGGCCGGCCACGATCTCGGTCTCCGCCTCCGGGATATCGAACGGCGTCCTCTCCAGTTTCGCCTGGAGCCCGATCAGTGCGACGATGAACGCTATCGGCTGGAGGATTGCAAGGCAGAGGTGCTCCTCCTGCCAGGCCATGATATCCGAGATCGACCACGTCCCGGCCATCAGGGTGGGCATCATCAGCGCGAGGAAGAAGGGGACCTCGTAGATAAAGAGCATCGTGACCGCCCGGATCCCGCCCACGGCGGCGTAGATGTTCCGGCTGAGCCAGCCGAGGAGCATGAGGGCAAGAGTTGGAAGCGTGAGGAGGTAGAGGACGAGGACCAGATCCCCCTGGAACGCGAGCGGACTTGGTCCGATTATCGGGACGTAGAGGAAGGAGGTCATAACGGCGGCCAGCGCGACGACGGGTGCCGCGTCGAAGATCGGGCGATCGACGCCTCTGGGGTCGATCACCTCCTTTCCCAGGGTCTTGACGAGGTCCGCGAACGGCTGGAAGAACGGCGGTCCGACCCGGTTCTGCATCCGTGCCACGATTCGCCGGTCCAGGAACTCGAAGGTCATCGAGTACGCGAAGAGGAAGAGGAAGCCCGGGAAGAGGAGGATGTACGCGATAAGGAGGAACGGGTCCGTCATCGGGACCACCCTCTCGGCCCGTTCGGCGGAGGCGCGTCCTTCCCGAGATCTCCGCCGCTCTTGACGAGTGTGATCCGGGAGGTGCAGGAGAGGCACGGGTCGATCGCCGCGACGATGACGGGGACGTCCGCCAGGGGCCTCCCGATGAGACAGTGGGCGACCGAGGTCCAGTTCGCCAGCGTCGGCGTCCGTATATCGACACGCTCGACCCGGGCCGTTCCGTTGGTCCGTATGAAGTGGGCGACCTCGCCCCGCGGTGCCTCGTACCGGGAGAGGATCTCCCCGGGCGGAGCCGCCTTCGGCGCCTCGGCCCGGATCGGCCCACCGGGAAGGTTCTCGAGACAGTGGCGCACGATGCCGAGGCTCTCGGCGATCTCCCCGATGCGGACCTTCGTCCGGCCGTAGACATCCCCGTTCGTGTCGGTGACGACGTTCCAGGGGATCTCGTCGTACACGAGGTACGGGTCGTCCTTGCGGACGTCGTAGTCGACGCCGCTCGCCCGGGCCGTCGGCCCGACCGCCCCGAAGCTGAGGGCCTCCTCGCGGGAGAGAGAGCCCACGCCCCTGAACCGGGTGAGCATTGTCTCCTCGTCCTCGACCATCCCCACGTAGGCCCTGATCCTCTCCTCGAGGACGGGCATACGGGCCAGGGCAGCCTCCACCTGCGACGGGGAGAGGTCGAGCCGGACGCCGCCGATCTCGTTCATGTTGTAGTGGACCCGGTTCCCGCTCAACTCCTCCAGGGTGTCCAGGACCGCCTCGCGGTCTCTCCACGTCCACATGAAGAGGGTGTTGAACCCGACCTCGTGCGCGGCGACGCCCAGCCAGAGCATGTGGCTGTGCATCCGTTCGAGCTCGGCGATGATCGTGCGGATATACTGTGCCCGGGGCGGTATCTCGACACCCATGATCTCCTCGATCCCCTTCGAGAAGACCGTCGCGTGCGAGTGGGAGCAGATCCCGCAGACCCGCTCGATGAGGGGCAGCACCCGGATGAAGTCGCGCTGTTCGGCGGCCTTCTCGATCCCGCGGTGGCTGTACGAGAGGTTGAGCTCCAGGTCCACGATCCGCTCGCCGTCGGTGACCACCCGGAAGTTGACCGGCTCCTTCAGGGCCGGGTGCTGCGGGCCGATCGGCACAACGATACGGGTCATCCGGGTCCTCTCCTCCCAGCGCCCCCGTAGAAGGTGCCGGCTACCGGCTTCCAGTCCTTTCGAAGGGGGTGCTCGTCCCGGGGCCAGTCGTCGTTCAGGATCAACCGCGTCAGCCCGGGATGGCCCCTGAAGACGACCCCGAAGAGGTCGTGGATCTGCCGTTCGTAGAGAGCGGCAGAGGGGAGCAGGTCCGAGACCGTCTCGATCTCGGGTGCGTCGCGAGGCAGCTCGACAGTGACCGTCACGACCGTGCGATGCTGCCCTATCAGATGGTAGTGCAGCTCGATGGACTCGGTTGTATCCACCGTGCTGATCGAGACCAGGCGATCGCACGGGAGCAACCACTGAACTCTCCGAATGACATCCCGGAGGCCCTCCCTCGTCGTCCTCACCCGGATGCGATTTGTACTGGCCTTATCGACTGCACCGGCGACCCCCGCGACGGCGTTTGCCACCCCGTCCAGCGTCAATGGTTCGATCATGCGATCGCCTCCGCCACTGCCTCCGACGTCGCCTTCGTCCGCCAGGCCCTGCCCCCGTGCACCGCGTCCTCGGCCATGAGCCCGAGGCATGTGACCACGGCATTGATGATCTCGTCCGGGCGCGGCGGGCACCCGGCGACGAAGACATCCACCGGGATCACCTGGTCCACGCTCCCCACCATGTGATAGAGGCCCTGGAAGACGCCTCCCCCCGCGGCGCAGGCGCCGACGGCGATCACGTACTTCGGTTCGGGCATCTGTTCCCAGACACGGCGGAGACGGGGTGCCTGCTGCCGCGTCACGGCGCCCGTGACGATCAGGATATCCGCGTGCCGGGGAGACCCCCGCGAGAGGATCCCGAACCGTTCGACGTCAAAACGGGGCATCAGGCAGGCGATGATCTCGATGTCGCAGGCATTGCAGCCCCCGGAGTTGAAGATCGTGACCCATGGGGACTTTCCCCGCGCCCAGGTCATGAGACGCCCGGAGAACGTCCGATTCGAGACCGTCATATCTGAGTATCACTCCTGCCGTGCGACATCAACCTTTTCATCATCCCCAATTCTCCTGCCTTCAGAGCCAGGGCGCCTTCCGGGGCGCCGGTTCGGTCTCCCCGACGGTAGCGAACCTTCAGGCATATCACTGTTCCCACCTCAGCACGGTGACGGCCAGGGCGATGATGATCAGGTACGCGATGGGTACCGGGAGGGGCACTCCAGCCGGGACGATCGCAATGATCAGCACTGCCACGTGGACGACGGTAAAGAAGAGGGCCACGTAGAAGAATTCGTAACCCGGCAGATACGTCTGCGCCTCGCAGGCCTCGCCGCCGACGTAGGGCATGGTCCTGTCGCCATACGGCGAAAACCGGGGCGCGACCCTGCGTGCCCAGACATACAGTAGGTAGGCCCCTCCGAGAGCGAGGATCATGACCGCGAACGGGGAGGCCAGGATATCGACTGGCGTCATCTAGGGCACCACCCATGGAAAGAGGTCGCGGGACGCGTTGACCATCCAGTCGTATGCCTCGGGGAAGAGGCCGAGGTAGATCGTCTGGAAGGCCAGGACGGCCGCAACCAGGAGCACCATCCAGGGGATCGGGGAGCTGGCCGGGGGAACGGAAACCTCCCGCGCTGGCTCCCGTCCGGGAAAGAGGAGGATCGAGAGCACGGGAACGTAGTATCCCAGGGAGATCGCGCTGTTCACCGCCAGGATCAGGGCGAGGGCCGCGCCGGAGAGCATCGAGGTCACCATCCCTGCCTGCTCGAGGAGGAGCTTCCCGAGGAAACCCGCCGTGAACGGAACGCCGATAAGCCCCAGCACGAAGACCAGGAAGGAGAGGCCGAGCAGCGGGTGCGCGGCGCCCAGCCCGCGCATGCGGGCCACCTCCGCAGACCCGGCGCGGCGGGCAAAGGCATCGGCCGCGATGAAGGCCCCACTCTTCATTACGCTGTAGGCGATGGCGTAGTAGAGTCCGGCGGTGAAGCCGAACGGGAGGTTGTAGGTCAGGCCGATCCCGAACCCGAGCAGGATGTAGCCCATCTGGGCAACGCTCGAGTAGGAGAGGAGGTACCGGAGATCGGGCTGGTTGAGCCCAAGCAGGTTCCCGACGGTCATGGTCACGATGGCGATGACGATCACGAGCGCGCCCACGGTCGAAAGGATGCCCGACTCGATCGGAAGGGCCGTGAGGGAGAGAAAGAGGCCGATCAGGACCCCGGTCTTCGTGGCGCCCACCATGATGGCCGTAACCCCGACGGGGGCCTTCGCGTAGGCATCGGGGAGCCACGTGTGGAGAGGCACCATCGCGATCTTCACACCGTATCCGACGATGATCAGGACGGCGGAGAGAAGAAGGACCGACGGGGGCGCCCCTGCGAGCGCGCCCGGGAGCGCGTCCAGGCTGAGCGTTCCCGCATGGAGGTAGAGGAGCGAGACGCCCAGCAGGGCCGTGACGGTTCCGGCCACTCCCTGCGTCAGGTACTGCATCGCGGCAGCGATGGCCGATGGGTCCTCGCGGTGCCCGTACGCGATCAGCGCGTAGATCGGGATCGCCGATAGCTCGACCGCGACGAAGATCGTGAAGAGATCCCTGGCGAATCCGATCGCCACCCCCCCGGCGAGCGCAAGCAGGAGGAGGGGATAGTAGAGATGGATCGGTCCGTGCGGGTCGATGCTCCCCTGGGACGCGATCGCGGCCAGGGCTCCGATACCGGTGATGACCAGGCCGACAGTCACGCCGATGTAGAGGAAGCCCGGCGGCGACGGGTCTGTGAGGATCTCGTCTGCCATGACCGCGAAGGCGGCCAGAAGCCAGAGCGCCGTCAGGGCTCCCCCCCATTTACGGCCCTCTGGGGAGAGATTCCGGAGGACCACGTAGAGAACGCCGGCGCCGACCGCGATAATGAACGGCACGAGGCTGGCCATGTTCCAGGCGGTCACAGCCCCGCCCCCACGAGGACCAGCAGGAGCAGCGCGACAAGGACCGTTCCGAAGACCGCGACGTTCCAGTTCAGGTCCCGCTCCTCCATCCCGCCGGCGAGGGAGCCCGCGGCGAAGAGCCCCCCGGCGGCGCGGAGCGCCCCGGCGTACACCCGCGAGAACGCCCCCTCCAGGAGCCCCGCGCCCCGGCAGACCGAGCGCGCGGCGGCAACCCAGGCCAGGTCGACATCCCGCGGCGCGTCCCCGTGCGGCGCGAGCGCCCGCCGGCCCCAGGCGAAAAAGGCGATCCCGGCCGCCGCCAGGACGACCAGCGCACCGGCCAGGTGCTCCGGAGCGAACGGCTCGTAGAGCGCCGAGGCAGGGAGGAGGACTCCGAGGGCGGCCGGGTACACCCCGATCACGACGCAGAGGGCGGCGATCCCGAGCATCGCGGCCTGCATCGGGCGCGGCGGATCGGAGGCCTCGAGGTCGCCGGGCCTGAGGAACGCGAAGTAGCCGAGCTTGAGAAACGAGAGGGCAGTCCCGAACGAGGCGATTTCCAGGAGGAGCCAGAGCCAGGGGCTCGCCTCGCCGGCCGCGGCGAGCACCATCCCCTTCGAGACGTAGCCGTTGAAGAGCGGCACCCCGGCGATCGAGAACGCGGCGACCCAGAACGCCAGCGCGGTGACCGGCATCCGTCGCTGCAGCCCGCCGAGCCGGGCGAGCGACCCCTCGCCCGTCCGCAGCAGGATCGCGCCCGCGACCATGAAGAGCAGGGTCTTGAACAGGATATTGTTGATGGCGTGCGCCATCCCGCCGTCCAGGCCGAGCTGCCCGGCGGCGCTCGCCGCTCCCAGCCAGCCGAAGAGCCCGACCCCGGCCACCATGTAGCCGACCTGGGAGACGATGTGGTAGGAGAGGAGCCGGCGCATGTCGCTCTGGAGGACCGCGAAGACAACCCCGTAGACCGCCATCAGCGCCCCCATGGCGGCGACCCACTCCGAACCCGGCGCCGCCCTCGCGAGGAGGTAGACCGCGACCTTGGTCGTGTAGACGCAGAGAAAGACGCTCGCGGCGAAGTGCGCCCGGGAGTAGGCGTCCGGCAGCCAGACGTGGAGCGGGACGAAGGCGGCGTTCACCCCTGCCCCGAGCACGATCAGGACTGCAGCCCAGGTCCGGAACAGGGGTTCCGGGACCAGCGAGAGGGGGCCGACCGCGGCGGGGCCGCCCCCCATGTAGAGGAGGGCGATCCCCCCCGCGAGGAGGGCGCCGCCGAGCCCGTGGAAGAGGAGGTAGCGGTACCCTGCCCCGCGGGCGCCCGCCTCCTGCCAGATCAGGAACGTCGAGGCGACCGCCATCAGCTCCCACATCACGAGCAGGGTGATCCAGTCGCCGGCGAAGACGACGCCGAGCGCCGTGCCGGCGTACAGGAGGGCGTAGAGGTGGATCCGGGGCCGGGCGACGGCTGCCGCGTAGAGGAGGGCGAACAGCGTGATCACCCCGAAGATCACGCCCATCGGGTACGAGAGGCCGTCGACCCGGAGGAGGGTGACCGCGTAGCCCATGAACGGCAGGTTCCAGAAGACAGCGCCGCCGGCGGGCGGGGAGACGAGGAGCCCGCCGGGCAGGATGAGGACCTGGACGAGCCCGAGGGCCCCGGCGGCGACCAGGGCAACCTGCCGGGCCCGGCCGGAGAGGACCAGGACGAGCGGGGCGGCGGCCAGGTAGATCGCGAACGGCGGTACGGGCCCGGCGGCCAGGGCCAGGTTCAGGGCGGCGGAGGCGGTGTGGGTCACGTCCAGCGCGATCCGGGCGTCGAGCGCGAACGGCCCCCCGGGGATCGTGGTCCAGAGGCCGAGGAGCAGGGTCCCGCCGGCAGCGGCCAGGACCGGGCCGCGGAGCGCCGGGCGGACCCGGACGGGCTCCTCCTGCCCGGGCCGGGCGTATGCCCGCATCAGCACCGGGAGGAAGTAGGCCAGGTTCAGAACGCTCGCCGCGACCAGCACGAGCAGCATCCACCATCCGCCGGCGCCCTCGCCGGCGATCCCCAGGGCCAGGTACCACTTGGCGATGAACCCGGCTACGGGCGGGAGGCCGACCATCGAGAGGGTGGCGAGCGCGAACGCGCCGAACTCCCAGGGCATCCGCCAGCCGAGCCCGCCGAGCTCCGAGATCTTCCTCCGCCCGGTCTCGACCGCGACCGTGCCGGCGACGAAGAACATCGTGAGCTTCCCGAAGGCGTGCGCCGCGAAGGCGAAGGTCGCCCCGATCACCGCCGCCGCCCTCCCGGCGTCGGAGACCCCGGGGATCCCCGGTGGGAGGAGGACTGCGGCCCCGAGGATCATGTAGCTGAGCTGGCTCACCGTCGAGTAGGCGAGCCGGAGCTTGAAGTCGTCCTGGCGCAGGGCGAGCAAAGAGCCCACCAGGATGGTGATTACGGCGATGGCGACTACCAGGTCGTGTAGGCCCAGGCGGAGGGTCGTCTCCGGGCCGTAGAGGTAGAGCAGGAGGCGGAGGATGCCGAAGACCCCGGCGTTCACCACCGCCACCGCGTGGAGCAGCCCGCTGACCGGCGTCGGGGCGACCATGGCGGTCGGCAGCCAGCCGTGGAGGGGGACCAGCGACGCCTTCACCCCGAAGCCCGCCAGGAGAAGGATGAAACCGAGCACGGCGAACTCGGGCGCGGCGGCGGCGACGGCGGGGTTGCCCCCGGGCACGAACTCGAGCGTATCCCCTGCAGCGAGCAGGGCCATCATGCCGGCCAGGATCGCGACGCCCCCGCTCTGGGTGTAGACCAGGTACTTCCGCCCGGCGGCGAGGGCCTCTTCCGTCCCGGCGTGGGCGACGAGCGGCCAGGCGGCGATCGCCAGGATCTCGTAGAAGACGAAGAGCGAGAAGAGGTTCGGCGAGAGGGCGACCCCCATGACCGCCCCGATGCAGACCGCGAAGCAGGCGTAATACCGGGTCTGTGCGTGCTCACCCAGCCCGCGCATGTAGCCGATGCTGTAGACGGTCGTGATGACCCAGAGCAGCGACGCGATGGAGGCGAAGAGGAGCCCCAGGGCGTCGCCCGCGAGCTGCATCGAGAGCCCGGGCAGGACCGGGAGCGGGGGGGTGGAGGCCGGCACCGGCGCGGCGGCCGAGGGGAGGGAGAGGACGCACGCGAGAAAGGTCACGACGGCGGCGACGAGCGAGACGGCCTCGCGGGCGTCCGGCCGGCTCCGAAGAAACGGGATCAGGAGCGCCGCGGCGAACGGGATCGCGACCGTGAGCACGAGGAGCCATGCCGGCGGATCCATCACCGGTCCCCTCCCCTCGCGAGCCGGGCGACCGCGAGGCTGTCAATGGCGACCCCTGAACGCGCGAGCAGCACGACCAGCGCCAGCGCCACTCCGGCCACGACGGCCTCGATGGCGATGATGGTGAAGACGACCGCCTGGGAGAGGGCGACGTCTCCGGCGCGGTACCCGCCGAGGATGAAGAGGAGGCTCACCCCATTGCCGAGCAGCTCGAGACCGATGACGATCTTGATCAGGTGCCGGCGCGAGATCAGAGCGGCGAGACCGAGCGCGAAGTGGGCTGCCGCAACAGCGACGAATACCGAGCCCTCCAGGGGGGTCACGGCTCCCTCCGGACAGGGCCGATGAGGAGGAGAATGGCGAGCACGCCGGAGAGGAGGAGGAGCCCCTGATAGAGGACCTCGGTCCAGCGCCCCTCCCAGAGCGCGATGCCGGCGCTCCCGGCCGGCGGCGATGCCGCGGGCCAGAGGGTACCCCCGGAGACGGTCACGGCGACCAGGAGAACCAGAACGGCTCCTCCAATGACCGCTGCCCAGGCCGCCTGCCGGTTCATCCCGGCACCGCCTCCTCCTCGGCGCCGGTGAGGAGGATCGAGACCAGCAGGAGGACGACGACGAGCCCGGCCCCGACCGTCAGCTCCAGGGCTGCGGCATAGGGCGAATCGAGCAGAAAGAAGAGCGCGGCAAGGCAGATGCTCGAGACCGAGTAAGCCACGGCGGCGCGCACGAGGCTGGTATGTACCACCGCGATGCCGGCACCGAGTACCGTCATCCCCCCGAGCGCCACGATCACGAGCAGATACTCAGACGGCATCCGCGCTCAACCCCCCGATGTGCCCTGCCGTGTGGTATGTCGATGGTCCCACAACCCGCGGTGCCCGGCCGCAGGCGCGACCGTCGCGGCGAGAGAGACGGTCCGGTAAGGGGCGTCTATCCGGGTCTGCGGGTCCGTCCGTTCCGGTGGATCGGACGTACAACGAGATGATGGCCATCGTCAATCACGATCCTGCCTGTTCTCCACGTGATGGTCTGCGCTACCGGTCGCCGGGCGCCTCCCACGCAATGCCGCCCACGACCAATGCCCGTAACAAAACAATGCCACCATAGCGCAGGGTCATAGATAAATGTTCTTTTTATTCGGCCCATGCATACACACTCCCGGGACGCGCCATGAGGGGGATCCGGACGGGACGTCCCGGGACCCGGCAGCATTGGATATCGCACGCTCCTCCCCGGACAGAGGTTGTGCGACCGTCACCGCCTCGGTTCCTGTCCGCGAGCTCCCCCCCCCCGCGGGGCAGGGTGGTACGTGGTCAATGATAAATAGTGATAAAAACCAAAACTGCTGATAGAGTGGGTGTCTTTGGAGCTACTGCTGTTTCTCATACTCTTCCCGCTGCTCACCGCCGTTCTCTGCCTCGTCCTGCCCGACCACCCTATCAGGCGATGGGTGATCCGGGTATCCGGGGTCCTGATCGGCGCGGGCGCGGTGTATCTGCTCGTCACCAGCTACGATAGTGGGATGCGCCTGATCGACGTCCCCCACGAACCGGTGGGGATGATCATGCAGGTGATCGTGCTCGCGATCGCGCTCCTCGTCCTCTACCTGGGCGTCAGGTACCGGAAGCCGCTCGCCGTCGGGCTCATTCTCGTCCAGACGGCGCTCGTCCAGTACTTCGAGTTCCAGTACGCCCCGGGCCTCGCGATGGAGGCCAACCTCTTCGTCGACGAGTTCTCGATCATCATGGCCTTGATCATCGGGGTGATCGGGTCGCTGATCTGCATCTACGCGATCTCGTACATGCGGTGCTACCACGAGCACCACCCGGAGATCGAGGACCGGCGCCGGTCCTTCTTCTTCATCATGTTCGTCTTCCTCTCGGCCATGTTCGGGATCGTCTTCTCGAACAACCTCCTCTGGTTCTTCTTCTTCTGGGAGGTGACCACGCTGGCCTCGTTCCTGCTGATCGGCTACACCAGGACCGAGGAGGCGACGAACAACGCCTTCCTGGCGCTGCACATGAACCTGCTCGGCGGGATCGGGTTCGCGCTGGCGCTGCTCTACATCGGGGTCACCGGCGCCCCGCTCGGGCTCGACCGGCTCGTCGAGGGGGGTGCCGCCGTCGCCCTCGTCCCGGCCGTCCTGATCGCATTCGCAGGGCTCACGAAGTCGGCCCAGCTCCCCTTCTCGTCCTGGCTGCTCGGGGCCATGGTCGCCCCGACGCCGGTCTCGGCCCTCCTCCACTCCTCGACGATGGTGAAGGCCGGGGTGTACGCGATCATCAAGTTCGCCCCGGTCCTCTCCGGGACCGTTCCAGGGCTGATGGTCGCTCTGGTCGGCGGGACCACCTTCTTTCTGGCCTCCGCCATGGCGATCACCCAGTCCAACGCCAAGCGGATGCTCGCCTACTCGACGATCGCGAACCTGGGGCTCGTGGTCGCCTGCGGCGGTATCGGGACCTACGAGGCGGTCTGGGCCGCGATCCTGCTGATCGTCTTCCACGCAGTCGCGAAGTCGCTCCTCTTCCTCTCCGTCGGGACGGTCGAGCACCAGATCCACAGCCGCGATATCGAGGACATGGACGGGCTTATCGTCAAGATGCCGAGGGTGGCCGCGATGATCCTGATCGGGATCACCGGGATGTTCCTCGCGCCGTTCGGTATGCTCATCTCGAAGTGGGCCTCGCTCCGGGCGTTCATCGACGCTCCCGGCGGGCTGGTCTTCGTCCTGCTTATCGCGTTCGGCTCGGGCGTCACGCTCTTCTTCTGGGCGAAGTGGCTCGGCCGGCTGATCACCCGGCCCCTGGACGAGGAGAACATCGAGGGGCGGGTGAAGACCGAGGAGATATCCGTGCTCTTCGCGCTCTCGGCCCTCGTGATCGGGGTCTGCCTGCTCTTCCCGCGGATCGCCCACTCCCTGGTCGAGCCGTACGTCCTCTCGATCTACGGCATGGTCACCCAGCTCGGCCAGGACAACGAGATCATCATGATCCTGATGCTCGCGATGATCCTCGTCCTCCCGCTCACGATGCTCTACTTCGGGAACGGGCGTGACCGCCGGAAGCTCGACGTCTACATGTCCGGCCGGGCGACGACCCCCGACATGCACTTCAAGGGGTCGGCCGGGATCGACCGGCAGCTCTCACTCCACAACTACTACCTGGAGGGCTACTTCGGCGAGGGGAAGCTGATGCGGATCGGGGTCGCCGTCTCGGTGCTGCTGGTCCTGACCATGCTCGAACTGATCGTGGTCCCGGGGGTGCTCGCATGATCGCCTGGCTCTACGGGATCGCGTTCGTGATCCTGGCCCCGCTCCTCGGCGGGCTCGTGGCCGGGATCGACCGCAGGGTCACCGCCAGGATGCAGGGGCGGGTCGGGCCCCCGATCCTCCAGTCGTTCTACGACGTCGGCAAGCTCTTCGAGAAGGAGAGGGCGTACGTCCGGGCCTCCCAGAACTTCTACATCCTGGGGTACCTGATCTTCATCGCCTTCTCGGGGGCTCTCTTCTTCGCCGGAGGGGACCTGCTGCTCGTCATCTTCGCCCTCACGCTCAGCCACATCTTCCTGGTGATCGGGGCCTACTCGGTCACCTCGCCGTACGCGCTGATCGGGGCGGAGCGCGAGCTGATCCAGCTGATGGCGGTCGAGCCGATGATCATCCTGGTCTCGGTCGGGTTCTACCTGGCCTCGGGATCGTTCTACGTGAGCGAGATCGCCGCTTACGGGGGGCCGCTGATCCTGCTCCTGCCGGGGGTCTTTATCGGCTTTTTCTACGCGCTCACGATGAAGCTGCGCAAGTCCCCGTTCGACATCGCCACCTGCCACCACGCCCACCAGGAGATCGTGAAGGGCGTGACGACCGAGTTCTCGGGCTCGACCCTGGGGATGGTCGAGATCGCCCACTGGTACGAAGCGGTCCTGCTCATCGGGATCACCTGGCTCTTCTTCGCCTGGAACCCGCTCGTCGCCGTCGTGGCGGTGGCGCTCGTCTACCTGGCCGAGATCTTCATCGACAACACGACCGCCCGCGCCAAGTGGGGCTTCGCGCTGGGGAGCATCTGGCTCGTCACGCTCGTCTCGACGGTCGCGAACCTGGCGGTCTTCTACATCGGGGGGATGGCCTGATGGCCTACATGAAGCGGTCCCCCTGGATCATCCACTACGACGGTTCGAGCTGCAACGGCTGCGACATCGAGGTGCTCGCGTGCCTGACTCCCCTCTACGACGTCGAGCGGTTCGGGATCATCAACACCGGTAACCCCAAGCACGCCGACATCTTCGTGGTCACCGGGTCGGTGAACGAGCAGGGGCGTCAGGTAATCCGGAACATCTACGACCAGATGCCGGAGCCGAAGGTGGTGGCGGCGTTCGGGATCTGCGCCTGCTCGGGCGGGATCTTCCGCGAGTGCTACAACGTCGATGGCGGGATCGATCAGGTGATCCCGGTCGACGTCTATATCCCGGGGTGCCCCGTACGGCCCGAACAGATCATCGACGGGATCGTCAGGGCCCTGGGCGTGCTCGAAGAAAAACTGGCAAAGATGAAGGAGGATGGACGATGAGGCGCGAGGAGCAGCCGATAGAGGTGATCGAAATCGGGTCGCTGGTGGACCGTGCGGCCCAGAAGAAGGTCGAGGGAAACCGGCTGGTCGCGATCAGCTGCGCGGCGGTCGAGGGGAAGTACGAGGTCACGTACTCGTTCGAGGAGCGCGACCACCGGTTCACGAACCTCCGGGTCGTCGTGGAGCCGGGGGGAACGGTCCCGAGCGTGACCCCGGTCTACTGGGGAGCGTTTGTCTACGAGAACGAGATACATGACCTCTTCGGGCTCGACGTGACCGGGATCAACGTTGACTACGGCGGGCACTTCTTCGATACCAAGGTTAAGCACCCGTTCGCACTCACCCCGGCGACACGACCTCCTGAGAAGACGGAGGAGACGTAGATGTCGAAACAGATCGTGATCCCGTTCGGGCCCCAGCACCCGGTGCTCCCCGAGCCGATCCACCTCGACCTGGTGATGGAGGACGAGCGGGTGGTGGAGGCGCTCCCCTCGATCGGCTACGTCCACCGCGGGCTCGAGAAGCTCGTGGAGAAGCGCGACTTCCGGGACTTCGTCTACATCGCCGAGCGGATCTGCGGGATCTGCTCGTTCATCCACGGGATGACCTACTGCCACGCGGTGGAGGGGGTCATGGACCTGCCCGTGCCGCCACGGGCGAACTACCTCCGGACGGTCTGGTCCGAGCTCTCGCGTCTCCACTCCCACCTCCTCTGGCTCGGGCTGATGGCGGACGCGATGGGCTTCGAGTCGCTCTTCATGCAGTCCTGGCGCCTGCGCGAGCACGTGCTCGACGACATGGAGGAGACGACCGGGAACCGGGTGATCCAGGGCTCCTGCAAGGTCGGAGGCGTCCGGCGCGACATCTCCGACGCGAAGCTCCGCGAGATCGCGGACGGCCTCGAGGAGCTCCGGCCGCAGCTTGAGGACCTCCGGGATGTCTTCGTCCGCGACAGCTCGGTCCGCCACCGGCTCGGCGGGCTCGGCACCCTCACGGAGCAGCAGGCCTGGGAGCTCGGCGCGGTGGGCCCCGTCCTCAGGGCGTGCGGGGTGGCGAACGACATCCGGCAGACCGGGTACGCGGCCTACGACGAGCTCGACTTCACCCCGGCGGTGGAGACGGCCGGCGACTGCTGGGCGCGAACGGCGGTCCGGGCGGAGGAGCTCTTCACCTCGATCGACCTGATCCAGCAGGCGGCCGAGAAGATCCCGGAAGGGCCGATCGAGGTGAAGGTGACCGGGAACCCGAAGGGCGAGTTCTACGCCCGCTCGGAGCAGCCCCGCGGCGAAGTGATCCACTACGTGAAGGCGAACGGCACGAAGAACCTGGTCCGGTTCCGGGTCCGCACACCGACCTTCTCGAACATCGCGCCGCTCGTGGTTTCCATGAAGGGGATCGAGCTCGCGGACGTGCCGGTGGTGGTGCTCTCGATCGACCCGTGCATCGGGTGCGCGGAGCGGTGAGACCATGGGACTTATTACGATAGCGAAGACAATTTCGAGGAACGTGTTCGGCGGGCCCGCGACCCGGCGCTACCCGGCCGAGCCGGCGAAGCGCTACGACCTGACGCGGGGGCGGCTCGTCTTCGAGCCCGAGAACTGCCGGCTCTGCCGGATCTGCATGCTCCGCTGCCCGACCCAGGCGATCGTGGTCGAGCGAAAGGAGCGGACCTGGGAGATCGACCACTTCCGGTGCATCACCTGCGGCAACTGCGTCGACCTCTGCCCGGCGAACGTGCTCCACCTGGAGCCGGTCTACCGGGAACCCGAGGCCGACCGACCGGCGAAGGAGTTCCACCGGATCCCGGAGCCCCCGCCGGAGAACGCGGACGCCGGCTGCGAGACACCCGGGGTGTAGTCACCCTCTTTTTTCACAGTTCCGGTTCGGGCGACGCGCCTGCCGGTCTCCGGAAGCTCCCGCCGAGCGCGCCGCCGAGCGCGACGGCCGGCAGGACCCAGAACGCCGTGATAGCGATGGCGATGGGCCAGAGCCCCTCGGGAAACCCGTCTCCTGTGGCCATCGAGGCCTGCCGGATGAGGTACAGGGCGATGGCCCCGTGGCCAGGCCGGTCGCCGCCGGCAGGGCCGCCCCGTTCTGCATGGTGCGGATGGGGCCGAACGGGGGGAAATAACTTTCGAGGCGCTCCCGGGGAGGAGGGGGCGGGAAGGAACCGGGGCTCCTCCTCCTCCTCCTCCCCGTGGGGATGGCGGGGTACCGGTGAGTCCCGGAACACCCCCATGAGGCGAGACTTTTTATATTCCGGCTGGGATACGGTTCGCGGGGACGGGGCCGCCGCCCAGGACGCCCTCCCGTCCCCGGGTCACGCCCGGAGGTCAAGAGCGATGAGCGATCCCACCCTTCGCGTGGCCGACTGGCTCTCGGTCACGGTCCTGATGGACAATTACACCGACATGCTGACGATGCAGGGGACGCCGACCGTCCGGCGCCCGATCGTCCCCCCGCCGAACGTGTTACTGGCCGAGCACGCCTTCTCCTGCCTGGTCAGGGTCGGCGCGGGCACAGAGGAGCACTCGGTCCTCTTCGACGCCGCGGCGAGCCCGGCAGCCGTCCTGCACAACATGCGGCTGCTCTAGGTCGACCCCAGCGGGGTTGAGGAGGTGGTGCTGAGCCACGGCCACTTCGACCACACCCGGGGCCTGGCGGGGCTGCTCGCCCGGATGGGGACCGGCAAGCCAGTCCACCACCACCCCGACGCCCTCTTGGAGCGGCGGATCAACCTCCCGGTCCTGGACCGTCCGTTCCCGCTGCCGGGCCCGGACGAGGGGGCGCTCCGGAAGGCCGGCGCGGTTCCCGTCCCCGCGCCCGGCACCGTCCCGGTCGCCGGCGGGTTCGCGCTCGCCACCGGCGAGGTGCCCCGGGCCACCGGGTTCGAGCACGGGATGCCCGGCGCGGAGGCCCTGGTCGATGGTCGTTGGATCCCCGACACCTTCCCCGACGACCAGGCCCTGGTCGCGAACCTGGGCGACCGTGGGCTCGTGGTGGTGACCGGGTGCGCCCACGCCGGGGTGGTCAACACGGTCCGGTACGCGCAGGAGCTCTCCGGGACCGACCGGGTGCACGCGGTTCTGGGCGGGTTACACCTCACCGGGCCGGCCTACGAGGCGGCGGTCGGCCCGACCATCGGGGCGCTCCGGGAGATGGACCCCCGGTTCGTCGTGCCGATGCACTGCACCGGGTGGTTGGCGATGGCGCGGTTCGCGCAGGAGATGCCCGGACCGTTCGTGCTGAACACGGTCGGCACGACCTACGCCTTCTGATGGGGGTCCCTGAAGAAGCGGCCTATGCGGGCCCCAACCGGTGTCGGTGCCCGGGACCATGTCCGACGGGCAGATGGCCTGGGCGCGTGACCTTTCCTCCTTTTTTCTCAGCGTTCCATTTCAATCCGGGGCTTGAGATAGCTATAGGAAGCTCACGCCAAGCTCCACCGCATAGTACGGCGCCGATCGTCGGCCGGAGGGCAGGGCGAGGCCGGTCGCGAGTCCGCCGGCGAGGAAGAGGAGAGGCGCCGTTATGCAGGGCGGCAACGGGCGCTACGCGACCGGATGGATCATGCTGGAGCGCGAAAAAGAGGTTTCTGTGAGGGGTGGGTTAATCCATCCTAAACTCGGGATTAAGATCTCGACCAGCAAGCTGCCGTTCTCGACCCCGACCGGGTATACGGCAAGGCCGCCGGCAGGTCGCCATCGGCTCAGGGTTCGAGCAGTTCGAGCTGGTTGTATGCATAGACAAAAAGCACGCTCCCCTGCGACGGAAGGGTGATTGCGCCGTCCGGCAGGACCAGGTTTTTCACGTCGGTATACCCGGTCCCGGTGTAGACACCAGGAGCCGACCGGTATGCGGAGAGCGACTTGCTGCCGTGACTCGCGCAGATGTTGTGCGCGAGGTAGATCGTCCCCTGCGTGCTGGTATTTTTTGCGTCGATGAAGTAGAAATGCGCGTAATACGGGGTATGGGGGCTCAGTATCACGTTGTAGGTGGCGCAGAGATTGCACCACCCCCACTCGGTCCCGGCGCTCGAATTATGCCCGATGAAATTGCCGTGGAACTGGACGACCATCGGCCAGATCCCGTTGTAGCTGGCAGGAATGCCCGTCTCGTTCGGACCATACGTCATGTATCCGAAGCCGCCCGCTGTGTACTCGTCCTCGCCGCGCAGCATGTCGTTCCCGATCATCGAGACACCGTTCCTGCCGGCTGAGAGCTCGACCTCGTAGTAGCAGTCGTAATAGACATTGTTGCGGATGAACCTCGGCCCGAGCCCTGTTTCGGGAGTGTCGATGGCTGCCTGACACATCTTCTCGAAGTAGCAGTTTTCGACGGTGATCGTGCTGGACCAGACTTCGGGTCCACCGCATTCAGCCTCATTCTCGGTCGTGATGGCGTGCCGCCCGATGTTAATGTGGTAGTTGTTGCTCCAGAACAGTTGTGGTTCCCCCTCCCGAGGATGAGACCGTATCCGAGCCCTTTCCGGTAGACTGAGTCGAACAGGCACCGCTCGACGAAAGCGTCGTTCGTGTCCGTGCACTGCATCCCGCAGTTCCCGACATCGAGGAACTTGCAGTTCTCGATGTGAAGGTCGTCGACGCCGGTGACGTGGACGAGGTGTATTCGTCGTCCTCGTCCTCCGGGTCGGTCCCACTTCCCCCGAACGCGATTCCGTAGAAGTGAACGCCCTTAATACGGGCGCTGGACGAGGCGTTGATGTAGAATCCGTGACAGAACCGCACCCCGAACTGCCGCGGGAGATCTATGATGGTCCCGTCTTCGCCAGATAGCGTCAGGCTCTTGGACAGGTAGAGCGTGTCCTCGACGAGATACGGTCCCGCCGGGAAGAAGATGGCATCTCCGGGAGACGCTTTATAGAAAATTGTGTTGATCGCGTCGGTGTCGTCGTGGAAACCATCGGCGTATCAGCCCCCGTCGGTGACGGCGTTGAAGAACCGAGAACCATCCGTGTCAAAAATCAGGTCTCTCCGGTACGGGACGTGCCATTCAGCCGCATCGTCCTGTACCCTCGCTACCCTCGTGACGGCATTCTGGTACCGGAGACGGGCGTACGTGACGGGCTCGAACACATCCCCGGACGTCGGACCCACCACGCTCACGGCGTGGATGATATCGGCCGAAACGCCCCCCCCCGCCGGATTCTCCGGGGGGTGGTTTTTCCGATGGTGATGGAGCCGGGCCGTGCGCAGAGGTACTCGGTGAGCAAGTCTATCCCTCGGGACGGACAAGGACCATCTTCCGAAATTCTGGATAGCCTGCATGTTGCGGAGGAGGACGGGGTCGTCGACCCGGGTGAAAAACTGTCCTGGGAAGGGGTCGTAACAGGGCTCCCGCAGGACGGTCGACAGCCCGCCGGTACCCGCCGCCCCGGCACAGGGTGCCCGAGTGCGGGGACGGAGACCGGGATGGCCGCGACCATGAGTGCGAGCAGGAGAAGAGTCCCCGGGAGAGCCTGGGTTTTCATGGGGTCCGTCACCGGACCGTTCTGTGCGCACCCTGTCGCCGGCAGGAAATATAAGGATGACGGAATGAACAAAGCATCCCATTGTGTCCCGGTCACCGCCGACCTGCGCCAGTTCCCCTCCCGTTAGACCTCGACCAGGACCCGCCCGCCCTCGACCGCCACCCGGAAGATCCGCAGGTCGGCCACCGGGGCCCGTGCCATCTCGGCCGCCTTCTTGCGGACGAGCGCCCGCACCCGGGGCGAGAGGCCTGCGAGCCCCGGGAGATCCGCCATCGCCGGGCCGGAGATCGCCTTTCCCGTCTCAAGGTCGAAGCGCGAGCCGTGCGCGGGGCAGGTCACGACCGAGCCGTCGAGCCGTCCGGCCGAGAGCCGGGCCCCCTCGTGCCCGCACCGGTCACTCACGGCGTAGAATTCCCCCCGGACCCTCGCCAGCAGGACGCCGACGCCCCCGAGCTCGAGGCGGCGCATGCCCCCCTCGGGGAGGTCGTCCGCCCCGCACGCGTCGATCAGGACCAGGAGATCACCCCCGCCGCCATCGATCACCCGGATCGGCGACGGCGGGCTTAAGCGTGCCGGCCCGGGGCCCCCGGAGGGAAGGTTAGAGTCCCCAGGCGCAGTACCCTCCCGGTGCAGGACGCCGGAGATGCCGCGATGAACCGCTCATCCCACATCGACCCCGAACTCTGCCGCCGGTGCGGGCAGTGCTGCAGGACCTACGAGATCGAGTACTCCCGGGACTGGGACCCGGTGGACCTCTCCGAGATCGACCGGATCCGGGCGCTCGCCGGGTTCGGCGACCGCTGCAGCGTCCGCGAAGAGGAAGGCACGCTCGTGCTGGTGATCGATATCCCCTGCCGGTACCTGGTCGAGGAGGACGGGTTCTACTCCTGCAGCGTCTACGACGACCCGGGGCGACGCCCCCTGATGTGCGAGCACTTCCCGTACGCGCACACGACGCGGGCCGACTGCCCCCACGTGCGCGAGGGACGCTCCTGAGCCCTGCACCGGCCGGCCCGGGGCTGCCGCTCCCCTCATCCTCTCCGGCCCGGGAAGGATCCCGGGCACGGAGGCTCTCACCTTCACGCCCTGGTCCTGTCGGGGCCCATCACGCAGCGGCGGCGGGCGCCGCGCCGGGCCGCTCCCGCTCGAGCAGGGTCGGGAACGGGAGGGCGATCAGGTCGCCGATGACATAGGTCGCAAAGATTGCCGCGAGACCCCATCCGTAGGTCGGCACCGATCCAGCGACAGCCGCAGGCAGCAGGACGGCGAGGAACCAGAGTGACTTGTACCCGAGCTGCAGCAGCAGGACCGGGGCGTACTTCAGCGGCGAGAAGTAGCCCAGCACCGAGAGCAGGCCGAACGCCACGTAGACGCAGGCGACGACCCCGAAGAACATCGGGTCCTGCGCGGGGTACCCCATGGCAGCCTGCACCGCCTCCGGCACCAGGAGCACCGCGAGGCCGAACCCTCCGGCCCCGAGCACCGTCCAGATGTACATGGCCCTGAGCCACCCGTACCGGATGGCCGACTTTCTCTCTATCATCTCTTCCACCCTCTCTGTCCCATGAGTATGGGACGTATGCGGATCTATAAAGAAGCAAATAAGCGTATCGGTATTTAAACGGCCAGGCGTCCCTGGCAGCTCTCCCGGGACATCGGAAAGATTGAATCCAGTCCTTTTTTTAGAGCGAACAAACTGTGTGAAGCTTCCCTTATCGGATTCTCCTGCCGGGTTTCCCGGAAGAAGACAGGTAGATGGTCTCCCTGCCGCGACCCGCACCCGTCTCACCGGGATTCACGAGGAGCCTTGCTGGTGAGTGTTCCCTCGTCGTGACAGGGGGCACCGCCGGCGCTGCTCCCTGAACCGGGTAATCGTCTGTAAACCAGTGCAGCCGGTGACATGAAGGGCGGGCGTGTCGAATGGATGAATCGACAGGACCGATAACAGTAATCTATTCCATGTCAGGCTCCCCTTCCGGATTCCGTTCATCGGCGAGAACGTTGCTCCCTGAGCCACCAGGTGCCTGACCGCCTGTCATTCGACGATCTCGAACCCGCTTCCGGTCAGGGTGTACACCGTCCGGACGGGGAACGAGGAGGCCTCGACGCGCCGGGTGAGGGGAGCCTCCCTCTCAAGCCCGCGGAGCCATCCGGAGGGGACCACCAGGGGCCGATCGCCGTGGTCCCGTTCACCCACACCCACAGGGAGCTCTTCTCGATCCTGGACTGCACCCTTGTCGTCTATCCCGATCGATCCGTCCTGGCGTACGTCCCGACGGCCAGTAAGCCGGAGATGGAGCGGGGCCGGCGCGGGATAGAGCGCGCACCCGAGACACAACGGGTGGAGGCGCAGGAGCTATGGAAGGTGGCTGGCGGACCCGGGATGACGCGTCAGTCGTTCGATTCGATCGGGGTCCCGGAACGCCCATGGGAAGCCTACGGAACTTACTTCCGCGACGCAATCGTCTGCGTGCGTAAAGAAGCCGGCGGCGCCGCCGGCATGGAACAGGACATGGTCCGAACAATGGACGAGCCGCACACCCTGCGTATTGAACTGGGCACGTCCTTTTCGCCCCGGAACGCCCTCTTCTCTCTCGTCTAGCCCCTCCCCGCGACAGACCAGCAGATTTTTCCCACGCCCTCGCCTTGAACCCTTATGGACCGCCGAGCCGGGTTGTGCCTCCTCTGCCTCCTGCTTATAGCCCCTGCGGCGAACGCCCTCTGCCACTGGGACCCCGAAGTGACACCCCCCCCGGGTCTCACCGAGTGCACCGGAAGTTACGACTCCGTCCAGAAGCCATGGCCGCGGCTCCCAACCGACGCCGAGATCGACTCCGCGAAGGAGGCGTACGTAACATACCTGCAGGAACAAAATAAGCGGATCGACGAGGTTGAGGTCGTTAAATTTCACACCTGCGAAGGGAGATGGGTCAACCATGTCGAGATGGAAATCCATTGGTCCTGGTGGTGGGAGTCTATCACTGGTGGGGAGGGTGAATGGAAGAACGATGTGTCCCACACTTTTCTGATCTATACCCCCGAGAAGGAAGCGTTCGAGTTCGTCCTGACCTTTTCCCCAAGTCCGTTCTTCAGCGGGATGTACGGCGATCCCCCCATGGGCTTCGCACTGGGGGATTGTGCCGACGCCCCCGCCACCGCCTCCACTGCGCAGGGCTCCCCGACGCCTGCCCCGCCAGAGGACGATGGCGAGATCCCGTGGGTGGTCGTCGTAGGGGCCCTTGCCGTTCTCGGAGCGGCGGGGTTCGCGTTCGCGAAGCTCCTTGGTGGAAGGAAGAAAACCGGAAAAAAGGACAACAAGGAGGAAAAGAAGAAGGAGGAACCGGAGGAGAAGGTCACCTACATCCTCCAGCTGAGCAGCGACCGGCTCGTCGTCGGCCCCGAGCAGCCAGCCCCGCTCTCCGTCTCCGTCTGGAAGCGGGAAGGGAACAGTGCGCCCCAACCGGCTCCCGGAGCTTCAATCACCATCACCGCCCCGCCGTCATCCGGGATCCTGGTCGGTCCGCCCGCCGGGGCGAGCCCCCTCACGACGACGGTCTCAGCGGAGGGTGCAGCCCCGTCGACTCCCGTCATCCTCGAGGTGGTCGCATCCGTGGGGGGGACCTCAACCCGGGCGACCGTGACCGTCGAGGTGACGGGCGAGAGTCGGATGGAGTTCTACTAGGTCCCCACAGGGGGACGCGGGTCGCCCCTACCTGGTCGGGGCGCCGCAGGCCCCGCAGAACTTCTCGTTCGGCCCGATAGGGTCGCCGCACGACTGACAGAAAGCCGGCTTCGCATCGAGGGGAGGCGCCGGTGAGAGGGGCGCACCGCAGGTTCCGCAGAACCGTTTCCCTGGGACGGTCGCGTTCCCGCAGGCGGGGCACCGGGGACCATCCGAAACCGGGATGCCGCCTGCCGGACCGGCAACCCCCTGGACGGCCTGCTGCACACCGGATGTGACCGCCTCCTTGACCTCTGCCGTCACGGCGTTAACGGCACGGTCCACAACCGCCTCCGAAGCACGTTCTACGACGGGCTCGCCACCTGCCGGCAACGCGTCCCCGACCACCACCTTCCACTCCGCCGGCGGCCCGATCTCGAATAGCGAGACCTGTCCCGCGAGGTTCGCCGCCTCCTGGGCAACCGTGACCGCCCGCTCAACCGTGTGCACGGTGGAGACGGCCGTATCCATCACTTCGTTCGCGGTGGATTCGGAGGACGCCGGTATGTCGGACTCGAACCTGGCCCCGCAGGTCCCGCAGAACCGCTTCCCCGGGGTCCGGGGTGCGCCGCACCCCGGGCAGAACTGGCCCTTCGGGCTCATCGGTTCACCCCCCACCACTCCCTCTTCCTGGACCCATCCTCGCAGACTGTCCCGTCCATCGTCGCCACCCTGTCACTCCGCCGGTTGCGGGTGACAGATCGATTCGTCTCGTGATTCGTCCTCATGGTCTCACCCTGGTTATCCACCCACCTTGGGCTTCGCAAGAGTGAGGCTCTGCCAGCCGTTCGCCATCGCCTCGGTGAACGAGGTGATGTCCCCGAACCCCTCCTTTTCGAGCGCCCGGTTCGCCCGCTGGATCTCGGCCGGGTCCCAGGGATGTTTCGCCGCCTCGTGCACGGCGTCCGCTGCCCTCCGGAAGTTGTCCGGCAGGTCGGGGATCTCGTGGTTCATCGAGTAGCCGTTCCGGACCTTGTCGAGCATCTTCACCCCCTTCGAGGCCTGGACGAAGGCCTCGGGCGCCCCGAAGTTCCTGTAGGCGTCCCCGACCTTAGTCCGGTACATCTGGGCGATTCCGGGGGGATCGTAGAGCCGGCCATGCCCGGCCGCGACGCGAGTCACGTTCGACTGCATGGAGGGCTCCACGGTCCGGACGAACGACCCGGTTGCATCATCCCACCGGATATGCCCCTGGTCCTTGAAGTCCATGCAGGCCTCTTCGTGTATCGCGTCCGTCCCGAGCTGCTGCCGCTGCTCCGCCCACTCCTTTGCCGCCACTGGGTCCTTCCAGTTCGGGCACCCGGTCTCCCTCGCGAAGATCTCGTAGGAGGAGTCCTCCCACTTCGTGCGGGGAACCTCCCTGACGACCCTGGGAGTCCCGTCCGGATTCCACTCGAGCACCTCCACCACGCGGTAGTCGCGGTCGGTGTTCAATTTCTCCCCGGGTTTCGCTCCGGGAGTCCCGAACTCGGCGACGATGATGTCCTTCCCCGCATACTCCGGGTGGGCTGCCTTCAGGGACTCGACGAGCTGGGCGTCGTGGCGTTCGTAGATCTTCTGCCGGGTCCGTTCGAACCCGGCTCTCAGGTCGAATTCGCCCTCGCGGTCAAGCCGGCGCACCTGCTCGGGGTGGCGCATCAGGTCGAGCACGTCACCCTCCAGAGCGACCCACTCCCCGCCACCGTCCTTGTGAAGCCCTTTGCGGAGCCGGTTCCAGAGCATGTCGGCCGGCATCTGGCTGAGCGGCTTCGGAGGCCCCCGGGCCCCTGCACCACCCTGCCGCGTTGCCTTAACCCATGCCTCGTTGAGAGTCCGGTCACCGCTCGCGTTCAGGAACTCCTGGAAGACCATGGCGAAGGCAAGGTGCGCCATGTCCCAGGACGAGGCCTCGAACGCCTCGTAGTAACTGCACGCCTCCCCGTTCGGTTTCGGCCTCACCTTGTGGTAGACGAACTTCCAGATCCAGAGCACAACGAGGATCCGGACGCTGGGGTTCCGGGGGTCGAAGTTCACCATGATCACGGTGTCGACGCCCGCGACAACCTGCATCTCGAACCACCGGGCCCTGTTCAGTTCGTAGTATCTCCACCAGGCAGCCTGGAGGTCGTCCTCTCCGGCCTCGTACCGGTCCGCATAGAAGTTGAAGAACTCGATCAGCTCGTCCTTGAGGAGCGGGACGAACTGCTGGCTTGCGAACGAGGCCGCGAATCCGAGGTTCCGGGTGTAGTACCCGACCACGGCCATGAAGGCGAAGTCGCCGACCTTCTTCGCCGCCCCGAGCCCGGTAAGAATGGTCGTCTCCCAGGGCTTCCAGGTGAGGTAGTCCTGCTGGTCCTCCTGCCAGATCCGCTGCGCCACCTCCCAGATCACCTCGCGGATGATGGCGTAGTCTCTCGCCCCGGCATGCTTCTTCCCGAGCGCCGCGAGGTCGTGGACGAGGATGGAGTACTCCGGCCTCTCCCGGGGGATCACGTCCTCGATGAAGACCAGGAGGCGGGTCTGCTCCTCGGAGAGGGTGCCGATCTTTCTTGTCCGCCCCGCGGTGACGATCTCCAGCGGCACCGCGCATTCCCACGGCCCGGAGCAGGCGACGATGCCCGCGGGGTATGTCCCACCGTCACCGGGCACGAAACGCCTGAACTCGAACCGCCAAGCCCCTTCGAGGCCGGAGTACGGATCGGGGTGCCGCTCGGGTTTCACCAGGTCCCCCAGGGAGAAGAGGATCCGGGCCGGCTCGCTGTCGCTCTCGGGCCGCTCGAACGCGATCGAGTCGGCCAGCCGGGGGTTGTCCTCGACGCGGGTGCCGTTCCAGGTCATCATGGCGAACCGGACGAAGGCGACGCGGTGAGGGTCCTTCATCGGGAGATCCACCCGGAGGGGTACGGTTGTCTCGTGGCCCGATGTCTTCCAGCCCCCCCGCTGCCAGGTGTAGATGCGGGCGATGTACAGGCCCTCGAACGAGACGGTGACCGGGACGTCGGGGCCTCTCAGCACGAGGTCGCCAGACGTCGCCACCGGGTGGAGCAGGACCCGTCGCTCCCAGGCCCCGGTCCCGATCGGGGGTTCGGCCGGCGCGGCATCGGGACTGACGGTGACCCGGAAGCTCGCGCCGTCACCCGCTTCCTGCGGGCCGTCGACCACCACCAGGCCGCGGGCGTCATCGTCTGCGAACAGTTCGTAGGTCCACGCCCGCCCAGAGAACGTCGAGACCGCAAGGGAGACATCGACGTGGGGGGGCGCGGGCGCCCGGCCCTGGCGGTTCTCGGGGTGGGCCAGGAGAGAGACCTCCCCGGGAGAGACATCGAGACGTGCCTGGAGCCCGAGCGGGATGCGCACCGTGTCGCGCGTGAGGTCACTCCGTCCTACCGTCGCCACCACCTCGACCTCGACCGCGTCCGGGAGCCGGGTGTCGGCAGGACCCGTCACCCGGGCCCGGACCTCGGCCGCGTACCACCACGGCTCGTCGACAGCGTTCAAGGGGCGGCAGGAGACGTCGAGGTTGTCGACCTGCGCCGCCTCGAATCGGATGGTCGCGTTCCGTTCCCGGTCGCCGAGTGTCGCGCCAGGACCGGGGTCCAGGCGCGCGTCGATCACGACGACGCTCTCCGGGTCGAACGGATCGAGCGAGGTCCCGCCGCGGGGATCGAACGCCGTCACCAGCACGACCGACGGCGCCTCCCCGAGGTCCACGGCCACCCTGTGGGAGAACGACTCCCGGCCCATCCGGGCAGTGACGATGAGCCCGGCGGACTCCCCCGACGCCCCGCTGACCTGCGTCACCGTGCAGTCCACCCGCCCGGTCCCTTCCCTGACACTGACCCGGAGTTTTCCCGCCGTCTCCGCCGACTCCGCCACCGTGATGACGGCCTTCGGGACCGGCACCTCCTTCCGGGGTGCCGTCTCCTCGAGGAGACGGGCGTGGAAGGCGGCGGGGCGCCCCTGGGAGACCGAGAGGTGATCTTCCGAGACCCGCAGGACGTAGGTCTTCTTCGGCACGAGGGTGAGAGTTGTCCGCTGCTCGACCCTGCGCCCCCCGACCCGGACCGCGGCGCCGACGTCGAACGAGTCGTTCCCGGAGATACCGGGCCCGAGGCCATGCGCCCGGAAGAGGGCCCGCTTGCCGCCACCTTCCTTCGTCTCGGTGACCAGGCCGACCCGGTCGCCCCTTGTCGCGACCCGGAACCAGTCCTGCCTGGCGAGGCCGGCAATCTCGGCGTCCGTCGGGACGAGGAGGTCCGAAAACGTGAGGCGGGCTGTGAGCGCCGCCATCGGGGTCCCGTCGCTCGCATCGGGGACCGATTCGGGGGAGAGCTCGAGCGCCGCCGGGGAAAAATCAGGGGGCCCGATCACCACGACCTCGGTCATCGGCCCCGGGCCGGAGGGAACGGGGACGCCGATCGTCGGGACCGGCGCGGCGAGCGGGTAAAGCGTCACCGAGAGCCGGATCGGCTCCTTCCCGGCGACCAGGGCCTCGTACTCCCCCAGGGTGAACCGTCCCTGCAGGGCGACCGTGAAACGGACCGCCTTTCCCGCCTCGATGATCTCCTTCTCCGTGACCGTCACCCGGTCCTTCCAGGGGCACCCGGGTGCCACGACGACCCGGAAATTCGGGTTCAGCGGTACGGGCTCGACGTTCCAGCGAATCCGCGAGCGGATCACCACGGGCCTGACCGTGTTGCTCCCGGGATCATACGTGAATGCGAAGGACATCCAGTGTCACCTTCCCAAATCCACCCACCGGGTTGACATCAGTAGAACTCCATCGTGGGCGGCTCTCCGATCTCGATCGTGACCGTGGTCTCGGTCCTCCCTCCTGGTGCCGAGGCGGTCACCTTCAAGGACACGGTCCCGGACGGCGTGGAGGTTCCGGCGGCGATCGAGAGGGAGAGGTGTTGCTGACCGGTCGTGACCGGCGAGATCCGGAGCCCGCTGCCGACAGGGAGGGCAACTGTGATCACAGCCTCCGGGGCGGGCTCGATCGGGCCCTCGCCGACCTGCTTCCACGCGGTGATCTCGAGGGGGGTGGGCTGGTCCCCGGAGACCCTGACCGTGGCGGTACTCAGCTGCAGGGTGTACCTGACCTCCTCCTCTTCCTCCACCTCTCTCTCTTTCTCTTTCGCGGGCGGAGCGGGCCTGCGCCGGGAGACGACCAGCGCGCCCCCCGCAACTCCAGCCCCCACCACCGCAAGAGCCCCAATGACAATGGTCCAGTCGACGGGCTCCTTCGGTGGAACGGGATCGACCGTCGTCCCGGAGTACCGGTAGAGGTAGGCCGTGAACCCAGTGATCGCGGGCTGGCCAGCGATGTAGCTCGACCCGGCGACCCGGCTCGAGACCACCGTCTGGGCGGTGCCGCCGACCACGACGACGAGGTGCTGCCCGTTGGCCCCCTCGGGCACGGTCCAGATCACGTCCTGCGTCCCGGGACCGTCGCCCGGTGTGATGGAGACACCGTCGTCGACGATGCCCTTCATCTCGAGGTCGTCGAGCAGTGCGAAGGTGAGCGTCCGGATCCCGTCGAGCGACCCGCGGTCGTCGACGACGCCGACCTGTAGCGCGGTCGTCCCCTCGCTCTGGGCGGAGAAACCGGTCTGCAGAGAGGGGGTCCCAGAGTCCCGGTCGGCGATCTCGAGCCGGGTCATGATGCTGGATCCAGGTCTCAGTTCCGACGGAGGCGGGGTCCAGGTGTGAGAAAAATCGAGGGAGATCCCCGTCCCAGGGACCGATAATGACGATACGGCGGAGGGTCCTCCCGAGCGGATGTATGACCCCTCGGCGTCCCCGTAGATGGTCCCGGGGGTATCGAACACGCGGTCGGTGTAGGTCCCCGAGAGGGTCCACGAGCCGGCGGTGGCCGTGACGGGCAGGACGAAGAGGATGAGAGCGACCACCCAAACCCGAGTGTGGCGTTCCGAAAACGCGGATCTCCCTGTCCCAGAGTGCGCGTGATCGGTGGTACCGCGCCCGTCATGAACGGGAGAAGGGGTCATCCCTTCCTCTTCAGCACAGCATTGGTCGCATACCGTTCGATGAGGGCGACCGCGTCGTCGAAGTTCTCGTCCGCGGCGTAGAGCACGATCGGTCGGATCAGGGTCCGGCGGTAGAAGAGGAGCGAGCGGTCGCGCCGGTCCACCGTCACCGTCCGCACCTCGTCCCAGGACATCGACTCCATTTCGCGGCCGATGTTGATCAGGCTCCCGCCGGTACCGGCGAGAGAGCCGCCGATGGCGGACCCGGCGAGGGTTGCCCGGTTGAGCGCCCTCGACTCCTTCCCGGCACGGTAGCCGATCCCCTCGCCCGTGATCGCGAACTCGCCCATCGGCCCGCCCTTCGAAAAGAACTGGATCGCCGCCCCGATCACCAGGGCGAGGGCGACCAGCCCGAGGAAGATCCCCGCGACCCACGGCAGGGCGGCGTACGCCCCCATCGCCACCATCAGGAGAGCGACGAAGAGGGCGCCGGCCCCGAGGGCGAAGACGAGTTGCTTCACGACGACGGGGCTCGTTACGACCGGCATCCGGG
>JAAYEG010000073.1 GCA_012728895.1 Methanospirillum sp. | reverse complement strand
GCGAGAACGGCGCGATGTGGTACACGGACAACGCGAACTACGGTCGCGGCGAGTACAAGGCGTGGGCCGAGTGCAACCTGAACGGGATGAAGGACAACTACAAGGACCCGTCGGGTGCCGACTACTCTGGCAAGACGATCACGAGCCAGCACACCGTAACCGTCAAGAGTGACGAGCTCTCGATCGCGGCCTCGACGGATATCGTCGTCCGCAACAACGACTTTGCCGTTCTCATCACCGGCCGGCCGACGACGTCGTACCGGCTCTTCGTCGTCGGCGGAGTCTCGGAAGCGCCGACGATCAAGCCCGGCCAGGTCGGCGTGACGGTGGACGCGGATAACCCGTCGGCGGCCACGGTCACGACCGACCTCGATGGCAGGCGGTTCGTCGGGTTATCAACGGGCGCGGATACCGGGGTCGGGACCTGCACAATCCGCGTCGAGCGGCTCGACCCGGCGACGGGCCGGGTCGAGTCCGACACGGTGGAGACGGCGGTCGCGACCGGCTAGCCCCCGATCTCTCCCCCCCGGCGTTTCCCGGGGGGCGCCCGGGAGCGTCGCGGTCGGGAGATCGCCGCGATCGATATATTGAAAGGGCGATAGGGAGACCTGAAGAGAGACAGAGTGTTCCGCCATGGTCTTCTTCTTCGACCCCATCTACTTCATCTTCATCCTGATCCCGACGATCCTGATCTCCGCCGGGGTCCAGGTCTGGCTCTCGCGGACGTACGCGAAGTGGTCCCAGGTCCCCAACCACGTCGGCCTCAACGGCCTCCAGGTCGGCAAGACCCTCTTCACGAGGACAGGCCTCCAGCCGATCGGCCTCCAGACCACTCAGGGCGACCTCTCGGACCACTTCGACCCGAGCGCCAACGTGGTCCGCCTCTCGCACGATATCGCGACGGTCCCCTCGGTCGCCTCGATGGCCGTCACCGCCCACGAGCTCGGGCACGTCCAGCAGTACCAGACCGGCTCGGGGATGATGAAGGTCCGCAACCTGCTCGTCCCGGCCGTCAAGTTCAGCCCGACCCTCTCGTACATCTGCATCCTGCTCGGCCTGATCATGAATGTCGCCGGCCTCTTCTACCTCGGGATCCTCTTCTTCGCCCTGATGGTGATCTTCACGCTCATGACCGTCCCGATCGAGTTCGACGCCTCCCGCCGCGCGTTCCGCCTGCTCGACGAGGCGGGCCTGCTGGTCGACGACACCGACCGCCGGGGCTCCCGGGCGATGCTGACCGCCGCCGGGTTCACCTACGTGGCCGCTGCGGTGACGGCGATCCTCCAGCTCCTCTACTACCTGGCGCTCGCGCGCCACGACTGAGCCCTCCCCCCCCGGGGGGCGGCGGTTTTATCTGGCTCCCGCCCGACCTGATGCCATGAGCGCCAAGAAACCCGACCCCATGGTCGGCACGCCCGCCCCGGCCTTCTGCCTGCCCGACGCGAACGGCGACGAGGTCTGTCTGGAGTCCCTCCGGGGCCAGTGGGTCGTCCTGTACTTCTACCCCCGTGACAACACCCCGGGGTGCACGCTCGAGGCGCAGCTCTTCACGGCCGCCCTGGACGCGTTCGCCGCCCTGGACGCGACGGTGATCGGGGTCTCGTCCGACTCGGTGGCGAGCCACGCGCGGTTCGCCGAGAAGCACGCGCTCCGCCACCGCCTCCTCTCCGACGAGAACCGCGAGGTCCTCACGCTGTTCAGCGTCTGGAAAGAGAAGAAGCTCTACGGAAAGGTGATGATGGGGATCGAGCGCTCCACGTTCCTGATCGACCCGGAGGGCGTGGTCCGGGAGGCCTGGCGGAAGGTGAGGGTGGCGGGCCACCCGGACGCGGTCAGGGAGGTGCTCGAGGCGCTCCGGGCCGCCGGCTGAACGGCCCGCTGGGCGGGGTTCCCCCGCCCCGCGGGAGCGGCTCAGCCCGGAGGCACGATCCTGACGATCTCGGGGGTGGTCGCCCGGATCTCGCGGGGGAGGTTCGAGGTCCCGATCCCGCGGGTAACGTAGAGGACCGCGCCGCCGCACCGCGACCTCCCCGAGAGCCCGAGCCGGTCGGCGACCCCGGCCGGCAGGAACTGCCCGCCGTGGGTGTGGCCGGCCAGGATCAAATCCGCGTCCCAGGGCGCGGCGCAGTCGGGCTCGTGGATCAGGTAGACCGTGAAAGCGTCGGTCGGCTCGAGGAGCGGCGGGGAAGCCCGCCCCGCCCAGGCGTCGTCGACCCCGACCAGCCGGAACGGCCTGCCGTCCACCCGGAGCTCCACCACCTCGTTCCTCAGGACCCGGACCCCGTTCGCCTCGAGGGCTGTCGCGACCCGGTCGGCGAACGCGCCGTCCGCCGTCCCGTCGTCCATCGGGGTCGTGTCGTAGGAGCCGGCCGCGAGCCTGAGCAGGCGGATCTGCGCGAGTTTCCGCACGAGCCCGGTCGCCGTGTCGCCCGAGCGGTAGTCGTGGTTCCCGAGGACCGCGTAGGTCGGGGGCTCGAGCTCCCCCCAGACCGACTGGAGCGAGAGGTCGTCCGAGCCGCCGAAGACGAAGTCGCCGCCGATCAGAACGAGGTCGGGGTCCATCGCGTTGATCGTCCTGATCGTCTCGCGGATCAGCGGCAGGTTGTCGTCCCGCACGTGCGGGTCGGCGATGAAGATGATCTCCCCGACCGCCCCGTCGACGGCGAGCTCGGTCACCTCGGGGACCCTCCGCTCGACGGCGACGGCCCCCAGCGAGGCCGAGAGGAGGGAGAGCAGGATGGTGACCGAGAAGAACCGGTTCAGGCGCGGCGGGATCGATCCGAGAGCCATTTTTCAGACATGGGACGGGAAGGGTATAAGCCGTTCGTATCGGGGCACTCGCCCCGGCAGAGGCCGCGCAGGCTTATCGCCCGGAGCGCCCAACGGGTAGCCGTGACACCTCCCCCGTTCCGGTTCGCGCGCAGGATGGCCGCTATCCCACCGTCGTTCCTCGGCAGGCTCTTCGCCGTCTCCGCCGACCCCTCGGTGATCTCGTTCGCTGGGGGTCTCCCGTCGCCTGCGGTCCTGGACGCGGCCGGGATCGCCGATGCCGCGGCCGGGGTATTCGCCGACGAGGGGCCTCGCGCCCTCCAGTACGCGACCACCGACGGGCTCCTCCCGCTGCGCGAGTTCATCGCCGCCCGCTACCGGCGCCGAGCCGGACTCGACGTCACCGCCGCGAACGTCCAGATCGTGAACGGCTCGCAGCAGTGCCTCGACCTCGTCGCGAAGGTCATGCTCGACCCCGGCGAGAGCGTGGGGATCGAGGCCCCCGGGTACCTCGGCGCCATCGAGGCCTTCAGCCTGTACGAGCCCCGCTTCTCGGCCGTCCCCGTCGACGAGGCGGGGCCGGACCTGGGGGCGCTGGAGCGCGCCCTGGCCGGCGCGAGACCGCGCTTCTTCTACGCGGTCCCGAACTCCCAGAACCCGTCCGGGCTGACCTACCCCGACTCCGCCCGGCGGGCGGTCGCCGGCCTCCTCGCCGGCTCCGGGACCCTCCTCTACGAGGACGACGCGTTCGGGGAGCTCTTCTTCGACGGCCGGCCCCGCCGGCCCGTCGGGGCCGCGCTCCCGGGTAAGGCCGTCCTGACCGGCTCGTTCTCGAAGGTGCTCGCGCCGGGCATGCGCTGCGGCTGGATCGTCGCGCCCGAGCCGTTTCTCTCCCTGTTCAACGTCGCGAAGCAGGCGGCGGACCTCCACTCGAACCACCTCTGCCAGCTGGTGCTGATGCGCTGGCTCGAGACCCGCGACTACGACGCCCAGTGCCGCCGCGTGGCCCGGGGCTGCGAGCGGAACTGCCGCGCGCTCCTGGACGCGCTCGACGACCTCTGTCCGGGGCTCGGACACACGACGCCCGAGGGCGGCATGTTCCTGCTCGCCCGCCTCCCGCCGGGTGTCTCGTCGCTCGACCTCTTCGAGGAGGGGATCCGCCGGGGGGTGGCGGTGATGCCGGGCCGGCCGTTCTACCTGGAGGGGGGCGACGACGTGGTCCGGCTCAACTTTTCGAACACCGACGAAGACGGGATCGCCCGCGGGTGCGAACGGCTCCGGGACGCCCTCCACGCCCTCGGCGGCTGAAGTTCGCGCCCGGGAACGACCGCCCGGACGCGGTCCTCCCGGGCCGCCCGTGCGGCAGGCCCCCGTTCAGGTGGTTTTTTATCGTCTCCCGGAGCAGCTGAAGCCATGGACTACGTGCATATCAACGGCGCCGACCGGGGGAAGGTCGTACTCTACGCCCTCTCCACGTGCGGATGGTGCGCACAGGCCAAGCAGCTCCTGATCGACCTGGGGGTCGCCTTCGACTACATCTACGTCGACCTGGTCGCGCCCGGGGACCAGAAGACCGTGATCGAGGAGGTCGAGCGCTACAACCCGGCCCTCTCGTTCCCGACGGTCGTGATCGGCGACAGGACGATCGCCGGGTTCCTGGAGAAGGATATCCGGGAGGCGCTCGCGTGAGCGGGTCCGGCCCGATCACCGACGACGACGTCGACCGGCTCTACCGGGAGATCGAACGCGACGCCGAGTCGGGTGGCTACCACATCCACCCCGACAGGGTCTTCACGGAGCGGCTCGTCCGCGGGCTGATCGAGAACGAACGGCGGTACGGCTACCGCTCCTGCCCGTGCCGGCTCTCCGCAGGCTCGCCCGGGGAGGACGTCGACATCGTCTGCCCGTGCGACTACCGCGACCCCGACCTCTCCGAGTTCGGCGCCTGCTACTGCGCGCTCTACGTCTCGAAGGAGGCGAGGGAGGGGAAGGTCCCGATCGGGTCGATCCCCGAGCGCCGCCCGCCCCGCGCCGAGCGGGAGCGCGCCCGGGCAGAGCAGGCCCGGACCGCCGGCGCCCCCGCCCAGCTCCCCTTCCCGGTCTGGCGCTGCTCGGTCTGCGGCTACCTCTGCGCCCGGGAGGCCCCCCCGCTCCAGTGCCCGATCTGCAAGGTCGGCAGGGAGCGGTTCGGCCGGTTCATCTGAACCACCCAAACCCTCTTATGCCCCCGGGCGAAGTCATGGGTATGGCAGACAGAGTCACGGTCGAGATCGTCGGGTTCTCGAACTCCGAGTGCGGCCCCTTCCCCTGCGACGAGCACCGGACCTGCGGGCTCGACGACTGCGCCCCCTACGCGAGCCTCACCGGCGCGTTCACTGCCCTCGAGGCGCGCCTCCGGGCCGACTACGGAGACCGCGTGGAGACGAAGCTGACGCTCCTCGACGACGGCGTGCCAGAGTACGTCCGGGAGATCGTCGACCGCGAGTCCCCGCCGCTCCCGCTCATCCTGGTCAACGGCCGGCTGCGGCCGATCGGCCGGATCTCGGTCGACCCCATAAAGAGGGAGATAGACCTCGCCCTGGCCGCCTGACGCCCGTCACTCGACGACCGAGAGGTCTCCCGAAGCGATGTCGTAGTAGACGCCGTTGAGGTGGATCCGCCCCTCCGCCTCGGCCTTCTGGACGATCGGGAACTGGCGCAGGTGCTCGAGCTGGAGGCGCACGTTCTCTTTCGCGATCGCCTCGAGCCGGGCCTTCCTCTCGGTCTCCGTCGACGCCGGCGGCAGGCGATCGTCGACCCGCTTCTGGGCCGGCCTCGCGTTGGAGAGCCAGTTCGGGATCATGTGGTCGTGCGAAAGGTCCGCGTCGAGCGCCTTGCAGGCCCCGCAGTCCGAGTGCCCGCAGACGACGATCTCCTGGACCTTCAGGTGGTTGATCGCGTACTCGAGCACGGTCCCCGCGTTCAGGTCGAGGGGCGGCACGACGTTTCCGATGTTGCGGTGGACGAAGAGCTCGCCCGGCTTCACGTTCGCGATCATCTCGGGAACGATCCGCGAGTCCGAGCAGCCGATCCAGAGCACGGACGGCTTCTGTCCGGTCGCGAGCGCCTCGTAGAACTCACAGTTGGGCCTGACCTCGTTCTCGCAGAATGCCCGGTTGCCCTCGAAGATGTGGTCGATCATGATTCCTCCGTTCAGATGAGGTGGTCGACCCGGGAAGATATAAAAAGTGGGGAGATCAGCGCTGGACCGCGCCGACGTGGGCCTGCTCGACCGTGCGGGCGTACCGGGCGAGCACCCCCGAGAGGTCTCTCCTCCGGGGCGTCCACGCGGCGCGGCGGCGGGCGAGCTCGCCGTCGTCGACGAGCATCTCGAGGGAGCGCTCGACGAGGTCGATCCTGACCGTATCGCCGTCCCGCACCAGGCCGATCGGCCCGCCCGCTTCGGCCTCGGGCGCGACGTGGCCGATGCAGGGGCCGCGGGTGCCCCCCGAGAACCGCCCGTCGGTGATCAGCGCGACCCGGGAGAACCCGAGCCCCATCAGCGCCGAGGTCGGCGAGAGCATCTCGGGCATGCCCGGGCCGCCGGCCGGCCCCTCGTAGCGGATCACGACCACGTCCCCCTCGCGGATCTTGCCCGAGAGGATCGCGGCCATCGCCGCCTGCTCCCCGTCGAAGACCCGGGCGGGCCCCTCGTGCCGCCACATCTCTTCCGGGACGGCCGCCGCCTTGACCACCGCCCCGTCGGGGGCCAGGTTGCCGGTGAGCGTCCGCAGCCCGCCGGCCGCGTGGACTGGGTCGTCGAGCCGCCGGACCACCTCCTCGTCCCGGACCAGCGCCCGGACCGCGATCTCGTGGACCGTGAGCCCGGAGACGGTCGGGAGGTCGGCGAGCAGCGGGCGGAGACGGGCGAAGACGGCCGGGATCCCGCCGGCACGGTAGAGCCGCTCCATCGAGTGCGGCCCCCCGGGCATCATCGAGGCGATGTGGGGGACGGTCTCGCCGATCTCGTCGAAGTCCCTGAGAGCGAGGGGCACGCCGGCCTCGGTCGCGATCGCCAGCAGGTGGAGGATCGTGTTCGTCGAGCCGCCGAGGGCCATGTCGACCCGGATCGCGTTCCGGACCGCGTCGAGGGTGACGATCTTCCGGGGTTTCACCTCGTCCCGGACGAGCCCGACGATCCGCTCACCGCTCTCTCGGGCCAGGCGGAGCTTGCCCGAGTCGACCGCCGGGGTCGCCGCCGTCCCGGGCAGCGAGAGCCCGAGCGCCTCCGTGATGCAGGCCATCGTGTTCGCGGTGTAGAGCCCCTGGCAGGAACCGCATCCCGGCATGGCCGAGCACTCCAGCTCGCCGAGCATGGCCTCGCTCATCCTCCCCGCCGCCACCTGCCCCACCGCCTCGAAGACCGAGATGAGCGAGAGGTCCCGCCCGCCCAGGCACCCCTCGAGCATCGGGCCGCCGGTCAGCACGATGGTCGGGATGTTGGTCCGGACCGCGGCCATCAGCATCCCGGGCACGATCTTGTCGCAGGTGCCCAGGCAGACGAGCCCGTCGAACCGGTGGCTCTCGACCATCACCTCGACCGAGTCCGCGATGATCTCGCGCGACGGGAGCGAGTAGCGCATCCCCTCGTGCCCCATCGCGATCCCGTCGCAGATCCCGATCACGCCGAACTCGAACGGCACCCCACCGCCAGCCGCGATCCCCTCGCGGACGCGCTCGGCGAGCTGCCGCAGGTGGACGTGGCCCGGAACGGCCGTGGACCAGGCGTTGGCGATCCCGATGAAGGGCTGCTTCATCTCCCGGTCGGTCAGGCCGAGCGACCGGAGGAGCGAGCGGTTCGGGGCCCGCTGGTACCCGGCTTTTGTCTCATCACTCCGCATGGTAGGTGAGAGTGCGGCACTGGCCGGAAAAAACTTATGGGTCGCCGACCCGGATATCGCCCGCCCCGGCGTCCACGGTCGCCGGGGCCCCGTCGGGGAGCTCCCCGATAGGGCGTTCCGGCCGGTCCACCAGCGGGATCCCGGCGATCAGCGCGCCGGCCGCGATGATCGCCTCGGCCTCTGTATTGACGATCGCTGCCGGCGCGACCCCGTTCCGGGCCAGGCCGTAGATGACGTACGAGCCGACCGTCGAACCCTTCCCGTGCGGGAAGGCCAGGACGCGGCCCGCGACCGATCTGCCGTGGAGGGGGTGGTCGGGGTCGATGACGACCCCCGTCTCCGGATCGACTCCGCCCAGGAACGAGAGCGGGGCGTCCGTCACGAGCAGGGCCCCGGTCCCGGAGCCCCTCCCGATCCCCCGCGCCCGGATTATCACTTCCATACCACATAAATGTCTGGACCCCGCATCATATCTTGATATGGACGAGACCGTGCTGAACAACATCCACCCGCGGAGCGAGATCAATCTCCAGCTGGAGTTTCAGCAGATGGAGGCGCAGTATTACGACCTCAAGATGAAGTTCGACATGCTGCAGAAGGAGAACGCCCATCTGCGCAAGGAGAACAACCAGCTCAAGCGGATGCCGCTCTTCGTCGCGGTCGTGGTGGACATGCTCGGCAACGGTGAGATCTACCTCCGGCAGCAGGGGAACAACCAGGAGTACCTCACCCACGTGGACGAGGAACTCTACCAGGCGATCAAGCCCGGCACCAAGGTCGCGGTCAACAACTCCCTCTCCGTCGTCCGCGTCGTCGGCAACATCTACGACTCGCGCGTCCGGGTGATGGAGCTCGATGCCTCGCCGGACGTCACGTTCGGGCAGGTCGGCGGGCTCGTCGCCCAGATCGAGGAGGTCCGCGAGTCCGTCGAGTACCCGCTCACCCGGCCGGAGATATTCGAGAGGATCGGGGTCGAGCCCCCGAAGGGGATCCTGCTCCACGGGGCGCCAGGGACCGGCAAGACCCTGATCGCGAAGGCCGTCGCCCACGAGGCGAACGCGACCTTCATCCGGATGTCGGGCTCGGAGCTCGTCCACAAGTTCATCGGCGAGGGGGCACAGCTGGTCCGCGAGCTCTTCTCGCTCGCCCGCGAGCGCGCCCCCTCGATCGTCTTCATCGACGAGATCGACGCGATCGGTTCGATCCGGACCAACGACGGCACCTCGGGGTCGGCGGAGGTCCAGCGGACCCTCATGCAGCTCCTGGCGGAGATGGACGGGTTCAACACCCGGGGCGACATCAGGATCATGGCCGCCACCAACCGGGTCGACATGCTCGACCCCGCCCTGCTCCGGCCGGGAAGGTTCGACCGCGTGATCGAGATCCCGCTCCCGGACATCGACTCCCGGCAGGAGATCCTGGGCATACACTCGGACCGCATGCAGCTCGTCGATGTCCGGCTCGACCGGATCGCGGAGCAGACAGACGGGTTCTCGGGCGCCGAGCTCCAGGCGGTCTGCCGCGAGGCCGGGATGATCGCGGTCCGCCGCGAGGCCCAGTCGGTCACCCACGGCGATTACCTCCATGCGGTCGCGAAGGTCCGGGCCGAGACGGCGCGCGACGACCGGATGTTCCGCTGAGGAGACGAGACCGGTGCGCCTCCTCTTTCTCCCGAAAGAGGGGATCGACCTCTTCCGGACGCTGCTCGACTCGGAGACGAGCCGGCGCGTCCTCCGGTTCTATCACCCCCGCCGCTCGCCGCCCGGCGTCTCGGTCGAGGTGGCGACCCTCTCGTCGGGGCTCTCGCTCGTCTCCGAGCTCCGGTGGTACGTCCGGCGCTACGTCTCGGGCGTCCTCTTCGAGGTCGCCCCGGGGCGCTACGCCACGCTCGCGCTCGCCTCAGGGGTCTACTACGGCCGTGACCTCCGGCTCCAGGAGCCCTGGGAGTGGCGGAGCCTCTTGGTCGTCCGGGGCGACGACGTCGAGCGGCTCGCGCTCGACCCGGGCGAGGAGGCATCCGGGTACTCCGCCCGGTTCCCGGACGCGGACGACCTTGTCGAGGTCTGGGACGTCCCCGGCGACGGGGAGCCGGCCGGCACCGCCGCCGGGGAGGGGTTCGGAGACCCGGCGAGAGAGAACCCGCTCCCCCCTCCGGCGGCAGAGGACCTCCCCTGACGGTCGGCCCCCTCCCCTTTTTTACCTGATCCTCTCCCATCCTCTTTCTGCCACAGGAGCACGCCCGATGCAGTACGAGATCAGGTACCGACCCGCCAGCGCGATGGTTGTCGTGCGCCTCGAGCCAGGCGAGTCCATCACCGCGGAGGCCGGTGCGATGACCTACATGAGCCCCACGGTCCGGGTCAGCACCCGGAAGCGGCAGAACGGCCTTCTCGGCACCATCGTCACCTCGGTGATGGGAGGGCAGTCATTCTTCGTCAACGACCTGGCGGCGACGGAGACCCGCGCCGAGGTCGGCCTCTCCGCCGCCCCGCTGGGGGACATCGGGGTGCTCGAGGTCCGCCCGGACCAGGGGTACGTGGTCCAGAGGTCCGCGTTCGTGGCCTCGAGTCAGGGAACGGACCTCGACGTCCAGTGGCAGGGCTTCTCGAAGGGGCTCTTCGGCAACGGCCTCTTCATGATCAGGGCGACCGGCGCGGGCCTGCTCTTCGTCAACGCGTTCGGGGCGATCGACCGCCACGCCCTGGGGCCGGGCGAGCGGCTCGTCGTCGACAACTTCCACCTGGTCGCGTTCTCGGACACCTGCCGCTACGAGGTCAGGAAGTTCGGGGGCTGGAAGTCGACGATCCTCTCGGGCGAGTGGTTCGTGACCGAGATAGAGGGGCCTGGCGAGGTCCTCGTCCAGACCAAGAGCCTGCGCGAGCTGGCGGACTGGCTCTGGACGGTCCTGGGCCCCCGGGTCGAGGCCTCGCGGGCGGGGTGAGGGGGGAGTCGCCGGCACGGCAGCCGGCGGGGCGCCTCAGAGCGAGATGACGCCTGTGAAGACCGTCTCGGCCGGCCCGGTGAGGGTCGTGTCCCGGCCGAGCCGGACCGTGAGGGGGCCGCCGGGCGTCTCCACCTCCACGTTCTCGCCCACCAGCCCGAGCCGGCGGGCGACGGCCGCCGAGGCGGCCGCTCCGGTCCCGCAGCTGAGCGTCTCGCCCTCGACACCGCGCTCGAAGGTCCGGACCCTGAGCGAGCCGGGGCTCTCGACCTGGACGAAGTCCACGTTCGCCCCCTCCGGGAAGGTCGGGTGGTGGCGGATAGGGAACGCGGCCTCGTCGATCTCGACCCCGTCCAGGTCGTCGACGATCACGACCGCGTGCGGCACGCCGGTGTTCACCGCGCGGACCTCGAACCCCCCGATCACCTCGAGGTACTCGCCGTGCCCCGAGGCGGGGATCTTCGGCCGCTCGAACTCCGGGTCGGGGACCCCGATCGTCGCCTCGAATTCACCGGACTCGTCGTACTGCGCCCTCACCGGGACCGGGCCGGCGTCTGTCCCGACCACGAACGCGTCGCCGACGTAGCCCCGGTCGACCGCGTACTTCGCCAGGCACCGGACCCCGTTGCCGCACATCCCCACCTCGGAGCCGTCCGGCTGGAGGATGCGCATCTCGAGGTCGCCGCGCCCGTCCTTCGAGAGGAAGAGGACGCCGTCGGCCCCGATCCCGAAGCGCCGGTCGCAGAAGAGCCGGGCGAACTCGGGTTTCATCGCCTCGGGGACGACGACCCGGTCGTACTCGTCGATCAGCACGAAGTCGTTACCGTTGCCGTGGAGCTTCTCGAAGGGGAGGTCCATGTGGCAGAAGCATGGGCCCCGTCCGCTCTTCTAGGTGTCGGCCCCTCACGACCTCGCCGGGGACGAGCCCCACTTCAGGAGCGCCTGCGCCAGCTCCGGGTGGTCCCTCGCGTACTCTTCGGCCGAAACGCCCTCTATGAACGCGTCCGCGGCCTGGCGCATCGCGCGGGCTCCCGCCGCGGTGCCCCCGGGGTGCCCGTGGATCCCTCCGCCGGCCTGGAGCACCATGTCCGTCCCCAGCGCCCCGAGCTCGGCGGCGACCTTCCCCGGGTGGAGCCCGCCGGACGAGACGGGGAAGACCGTCCTGATCCCGTGCCACGGGCCCCGCAGGGCCTCGTTGTCGCCGCGGATCTCGTCGACCGGGACGTGCCCCATCTTGCCGGAGGCGGTCCCCGTGTGGAGCTGGTCGCCCCCCGCCAGCCGGACCAGCCGGGCGATGGGCCGCATCGCGATCCCGTGGTCGGGGTTCCGGGTCAGGGCGCCGTGCATGGTCCGGTGGATGTGGAGCGGGACGTTGATCGACGGGTCCCCGGCGAGCACCTCGATGGCGGCGAACCCCGATGTCAGCACGTCGATCATCAGCATGTTGGCGCCGTTCTCGAGCGCAACCTCGGCCCGGTCCAGGATCCGGTCCGCCCTCGTCGAGATGTTGACCGCGAACAGGACGGTCCGCCCCGTATCGGAGCGGGCCTCGTCGAGCCGGGACATGACGGCGGCCACGCGCTCCGCGAGCGGGCAGAAGGCCTGGTCGGTCAGGGTCTCGTCGTCCTTGATCAGGTCGACGCCGCCGATCGCCGCCTCGTACGCTACCTTGGCCGTCTCGGACGGGCTCAATCCGACCTTCGGCTTGATGATGGTCCCGATGTGCGGCCGATCGGTCGTCCCGAGCAGCCGGCGGACCCCCTCCATCCCGAACTTGGGGCCGTAAAACGGCTCCGCGAGGGCGGGGGGGACCTCGATGTCGACGAGCCTGACCGAGTCGAGCCGGCCGAGCCCGAAGAGGTTCCCGGCGACGACCGAGAGGTACTGGGCGATGTTGCCGGGCTCGAAGAGCTCGGCCGGGAACCGGAACCGGGCGAGGTGCCCGGTGCCGAGCGGTTCGAGCGACTCCACGACGCCGTCGAGCCGCCGCACGCTCTCGGTACGGGTCGTGATGTCTGTCCAGGTGCCGGTCGTCTGCTCCTCGGCGAGCGCCTCCGCGGCCTCCCGGGGGGTGGTGTCGGCGCGGGGGTGAAAGTAGTAGGTCGCGAACAGGTCTGGCATGAAAGCACCGGTGCTGGGTGTGATACGCCCGCGCCGGGCTTATGCCTTTCTCCGGGCCGCGAAAAGGGTATCGTGCGCGTCTCCCGGCCCGGCGTCAACCGCCGCTCCCTCTCCGCCGGCGCCAGGCCCGGGGCCGGGTCTCCCGGTCATGACCGTTCGAAGACGCGGCGGAACTCGTCGATCGACCAGCCCAGGTGGTCCCTGATGATCATCCAGGCCATCGTGGGGGGGATGGCTCCGGCCTCCGTGATGATCAGGTCCACGTACTCAGGCGGCGTGACGTCAAACGCCGGGTTCCGCACGCGGACGTGCGGGAGGGTCGCGGCCACCTCGTCGGGCAGCACCTCCGCGGGCGGCCGCTCCTCGATCGGAACGCGAGCGCCGACCGTCGTCAGGGGCGCGAACTTGTAGGTCTCCGCCGCGACGATCACGTTCGTGCGGGCCTCGTGGGCCGCCAGCGCGATCGGGGCCGTGCCGATCTTGTTGACCACCGCCCCGTTCACCGTGACGGCGTCGGCGCCGACGATCACCAGGTCGACCTCGTTGACGAAGGAGCGGGCGGCCGAGTCGACGATGTAGTGCGTCGGGATCGCCTCGTCGTTCAGGCGGCGGATCGTCAGCAGCCCCTGCCCGCGCGGGCGGACCTCCGTGGCGAAGACCTCGATACGTTTCCCGGCGCGGTGGGCCGCGACGATGCAGGCGAGCGCCGCCTCGGAGTTGCAGTGGGTCATCACCACGTCGCCGTCGCGGATCTGGCGTGCCCCGAACTCCCCGATCCGCTCCACCGCGCCGGCCGAGGAGGCGACGAACGCCCGGGCCCGCCCGTGGAACGCCGCGCGGAGGTCGTCGACCGGGTGGTCGGCCTCGAGCCCCCGCATCACCGCCCGGACCGCGTTCGGGAGCGAGACCGCGGTGGGGCGGGTGGCGAGGAGCAGGTCAGCCGCCCGCTGCATCCCGTCGCGGAACTCGCGCGGGGTGGCGGCCGGGAGGGTTGCCGCGTGCTCGTCCAGCGCCTCGACCGCGGTCCGGGCGATGCGCCCCGCCCCGCGGATCTCCATCGTGCGGATCCCCTCCGCCGTCTCGTCGAGCGTCATGTCAGCGTCAATCATTAGATGATGGAACTCGAACAAAGATGTTGGTATCACCACGATGACATCAGCGCGAGTCGCCGTCGTCTTCGACTCCGCCGGTACCCTCCTCCGGACCTGGCGCACGGTCAAGGACGTGGCGACGGGGGAGGTGCTCCAGGACGTCCAGACCACGACCCTGACGGCTGGGTCGCGCGACCGCGCCCTCACCATGCTCCCCGTCCACCCCCGGGCCGTGATCGACGAGCCGGTCGGGACCCTCATCTCGGAGTACCTGCAGGTGAACGGGATCGGTTTCGCGATCTCGTGCGGCGTGCGCCCGATGACGCACGACGAGGTCGGTGCGGCCCTCTTCGGCGACCGCCGGGCCACGATGGGCGACCTGCAGGACTGCATCCGCGCGGTCTGGGCCTGCTGCCGCACCGAGCCGGCGGTGGCGCTGAACGTCGGCGTGATCGTGAACCTGGCGCTCCCCGGGATCGAGTACGCGGTCGCGACCGGCGGCGTCCCGTTCCCCGGTGCGGTGGAGGCGATCGGGGCGCTCGGCCGGCTCGGGACGGACGTGTACGTCGCCTCGGGCGACAGGATCGAGAAGCTCCTGCCGATGACCCGGGGCCTCGGCGTGCCCGACGAGCGGGTCTACGGGACGGCCACTCCGGAGGGAAAGGCCGCGATCGTCCGCCGGCTGCGTGAGGGCTACGACCGCGTCCTGATGGTCGGGGACGGCGAGAACGACGTCGCGGCGATGCGCGAGGCAGACCTGGGCGTCCTGTCGCTCCAGCAGCCCGGCGAGCGATCGGAGATGGTGCGGGGCGCGGCGGGCGCGGCGATTACGGATCTCGGCGAGGTGGTCGGGATCGTGCGTCGCATGACGAACGGTTTGAGCGAAGGCATATAAAAGGTAATATCGTAGATAAATCACATTGAGAGATGAGGACTCATCACCATGACCGCATTGATCACCGTACAGGACCTCACGATGGACTTCGACGGGACAGAGGCCCTCAAGCATGTCAGCTTCGAGATCGGCGAGGGGGAGATCCTTGGGGTCATCGGCCGTTCCGGGGCGGGCAAGACCGTGCTGATGCACCTGCTCCGGGGGGTGGACGAGCCTCCGACTGCCGGGACGGTGACGTATCACGTCTCTGTCTGCGGGGGCTGCGGGCAGGTCG
>JAAYEG010000002.1 GCA_012728895.1 Methanospirillum sp. | reverse complement strand
CTCGCGCTGAAGGCCGACGGCTCGATCGTCAGCTGGGGGGATGACAAATTCGACCAGGTGTCGCAGACGCCGGCGGGCACCGGGTTCACGGCCATCGCAGCCGGCGTAAATTTCAGCCTCGCGCTGCGGGCCGACGGCTCGATCGCCAGCTGGGGGGAGGATGATTCCGGCCAGGTGTCGCAGACGCCGGCGGGCACCGGGTACACGGCCGTCGCCGCCGGGGCCTCGTACAGCCTCGCGCTGCGGGCCGACGGCTCGATCGCCAGCTGGGGGAGGGATGTTGAGGGACAGGTATCGCAGACGCCGGCGGGCACCGGGTACACGGCCATTGCCGCCGGGAACTCGCACAGCCTCGCGCTGCGGGCCGACGGCTCGATCGCCAGCTGGGGGTATGACCAATTCGGCCAGGTGTCGAAGACGCCAGCCGGCACCGGGTACACGGCCATCGCCGCCGGGAGCGTGCACAGCCTCGCGCTGACGGCCGACGGCTCGATCGTCAGCTGGGGGGATGACTTGGGCGGCGTGGTGTCGCAGACGCCGGCGGGCACCGGGTACACGGCCGTTGCCGACGGACGATATCACAGCCTCGCGCTGCGGGCCCTCGTCCCCGGCTTCACGGCAAGCCCGGTGAATGGCTTCAATCCCCTCACCGTGCAGTTCACCGACACCTCGACGGGCACCCCGATCTCCTGGAGCTGGGACTTCGGCGACGGTCAGGCCTCCTCGGCCCGGAATCCGGCTCATGCCTACAGTGATCCGGGCGTATACTCGGTCTCGCTGACCGTCACCTATCTCGGAATCGGGAGCACGTCGGTCACGAAGACGAACTTCATCAGGGTGTTCCCGTCCCTGGTTCCCGGGTTCACGGCGAGCCTGAGGACCGGGTACGACCCGCTCACCGTCCAGTTCACCGATACGTCGGCCGGCGGCCCGACCTCCTGGAACTGGAGCTTCGGCGACGGCCAGTTCTCCACCGCGCAGAACCCGCTCCATACCTACACCGGCGATGGGCTGTACACGGTCCGTCTGACCGTGAGCAGTCTGTTCCAGAGCGACAAGACGGCCACGATGACCGACTACATCCGGGTGCTGCCGCTCTACCACGGGCTGATCCGGGTCGAGGCCGAGGACTACAACGTCGGCGGCGAGGGCGTTGCGTACCACGACACGACGCCCGGCAACAGCGGCGGCGCCTACCGCCAGGACGACGTCGACATCGCCGCGTTCGCGACACGGGGATACTTTGTCACCTCCATCGCCGAGGGCGAATGGACCCGGTACCCGGTCTGGAGCGGGGCCGCGGAGAACTACAACTACCCGCTCAGCCTCCGCCTCGCGGGTTTGGCCGGCGGCCAGACGGTCACGGTGACCGTGGCCGGGATGGCCGGCGAGATCGATATCCCCGTGCCGAACACGGGCTCGGTGACGACATTTGCCTTCGCGAACGCCACGCTCCGGCTCAAGCCCGGCCTGAACATGGTCCAGTTCACCTACCACGGAAAAGCGATGAACTTCGATTACTTCACGCTCGATCCCCCGGCGATCCCCGCGCCGCCGGCCCCGTTCCCGGGCATGGATAGCCCGCCGCTGGACCTAGACGCCGACGGGCTCTATGACGACGTCAACGGCAACGGCCGGCCGGACTTCGCGGACGTCGTGCTCTACTTCAACCAGATGAGCTGGATCGCGGCGAACGAGCCGGTCAGCGCGTTCGACTACAACGGCAACGGCCGGATCGACTTCGCCGACGTCGTCTGGCTGTTCAACAACCTCTGACCCCTTTTTCCCGCCGGCCGCGTCACGCCTTCGAGAGCAGCGCCCGCAGCCCTGCCGCGACCTCTCCTGAATCAACCCCGGCACCGCAGAGGTGCGAGACCCGGCGGACCAGGGCCTCCCAGTCGTCGACACGGTCGCCGTGCGGGTCGTTCTCGGGCAGGAGCCGGCGGTACGTGCCGGCGTTCTTCCCGACGATCCCCGCGAGCGCCCCGGCGATCCGGTCCTGCCGGCCCTTCGCCGCCTCCCGTTCGGCCCGCATCACGCGGACGGCCGCCCGGGCGCGCTCCATGTCGGCCTCGCGCTCGAGATCGGCAGCGCGCTGCCGGGCGATGCTCTCCCGGGCCTCCTCGATTAGTTGAGCGCGCTGAACCTGGAGCTCAGCTGGCGAGACATCGCCGTACACCAGTTCGATCTGCTGGCGGACGAAAGCGGAGAGGTTGAACCGATCCGCACGGATCAGCTGAAGCACCTCGACCGGGAGCCAGACGGTTGCTTGATGGAGCGTCTGCCCGTTGCGATCAAGTCTCACCGGTCACCGCCTCCGCAAACTGTGTACACAGTGTACACAGTGATGTGTTTGTTGTGTACACAGTACAGTACAATAGAGAGAGAGAGAGAGAGAGAGAGAGAGAGAGAAGGAAGGCGATCGAGTCGACCTCCTGAATTCCTCGAGTCCCCGCAGAAACTGCCGTATGCCGGCCCGGAATCGCCGTAGAGACCTCCAGACGCGAGATTGACCGCCGTATCGTCCCGGATATCCACAGGCATCCCGGCCGGCAGACAGACAGCGATCCGTGCCTGCGATCGATCGTTTCGATCAACTCTCACCGGTCACCGCCTCCGCGAACTGTGTACACTGTGTACACACTTTGGGTCGTTCTGTGTACACAGTGTACACACTTTTGATTGTTCTGAGTACACAGCGGAGCGTACGAGCGAGAGTTCGAGAGGCGATCATGGCGACCTCCTGAACTCGTCGAGTCCCCGGAGCGCCTGCCGGAACCCGGACCGGGTCCCGCCGGGGAACGATGAGAAGACCGCGTCCACCGCCGCCTCGTCCGTCGCGCCGCGGGCGTGGGCTGTCCGGACCCGGGAGAGCCAGAGGAGGGCCGTGGTCTCTTTGTAGCCGCGCCCGACGAGCCAGGACCGCCACCTCCGCAGCTCCCCCTCGTCGACCGGGATGGGGGGACGTTCCGTCTCCGGCCGGCAGGAAGCCGGCGTTCGCGCCGCCGCGGGCGGCGTCTCGACCGGCGGCATCTACCCCTCGCTCACCGGGTGCTCGACCACGATCCCGGTCTCGTCCACCCGGATCAGGCCGCCGCGGATCCCCTCCCGGTTGCAGTACCGCATGAAGCGGTCCCGCTCGTCCGGGGTGGTCACGATCTGGAACGGGTTCCCGCTCGTGAGGTTGATGAAGACCCACCTCACGGCGACCGCCCCCGGCGTTTTGCGCTGTAGCGTTCGGGGCAGTCCGCGGGGCACGACCTGCCGGCCGCAGCGCCCGCAGTGGAGATCGCCGTGCGCGCCCATCAGGACGCCCTCCCCCGGCGAGGGGTCTTTCCGGAGCACCTGGCGAAGGAGACCGGGGCGGAGAGCCGCAGCTCCGCCGGCCCGATCCCCCGATCGCACCCTGCGCAGGAGGCCTGCCGGCAGAGCTGGGGCACACCCAGCGGTTCGACGGCCGGCCCGTGTTCCTTCCGGCACCGCGTGCAGAGGGGCCGGCGATAGAACCGCGTCATTCCCACTCCTGCCGCTCGGCGCAGTCCTCGCAGAGGTACCGCCGGTAGCGCGTCCACGACCGCCGGGCCTCGCCGGCCCCGATCCCCCGGGCGCACTCGGAACAGTGTTCCGGGTCGGCCCGGTGGAGGTACCGCGAGCCGCAGCGCTCGCAGTAGAGGTCGCCGGAGAGCAGGGCCATCACGCGCCCCCGGCCAGCAGCACGTCCACGGGGCCGTCGTGCCGGTTGTAGTGGGCCCGCAGGTGGTCGCGGGGGACCGCCCACGCGGCGTGCCCGACCGGGAAGACCGTGCCGCGGGCGCTCGTCCCCGTCTCCAGGGCATTCGGCCCGGCGTGCACGTCGCCGATCGACATTGCGGCACACGGCCTGATGAACCGGCGCCGGGTGACGAGGCGATACCGCGTCGTCAGGACCCGGTGGTTCCGGAGCGGACGGGTGGCCTGCCGCTCGGTTTAGGCCGGCGGCCGTCGCCCGTCAGCCGGCCTTCCGCCACCGCCCGGCGGTACGCTCGCGGGGCTGTGGTGCGGTACTGTCCAGGGTAGAAAGGGGGATTGGCCTCCATGCCGGATTGTAGGGCATATGAGGACTTGAACTGTTATCCCGGAAGCCTCAGGCGAGATTTGAACTCGCGACCTCGTCCTTACCAAGGACGCGCTATGCCGGCTAAGCCACTGAGGCAGAATGTATCAGTAGAATGGTGCCCGTTCCGTAAAAAAGGTTTTCACCGGCCCGGACTGCCCGTAGAATCCCCGAGTCGATCCTCTCTCACACCCCCTCCCCCTTTCGCCGGCGCCCGTCCAGGCCGCTGCCGGCTCGACGGGACGGGGACGGAGCGCCCATGGACGGAACAGGAACGGAGCGCCCAGGGACCGGGACGGGTGCGCGGGTTTGAACAGGGGGGCGCCCCGCGGGACAGGCGAATCCCGCCGGGAGATGCCCCGGGCCGCGTCCGCCGGCTCCTCGAGGGCGGGCCGGCCAGGTGCCCCCGCGGGCCGGCGGGACGGGGGACGGACGGGCCGGCGCCGACCTCGTCTGGCACGGGACCGGATTGGGGTGAGACGTACAACGCGAGTCCCCGTCCCTTCGGGAACCCGCCTGCCCGGGATCGGACCCGAAGTATTCACGTGGGGCCGGCAACCCATAAATATTTACCGGTCACGGCGTCACTATACAACCATGGACCTAGTTGGAGACCTGCTCAAGCAGGTGGGCACCGGCGACAACCTCGCCGCCCTCAGCACGGCGGTGGGCGGAGACAGCGCGGGGGTCCAATCGGCCCTCGGGCTCGCGCTTCCCATGCTGATGGGATCCATGGCGAACACCGCCGCCAGGCCCGGCGGCGCCGATATGCTCACGTCGATGATGGGGCAGCTGGGGGGCGAGAGTCCCGCGGGCGACATGGCAGCGTACCTCTCCACCCCTGCCGCGGCAACCGGCGGCGGGGACATCGTGAGCCGGCTGCTGGGCAGCCAGATGGGCGCCATCCAGAACGCGATCGCCCAGAAGACCGGCCTTCCCCCCGCGGTGATCGGCTCGGTGCTGGCGATCGTGACCCCGATGATGCTCCGCGCCGTGAGCCAGGCCTTCACCGGGAAGAAGATGGACCAGGCCGGCCTGACCTCCCTGCTCGGCGACCAGGCGGAGATGGCGATGAAGTCCTCGCCCGACGCGGCGGCGCTGGCCGGCCAGTTCCTGGACGTTCAGCAGGAGAGCACGGGAATCCTGGGCTCGATAAAAAAGATCTTGGGGATGTGAACCTCCGGCACGGGCCCTCGCCGGAACCCGCGCTCGGGACTCACTGACCGCGCAATTTTTTCAGCGTGGCGATGTGGGCCTGGTCGTCCCGGATCATCTTCTTGAGCGCGTAATCGATCTTGCAGTACTCGTACGGGAGGTTCTCTTTCTCGCGTTCCAGCACGTCCAACGTCGCCATGTAGTTGTCGATCGCCCTCCCCTCGCATTTGATGTTGGTCGCGAGGATCGAATCGATACTGTCCGCGGCGTGGGTATCTCCCATCTTCATCGACGGAACAGCGTCGAGGTAGTCCCCGATCAGGTGCCGGAGTTTCTTCTGGTGGAGACGATGGAATCCCGCCAGTCTCCTCATCCGCTTGTTGACGAGCCGCGCGTCGACGCCCTTCACGGTCTTGGCATGGCTCAGGTACTGTGCATAGATGGCGTGCTCGTTCTCCAGGGCGCTGTTCAGGCACGCCACCAGCTGTGGGGTCTTCTCCGGGGTTTCCATAGGTGATCAGGGTCGTGATGCCCGTCCATGCAATTTAAACTTTATGCATCTTCTTCGAATACCCTTGAATCGCCGGGTCCTCTCCGTCCCGATCCCGCGCCCCGGTGTCGCGGGAGCTCCCCCCCCGGCGGCAGGCGGCCAGGCAGGACCGTCCCGGGGCCCCGCTCTCGCCCGGGCGGGCCGGCGGGTGGTTCGGCGGGGTCTCCGACCGCCGGCGGGCGCCGGCAGAGCGCCCCCTGTGGCAGCGGTCGCCGCCCCGGGGACGCCGGGACCGCGGGACGGTCCCGTGAGCAGGGTGCCGGGGGGACCTGGCCGGCCCGTTGCCGGCGGATCGGGTGCCGTGCCGCCCCGGGGGGAACCCGTCCTCCGCGGCCGTGCGCCGGGACGATCGACGTGGGGCCGGCAGCCCCCGGCGTCTGTCCCCGCCAATCTGCCGGGGTCTGCAACGATGAGGAGGTCCCGCACGCCGGCTCAGAGTCCCTCGAGGACCCCGATCGACCGCACCACCCCGTCCCAGTCCCCGACCTCGATCACTGGCCGCACCCCGCTCCGCCGGACGACCGCCATCACGGCCCCGAAGTCGATCGTCCCCTCCCCGACGGCAGCGTGGGCGTCGCTTGTTCCGTCGTTGTCGTGCAGGTGGAAGTGGCGGGCCGGGAACGCCAGGAAACCGGCGAGCGCGTGGTTCTGGTGGGCGTGCCCGACGTCGAGCGCGAACCCGGTGCCGTCCAGGATCGGCATCTCTTCCGGTGTTTTCAGCAGGAAATGTTCCCAGTTGCCCATGTTCTCGACGAAGAACGTCCCGGAGCACTCCCGTGCAGCCCTGTTCAGCTCCCCCAGTGACTGCCCGAACTGCCGTTCGGCCGCCACGCGCTCGCCCTGCCAGGCGAAGTAGCCGGGGTGGATCACCACCGGGGCGTCGATGGCGGCAGCCAGCTCCATGCAGCCGGCCGTCACCTCGACGCTCGCGCGCCGGATCGGCTCCAGCAGGCTCGCCAGGTTCACCCCGCGGGACGGCGCGTGGACCGAGTACTCCAGGTCGAAGGTCTCGAGGACCGCGGTGTCCTGGAAGGCGTGGCAGCCCTCGTCCATCACCTCGACGGCGCCCGTGATCGTCGAGAGGCGCTCGAGCGCCTCGTCGAGCGGTTGGTCGTTCAGGCAGTAGGATGAAACGGCGAATCGCGAGCGCATCGGCATGACTCCCTGGCATTCCGTTTGGCAGGACCACTATATATCGGGGCGGTTCCCGGTCAGCGGCGCGCGTAGTCCCTGGCGGCCCCCACGAGCGCCTCCCCGAACCGGTCCGTGAAGTAGGCGTGGGTGTAGCCCGCGACCGTCGCGTGCTCGCACAGCCCGTCGCGCCCCTCCCCGAGGCCCCGCCCGCGCGAGAGGGAGAGCGCGAACCGCGCGTCCGGGTCCGGGCGGCAGGCCGAGTAGTGGAACTCGTGGCCCCGGAGTCCCTCGCCGGCCAGCGACCCGAACGGCCCGGGGACGAAGGTCGCGTCGACGTAGCCGAGTCCCTGGATCCGATCGCGCATCGCGGATTCCGCCGGCACGACGTCGCACATCCGGAACGTCTCCCCGCCGGCCTCGAGCGACCGCGAGAGGTAGACCAGCCCGCCGCACTCCCCCCAGATCGGGAGCCCGTCCGCCGCTGCCCGCGCGATCGCCGCGCGCGAGGGCCCCGCCTCGAGGGCCGCGGCATGGAGCTCGGGGTACCCGCCGCCGAGGTACAGGGCGGCGACCTCCGGGAGGGGGTCGGCGATCGGCGAGAAGAAGACGGGGCGTCCCCCCGCAGCGCGGAGCCGGTCCAGGTTGTCGGCGTAGTGGAAGCAGAACGCCGAATCGAGCGCGACCCCGACGGGGACCGCCCCGTCTCCCGGCGGGGTCGCGGGGCACGCTTCGACGGGAGGAGCTGACCGGGCTGCCTCCAGCACCCCGTCCAGGTCGACGTGCGCGCCGACCACCTCCCGGAACGCCTCGTGCACGTCGACCTCGTCCGCGAGCGATAGCCCCAGGTGGCGGCTCGGAACCGAGAGCGACCCGTCCCGCGGGACCCAGCCGAGGACCGGGAGCTCGCGTCCCCGCTCGATAAGCTCGCGGTGCCGGTCGCTCCCGACCCGGTTGAAGACGACCCCGGCCACGCGGACCCCGGGGTCGTAGCCGGCGACCCCGCGGACGATGGCGTGGACCGTGCGCGACGCCCCCTTCGCGTCGACCGCGAGCAGCACCGGGGCCTCCAGGAGCCGTGCGACGTGGGCGGTCGAGCCGAACCCCGTCCCGTCGATCCCGTCGTGGAGCCCCATCACCCCCTCGATCACGGCGATGTCGGCGCCTGCCGACGCCCGGGCGAAGGTCGCGCGGACCCCGTCCTCGCCCATCATGAACGGGTCCAGGTTCCGGCAGGTCCGGCCGCAGCAGCGGGTGTGGTGGGTCGGGTCGATGAAGTCGGGCCCGACCTTGAAGGGCTGGACGGCGAGCCCCCTCGCCGCGAGAGCGGCCATCAGCCCCCCGGCGATCGTGGTCTTGCCGGCCCCGCTCGTCGCGGCGGCCACGACGATCCGCGGGACGGCGACCGCGCCCGCCACCCTCACTCCCCCGGGGGGAAGCGGCCGAGCACGCCCATGAAGAGGCACTCGTCGGCCGCGATCCCCTCGACCCCGCTCCAGTCGCCGATCGGGAGGTCCAGGCCCCGCACCAGCGCGGCGGGGATCCCCTCGTCCGCCTCGCCCATCACCAGCTCCGCGGCCGATGCGACGTTGTCCGCGACCGCCCGCCTGGTCACCAGCAGCACCCCGCCGAAGAGGTCGGTCCGGCCCCGCTCGTCGGTCACGGCCTCGATCCCGGCGCAGCCGATCGCGACCCCCGAGCAACCGAGCCGCATCGCGTGGGTGCGCGAGTCGGCCACGATCACGCCGATCGACGCGCCGGTCCGCTCCCTGATCTCGGTCCTGAGCCGCCGCGCCGAGGCGTCCGGGTCCCGCGGCAGGGGCGTGACGTGGCCCGGGGGAGCGTTCGAGCCGTCGACCCCGGCGTTCGGGAGGAGCGTCCCGTTCTTGAGGCAGAGCAGGAACCCGTCGATCCCGCCGACGACCCGGTCCGACTCGTCGAGCACGACCTGGACCTCCCGGGGGTCGATGCGGTACCTCCGGCCGAGGGCTTCGGCCTCGTCCGAGGGCACGATTCCGTCGAGCGAGATCACGTTCCCCTCGACGGTCGCGACCGCGGTCTCGGCCACGACGACGACGTCCCCGTCCCGGAAGGCCCCGGCTCCGGTCCGGGCGACCGCGTCCATGAGCGCCCCCGCGAGGTCGTCGCCCGGGGAGAGGACCGGGGTGCCGAGCCCGTGGACCCGGAACTCGACCGTCACGGGCAGGCCCCCATCCGCTCCCGCACCCGGAGCAGGTCGGCGGTCTCGGCGACGTCGTGCGTGCGCACGACCCGGGCGCCCTTCCCGAGCAGGAACGCCGTGACGGCGAGCGAGGCCGCGAGCCGGCCGGCGGGGGGACGGCCGGTGATCGACCCGAGGAAGGTCTTGCGCGAGACCGCCGCGAGCACCGGGTCCCCGGCGGCGGTGAACCGTTCGAACGCGCAGCAGAGCGACCAGTCGTGCTCGACCGTCCGGCCGGGGGTCCAGAGGCCGATGCCCGGGTCCAGGACCAGGCGGTCGATCCCGGCCTTCCGGGCCCGTTCCCTCACGAGCCCGAGGGCCGCGAGGGTCGCCTCGACCCCGACGGCGTCGCCGTGCGTCCCGAACGATGCCATCGCGCAGGCCGCGAGCCCGGCATCGGCCGCGAGGGCCGTGAGCGCCGGGTCGACGAGTCCCCCGATGTCGTTGAGCATCTGGACGTCGTGGGAGAGGCAGGTCTCGAGGACGGACGGGTGCATGGTGTCGACCGAGACGGGGTAGCCGGTGCCGTCGAGCTCCGAGAGGAGCCCGTCCATGCGGGCGGCCTCCTCGGCCAGCGTGATCGGCGGGCTCCCCGGGGCCGTCGAGCAGGCGCCGACGTCCAGGATCCCCGCACCCGCCTCGACCATCCGTTCGGCGACCCGGCGGACCGCCGCGGGAGGGACGTACGAGCCCGCGTAGAACGACTCGGGGCTGCCGTTGATGACGCCCATCAGGCAGACGGGCTCCCCGGCCCCGATCCGCGCCGTGCCTACGGTGAAGGTCCGCATGCCTGGTACCGGGCCGCCGCGAACGTGTTCTCCATCAGGGTCGCGATCGTCATCGGCCCGACGCCGCCGGGGACGGGGGTGATCGCCGAGGCCCGCTCCGCCACGGGGGCGTAGTCGACGTCGCCGACCAGCCTCCCGTCGACCCGGTTGGTCCCGACGTCGACCACGACCGCCCCCTCCCGGACCATCCCGGCCGTGACGAACCGGGGCCGGCCGACGGCCGCGACCAGGAGCTCCGCCTCGCGGGTCACGCCCGCCAGGTCGCGGGTCCTGCTGTGGCAGACGGTGACCGTGGCGTCGGCGTTCAGCAGGAGCGCGGCCATCGGCCTGCCCACGTCGATCGAGCGGCCGATCACGACCGCCCGCCGGCCGGCCGGGTCGATCCCGTACTCCGCGAGCAGGGTCATGATCCCGGCGGGGGTGCACGGCGAGAAGACCGGCCGGCCCGCGACGAGGAGCCCCATCGAGACGGGCGAGAACCCGTCGACGTCCTTCTCGGTCGCGACGGCCTGGATCACGGCGTCCCGGTCGATCCCCCGCGGGAGCGGGAGCTGGACCAGGATCCCGCTGATCTCCGGGTCCTCGTTCAGCCTGTTGACCGTCCCGACGACCTGGTCCGTCCTCGCGTCCCCGGGCAGGGTCACGTTGATCGAGCCGATGTGGACCCGCTCGCAGGCCTGGTGCTTCATCCGGACGTAGAGTGCGGAGGCAGGGTCGTCGCCGACCAGCACGGTCGCGAGCCGGGGGGCGAGCCCCGACTCGTCGATCGATTCGCGCAGCAGGTCCAGCCGCTTCTCCGAGACCGCCTTCCCGTCGAGGATCGTCGCCACCCGTCTCCCCTCCTCGCCTCTCGCCAGCTCCCGGCTAGGCCGGGTGGAGCGGGTACTGCGAGGCCATCGCCTCGACCTCGCCCCGCACCTCCCGGATCACCGCGTCGTTCGTGATGTCCGCGAGCACGCGGGCGATCCAGGCGCCCACCCGGCGCATCTCGCCCTCCTTCATCCCGCGCGACGTCACCGCGGGCGTGCCGATCCGCAGGCCGCTCGTCACGAACGGGGACCGGTTCTCGTTCGGGATCGTGTTCTTGTTCACCGTGATCCCGGCCCGCCCGAGCACCGTCTCGGCCTCGAGCCCGGTGATCCCCCGGTTCGAGAGGTCGATCAGGATCAGGTGGTTGTCGGTGCCGCCCGAGACGAGCCGGAGCCCGGCATCGTCGAGGACAGCGGCCATCGCCTGTGCGTTCCGGACGATCTGGCGCGCGTAGTCCCGGTACCCGGGCCTGAGGGCCTCCTGGAAGCAGACCGCCTTCGCCGCGATCGTGTGCATCAGGGGACCGCCCTGCATCCCCGGAAAGACCGCCTTGTCGACCTGCTGGGCCATGTCCGCTCCGCAGAGGATGAAACCGCCGCGCGGGCCGCGCAGGGTCTTGTGGGTGGTCGAGGTGATGAAGTCCACCGTGCCCGTGGGGTTCGGGTGGATGCCTGCCGCGCAGAGGCCCGCGATGTGCGCGATATCGGCCATGCAGAAGGCGTCGACGCCGTCCGCGATCTCCTGGAAGGCAGAGAAGTCGATCTCGCGCGGGTAGGCTGACGCCCCGCAGACGATCCCCTTCGGCCGGACCTTCCTGGCCTGCTCCTCGACCGCCCCGTAGTCGAGCGTCTCGGTCTCGAGGTCGACGCCGTACTGGTGGACCTCGTACAACCTGCCGCTGAACGAGACCGGGGAACCGTGAGAGAGGTGGCCGCCCTGGGTGAGAGACATGGACATCATCCGGTCTTTGCCGCACTCCATCTGCGAGAAGTAGATGGCCATGTTCGCCTGCGTCCCCGAGTGGGGCTGGACGTTCGCGTGCTCGGCCCCGAAGAGCTGCTTGACCCGGTCGCGCGCGAGGTTCTCGGCCTGGTCGTGAAACTCGCACCCGCCGTAGTACCGCTTCCCGGGATAGCCCTCGGCGTACTTGTTGGTCATGATCGAGCCCATCGCCTCGAGGACCGCCTGGCTGACGAGGTTCTCGGAGGCGATCAGCTCGAGCCCGGTCACCTGGCGGACCCTCTCGCTCTCGATGATCCGCGCAAGCTCGGGGTCCGTGTCGGCAAGGTGCGACATAGAAACAGTATCGGACCGCTGGGTGTATGAGTGTTTCTTCGTCCCCTAGCCGCCCGATACGGATTGTAACTAATATAACCTTCCCCGTCGCACCCTTTCACCGGAGGGCACGCATGGCAATGAAGGATGCGAAGATCAAGTACCTCGAGCACGAGATCGAGGAGAAGGACCGGGTCCTCGAGCAGCTCCGGGAGGCGGAGCGGCCCCCGGCGCCGCCCGTCGACGAGGGACGGGTCGGCACCCTCGAGCGGCGCGTCCGGGAGCTGGAGGCCGTGGTCAAGGGCCTCACCGAGGAGCTCCTGGACATCAAGGCGCTCGTGTTCAAGCTGGTAAAGACGGCGGAGCAGCGCGAACCCGCCCCCGCCCCGAGGCCGGGACGGACGCTCCCCGCCGAATCGTCGTCGCCCGCACCGACCATCCTCGTCAACCCGCGCAACGCGGATAAACTCTCCCTGTCGGCCCCGGCGGACGTCCCCGCCGACGCGGAGCCGACCCCGGAAACTGCCGACGAGATGGATATGATCATGCAGACCGACGGCACCATCCGGCCGGAGAAGCGGCGGAAGAACCAGTACATCGTTGCCCCGAACGGCCCCCAGCACCGGCGGGCCGGGGGGAGGACGGTCGGCGACCGCTCGGCCCGGCACGTGGACGAGGTGATCCTCGCCGAGGAGCAGGAACAGCCCAGGCCGCTCAAGAAAAGATAGGGGCCCGCTTCCTTGTACATCAGCGAGCTGGAGATCGACAACTTCAAGTCATTCGCCCGGAAGACCCGGATTCCATTTTCTCAGGGTTTCACCGTCATCTCCGGCCCGAACGGCTCGGGTAAGTCGAACATCGTCGACGCGATCCTGTTCGTCCTCGGGCTCTCGTCGTCCCACTCGCTCCGCGCCGAGAAGCTGACCGACTTCATCAATATCACGAGCAAGCGCTCCACCGCCGAGGTGGCGCTGAAGTTCTCGGACGGCACCCGGATCCGCCGCCGGATCAAGCGGACGGAACACGGCTATTACAGCTACTTCTATATGAACGACCGGCTCTCGAAGCAGAGCGAGATCGCCGAGTTCCTGGGGGGGCGGCTCGGCGTCCGGCCCCACGGTTACAACGTCGTGATGCAGGGCGACATCACCCGGATGATCGAGATGAGCGACCTCGAGCGGCGGCGGGTGATCGACGAGATCGCCGGAGTGGCCGAGTTCGACCTGCGGAAGACGCAGGCGCACGCCGAGCTCGAGGTGGTCAGGGAACGGATCGAGCGCGAGGAGCTCCTCCTCGCCGAGTCGGCGCGCCGGCTCCAGGAGCTCGCCGTCGAGCGCGAGCAGGCCCTGGTCCACCAGCAGCTGACCCTGCGGCGCACCGACCTCGAGGACTCCCGCGCCGCGGCCGAGCTCGCGGAGAAGGAGCGCGAGCACGCGGGGCTCCGGGCGCTGGCCGAAGAGCACCGGGCCGAGATCGCCCGGCTCGAGGAGGACCGCTCGCACCAGGCGCACGAGCTCGCCTACGTCCAGGGGGACCTCGCCGCGCTCGACGAGGAGATCCACCGGCGGAGCGGGTCCGAGTACCTGAAGCTGCTCAGCCAGCTCGAGGAGGTGAAGGGCTCGATCCGTTCCGCGCGCCACTCGATCGACGCGCACCGCCGCGAGCGGGAAGAGAACCTCCAGGCGATCAACCGCGCGTTCGCCGATACCCGGCGGCTCGAGGAGAAGGTGGCGGAGGCGCAGGCCCGGATCCGGAACCTCTCGATCGACCGGACCACCCTGGCGATGGAGCAGGCGGGGCTTGCGAACCGGCTCCGCGGGATCGAGGACCGGCTCGCGGACGGGCAGAGCGGGACGGCCGCGGCGCAGGCCGAGCTCTTCGGGCTGCTCGCCTCGCTCGAGGAGCGGACCGCGGAGCGCGCGGACCTCCTCCGGCAACAGGACCGGCTGATCGAGCAGAGCCGGGCCCGGTCCCGCGAACGGGAACGGCTCGAGGCCCGCAGGACGGAGATCGCGGCAGCCGTGGCCGAGGACCGGGCCGCGCTCGACGCGGCAGCGGCCGCGGGCGAGGAACAGGCCCGGGATCAAAAGAAGGCGGAGGCGGCGCTCTCAGGGGTCGAGCGCCGCCTCCTCGAGAGGCGGGGAGCGCTCGAGAACCTGCGGCAGTCCATCCGCGCGAACGAGCAGGCCCTGATGCGGTGCGAGGCCCAGCAGCAGGTCCACGGGGACGCGGGGGGGCGCGCCCTCGAGTCCGTGCTCGGGATGGACGGCGTCCACGGGACGATCGCCTCGCTCGGCAGGGTGCCTCCCGAGTACATGGTCGCGCTGAACACGGCGGCCGGCGGCCGGCTCAACAACGTCGTGGTCGACGACGACCGGGTGGCGTCCGACGCGATCGCCTACCTGAAGGAGACCCGGGCCGGGCGGCTCACGTTCCTGCCCCTGAACCGGCTGCGCGCGGTCCAGGTATCGCCGGTCACGGGCGACGGCGTGATCGACCACGCGGTCAACCTGGTCAGGTTCGACCCGCAGTACGAGCGCGCGTTCGCCCTGGTCTTCGGCGGGACGGTGGTGATGGAGACCCTCGCCCAGGCGCGCCGGCTGATCGGCCGGCACCGGATGGTCACGCTGGAGGGGGAGCTCCTGGAGAAGACGGGGGCGATGACGGGCGGCTACCAGAAGCGCCAGGTGAGGGGGTTCGCCGCGTCGGTCGAGGACGAGGTCCGCCGGCTGCTCGCGGACCTCGCCGGGCAGGAGGCCGAGGCGGCGCGGCTCGAGGGCGAGGTCCGGCAACTCTCGGAGGAGTCCGAGACCCTGCGGGCCGCGCGCTCCCGCGCGGACCAGGAGGCCGCGCGCTCCAGGGTGCTGGTCGAGGAGTACGGCCGGCGGCTCGCGGCGCTGGCGGCCGAGGAGGAGGAGCTCGGCCTCTCCGAGCGCCGGCTCGGCGAGGAGGGCGCCGCGTCCGTCCAGGAGCAGGCGGAGGTCGAGCAGGCGCTCGAGACGCTCCAGGACGGTATCGACGGGATGAACCGGCGGGTGGCCGCGCTCCGCAGGGACCTCGAGGAGACGGAGATCCCGGCCCTGACCGACCAGCGGGAACGGGCGCGGGCCGAGCTCGACGAGGTCGAGCGCCGGCTCCGCAACAAGGAGTCGGACATCGCGGACAGCCAGCGCGAACGGGTCTACTTCGCCCGGCGGATCGAGGAGCTCGCCGCCGAGCGGGAACGGCTCGACGAGAAGAACCGGAACCTCGAGGAGGAGACCCGTGCCTTCGAGGAGCAGATCGCCCGGGGAGAGGACGAGATCCGGGGGCTCGAGGCCCGGCAGCAGACCTTCTCCGCCGAGCTCGAGGACCTCCGTCGCCGGCGCACCGGGCTGCAGGCCTCGATCCTCGACCTCGAACGGGGGCTGGTCGACCTCGAGACGAAGCAGGAGCGGGCCCGGTTCCATGCCGACGCCTGTATCGAGCGCGAGCGGGTGCTGGAGGAGGAGTGCGCCGTCCTGCGGGAGCGGGCGGCCGGACGGACCACGACCATGACGCTCGCCGAGATCGACGAGGGGATCGCGGCGACCGACCTCGAGCTCCGGCGTCTCGGCGCGGTGAACATGCTCGCGGTCGAGGAGTACGACCGCGTCTCGGCCCGGGTGGCCGAGAGGACCGAGATGGTCGAGGTGCTCTCGCGCGAGCGGGAGACGATCCTGGAGCGGATCGCGTACTTCGAGAAGCAGAAGCTCGAGGCCTTCCGGACCGCGTTCTCGGCGATCAGCGAGAACTTCTCCCGGATCTTCGCAACGCTCACGAGCGGCACGGGGAGGCTGGTCCTCGAGTGCGACGACGACCCGTTCGCGGGAGGGCTGACCTTCGAGGTCCAGCCGCGGGACAAAGCGGTCCACCTCCTCTCCGCCCTCTCGGGCGGCGAGAAGTCGCTGACCACGCTCGCGTTCATCTTCTCGATCCAGCAGTTCCTCCCGGCCCCGTTCTACGCCTTCGACGAGGTGGACATGTCGCTCGACGGTTCGAACGTCGAGCGGATCGCCTCGATGATCCGGACCATCGCGGCGGAGTCCCAGTTCATCATCGTCTCGCTCCGGAAACCGATGATCGAGAGCGCGGACCGGATCGTCGGCGTGACTGTCCGGCCCGATAAATCCACACTGGTGACGGGCGTGCGTGCCGGTGATTGAGGAACCGGTCGCGATACTGGTCGGGATGGCCGAGCGGGGCGACATCGACCCCTGGCGGATCGATATCGTCGAGGTGACCGACCGGTTTCTCTCCGAGCTCGAGAACCAGAAGACCCTGGACCTCCGGATCTCCGGCCGGACCCTCTTCTACGCCTCGCTCCTGCTCCGGATGAAGTCCGAGTACCTGCTCGACCCGCCCGAGGAGGAAGAGGAGGACGCCGGCGACGGGGACGAGGAGGAGTCCCTCGACTGGGACGCCTTCGCGGAGCCGATGGACGGGGAGCCGATTGCCCGGCTCGAGGCCGAGATCCACCGCCGCCTGGAACGCAAACGCATGCGCAAGCGGCCGGAGACCCTCTTCGACCTGATCACCGTGCTGCGGTATATGGAGCGGGACGAGCAGCGGCGCCGGCGATACTGCCGCGCGCCGCCCGTGACCATCGACCCCCTGGAGGTGATCGGGATCGCGCACGAGGAGGGCTACCGCGACGCGGCCCGGCGGGTCTTGGACTGGTGCATCGCCGGCTTCGCCGCGGGGCGAGTCACGATCTCCTCGCTCGTGGCGGCGAGCGGCTGGAGCGTGGTCGACCTCTACATACCGCTCCTCTTCCTGATGCTGGACGGGGTCGTCGAGCTCGTCCAGGAGGAGTTCTTCGGCGAGGTCGAGGTGCTCCCGGTGATCGGAAGGGGCGCTTGAGGAGGGTCTCGCGGGGTGCGGTCTCCCGGCATCTTCTCGTTACATTTCTCCGGAATCTCCCGGGATCCGGTCGTCCTGCCGCGTCCCGGCGCCTGCCGGGCCGGTCGCAACAGGGATGGGTCTCCGGTTCCGGTGTGCGCGCTCTCCGGTTCCCGGGGGGGTCCCGGCATCCTTTCCTTCGGTGCGCTCCAGCCAGGTTTTCGGGTTCTGGCCTCGCTACGCCATGCTTTGCCCGGAACCCGGGAGTATCTCCAGCCGGGTCGGTCCGTCACGGGCCGGGGCGCGACGGGTCCTATCGTCCCCCCCCCCCAACCGGCCTTGTCTCAAAACCTTTATCAATTTCGAGATCATAGTTTGAAGCCTCGCGCCGTCGGCGCGACGGTGACGGGTCTCCGTTACCGGATCCGATGGGTGCGCGTTCCCTGGGATGCGCACGACAGAATGGTTTAAGTGCCTGGAGGTGCTACCAGTATACCTCGCATCTGTCCTGATGCGATCGTTGGGCACCCCGGGTCCGCGGCGCTCGTGCTCCGTTACCGGGGCACGATGAAAACCTTTATATCTCAAAAACACACAGGTTATTACCCTCTGTGATGGAGAATCAACGCCCCCGGCGAGACCGGAGTTGGTTCTGACATTGGTACTGGCAACGCGGAAATCTGCGAAGCAACTGCCAACTCCTTATAAGATGTGCTAAGTGATTCTGGTTGATCCTGCCAGAGGCCACTGCTATCGGAGTTCGATTAAGCCATGCGAGTCGAGAGGGGTAAGCCCTCGGCGTACTGCTCAGTAACACGTGGATAACCTGCCCTGCGGTGGGAAATAACCCCGGGAAACTGGGGATAATGTCCCATAGGCTACGGATACTGGAATGTTCTGTAGTTGAAAGATTTATCGCCGCAGGATGGGTCTGCGCCCGATTAGGTTGTTGTTGGGGTAACGGCCCAACAAGCCCTTGATCGGTACGGGTTGTGGGAGCAAGAGCCCGGAGATGGATTCTGAGACACGAATCCAGGCCCTACGGGGCGCAGCAGGCGCGAAAACTTTACCATGCGGGCAACCGTGATAAGGAAACCCCGAGTGCCAGCACAGGCTGGCTGTCCGCCAGTTTAAATAACTGGTGAAGAAAGGGCCGGGCAAGACCGGTGCCAGCCGCCGCGGTAATACCGGCGGCTCGAGTGGTGGCCGCTATTACTGGGCTTAAAGGGTCCGTAGCTTGATAACTGGGTCCCTTGAGAAATCCGCCAGCTTAACTGGCGGGCGTTCAGGGGAAACTTGTTTTCTAGGGACCGGGAGAGGTGAGGGGTACTGCCGGGGTAGGAGTGAAATCCTGTAATCCCGGTGGGACCACCTATGGCGAAGGCATCTCACCAGAACGGGTCCGACAGTGAGGGACGAAAGCTGGGGGAGCAAACCGGATTAGATACCCGGGTAGTCCCAGCTGTAAACGATGCGCGTTAGGTGTGTCAGTGACCACGTGTCACTGAGGTGCCGAAGGGAAACCGTGAAACGCACCGCCTGGGGAGTACGGTCGCAAGGCTGAAACTTAAAGGAATTGGCGGGGGAGCACTACAAGGGGTGGAGGCTGCGGTTTAATTGGATTCAACGCCGGGAAACTCACTGGGAGCGACAGCAGAATGACAGCCAGGCTAACGACCTTGCCAGACAAGCTGAGAGGAGGTGCATGGCCGCCGTCAGTTCGTACCGTGAGGCGTACTCTTAAGTGAGTCAACGAACGAGACCCTCACCTGCAGTTGCCAGCTTGCCCTCCGGGGCGATGGGGACTCTGCAGGGACCGCTGGTGCTAAACCAAAGGAAGGAGGGGGCAACGGTAGGTCAGTATGCCCCGAATCTCCCAGGCTACACGCGGCCTACAATGAGCGAGACAATGAGTCCTGACGCCGAAAGGCGTAAGTAATCTCCTAAACTCGCCCGAAGTTCGGATTGAGGGTTGCAACTCACCCTCATGAAGCTGGAATCCCTAGTAATCGCGTGTCATCATCGCGCGGTGAATACGTCCCTGCTCCTTGCACACACCGCCCGTCAATCCACCTTAGTGAGGTTTAGGTGAGGCTTTGCCCCTAGGGTAGAGTCAAACCTAGGTTTCGCGAGGGGGGATAAGTCGTAACAAGGTAACCGTAGGGGAACCTGCGGTTAGATCACCTCCTGTTTACCTAAACACTACAAAGATATTGGACTAACGACGGGCCCATAGCTCAGCTGGAAGAGCGCTGCCTTTGCAAGGCAGAGGCCTCGGGTTCAAATCCCGATGGGTCCACCTTAAGTATCTTACATTAATGAATAATTTTGATGTAAGTGGCTGATAAAACTACGTGGTAGTTTTAGAAGAAGCCATGCATAGGCAAAACTTCGATCAATTCCCGTTAATTGACCTTGGCAAAAGTAAGAATATGAACTAATGCTGTTTGGGGAATGGTTCGGCTCAAGACGCCGATGAAGGGCGTGACAAGCTGCGATAAGCCTGGGCTAGGCGCATGTGGCCATTGAACCCAGGATGCCCGAATGGGACTTCCCGTTTCTATTCCGAAAGGAAGGGGAACCCCCTGAATTGAAACATCTTAGTAGGGGGAGGAAAAGAAAGCAAATGCGATGTCCTTAGTAAAGGCGATCGAAAAGGACAGAGAGCAAACTGAACTTGTGATACTTTAAGTATCATAAGGATGTGGTGTATGGGCTCTACTTGCGATTACTTCATGTGAAGCTGAATTTTTCTGAAATGATATACCGCAGAGGGTGAAAGTCCCGTAAGCGTAAACATGAAGAATTTGTAGAGTACCTGAGTACTGTGGGTCGGATATCCTTCAGGAAAAAGGGAGGCATCAACTCCTAACTCTAAATACGTATTGAGACCGATAGTGAATTAGTACCGTGAGGGAAAACTGAAAAGTACCCCGAGAGGGGGGTTAAAAGAACCTGAAACCAAACAGTGAAAGATATGCATGGCTCAAAAGGAGCGATTCTTCTTAAAGGAATATGGAGTAATCCATTAGTACGAGAGAAGAGGACTAGAGGCATGCTGTACGTCTTGAAGCACGAGGCAGGGAGTTTCTGGTAGTGGTGAGATTAAGAATTCAATTTCGTAATCAAAGAGAAATCAACAGTCCGCAAGAGTTTACTCTGAGGGACGGGGTGTGAAAGTGCCCGGAATCACTACCAAAAGACCCGAAACCAGTCGATCTATTCCAGGGCAGGGTGAAGCCGATCAATTGATTGGTGGAGGCCCGAAGAGGTTCTGACGTACAACTCGTTCTTCTGACCTTGGAATAGGAGTGAAAGGCTAATCAAGGCTGGAGACAGCTGGTTCCTCCCTAAATAGGCCGCAGTCTAGCCTGAAGGGAGATAGCAGACAAGGTAGAGCACTGATTGAATGTTTAGGGGGAGAAATCTCTCGGCATACTGTCAAACTCCGAACTTGTTTGCGTCGTAGATCTTCGGAGTCGGGGACGTTGGGGTAAGCTCATGTCCCCTTAGGGAAAAAACCCAGACTAGAGTTAAGGTCCACAAATTCTGGATAAGTTAAAGGACGTCATCAGTCTAAAACAGTGGGAAGGTAGGCTTAGAAGCAGCCACCCTTTAAAGATAGCGTAACAGCTCACCCATCTAGATTGATGGCTCCGATAATGGAATGGATTAAGCCAGATACCGATACTCTAGGACTCGAAAGAGATTCGCTAGGGAGGCGTTGTGATAGGGCAGAAGCTGGGGCGTGAGTTCCAGTGGACCTGTCAGAATTGTAGATCCTGCCGGGAGTAACAGCAAAGTGGGGTTAGAATCCCCATCGCCGAAAGGGCCAGGATTCCTCAGCAATGTTCGTCAACTGAGGGTTAGTCGATCCTAAGGCTCTTCGTAACTCGATTGAGCCGAAAGGGAAACCCGTTAATATTCGGGTACCGTAAAGATACACGCGGCAACGCAAGTTCTTTCCTTGACACTTCGGAGTACGCTGAGTGGAACCATCGTTCCATCTAACTATATAATTCCATGGAGATGCTTAATGCAGAGAAGTGGAAGAAATTAGGAATGGCCTGACGTTTTAGTCGGGTTCGGCCGATCTCTGGAGTCCGTGAAAAGAGGATAGAAATGAATTCTTTATGTTCGTACTGAGATCCGACACAGGTGCCCCTTGGTGAGAAGCCTAAGGCGTGTTGGGATACTCCAGTTAAGGGAACTCGGCAAAATAGCTCCGTAACTTTGGGATAAGGAGTGCGTACTGTCTTTAATCGGACGGTACGTCTCAGTAACTTGAGGGCTTCGACTGTTTAATAAAAACACAGCTAGCTGCTATCCTGTAAAGGTTTGTACAGCTGGTGACATCTGCTCAGTGCCGGCACGTTAATCCCGGTTCCAACCGGGTGAAGCGCCGGTAAACGGCGGGAGTAACTATAACTCTCTTAAGGTAGCGTAATACCTTGCCGCTTAATTGGCGGCTTGCATGAATGGTGTAACGAGAGCCCTACTGTCCCTAACTGGAACCTAGTGAAACCACTTCCTGGTGAATATGCCAGGGTCCCCCGATGGGAAGCGAAGACCCCATGGAGTTTTACTGCAGCCTGTCGTTGTTGCTTGGACTTTGATGTAGAGCGTAGTTGGTAGCCATCGAAGCAATCTCGCTAGGGATTGTGGAGGCGCAAATGGAACACCAACCTTCCAAGTCTAAGCAACTAACCAACATTGTTATTGTTGGGACACCGGTAGGTGGGCAGTTTGGCTGGGGCGGTACGCCCTCGAGAAGATATCGAGGGCGCCCTAAGGTTGACTCAGGTGGGTCAGGAATCCACCGTAGAGGGCAAGGCCAAAAGTCAGCCTGACTGGATATTGCACCACAAGATATCCAGAGGCGAAAGCCGGGCCTAGCGAACTCCAATGCCTCCTTGATGGGGGCTTGGACTAACAGAAAAACTACCCTGGGGATAACTGAGTCGTCCGGGGCAAGAGCCCACATCGACCCCCGGGCTTGCTACCTCGCTGTCGGTTCTTTCCATCCTGGGTCTGCAGCAGGACCCAAGGGTGGGGTTGTTCGCCCATTAAAGGAGAACGTGAGCTGGGTTTAGACCGTCGTGAGACAGGTTAGTTGCTATCTATCGGGGGTGTTGGTCGTCTGAAGGGAAGGTAGTCCCAGTACGAGAGGAACTGACTGCCGTGGCCTCTGGTGTGCCGGTTGTCTGATAAGGCATCGCCGGGTAGCTACGCCATAGTTAATAAGGGCTGAAAGCATCTAAGCCCGAAATAACCCCTGAAAATAGACAACCACTCTCTAATAGCAAAAGGGGATAGGTGACTATAACTTTAGTTAGAGACGAAGACACGGATAGAAGATCCGGTTGATAGGTCGGTAGTGTAAGTGCCAAGCCTTCGGGCGAGGTATTCAGCTTACCGATACTAATAGTCTAAGGTTCATTATTCCGAAATTGTTCGAGGTCAAACGATAGGATTTTGACGAAGTTTTGCCTATGCATTCTTTTTTAATTAGATTTTAAATGTATAAAATAATGTTTAATATTTGTCATTTTCATTTGTTTATTCATTAACTTTATATAGAAGGCCTTTTAATTAATAAATTGGGGATTATAATGGCTCAAAAATCTAGAACTCAAAATTTAACTGAATTATTAAAAGAACTTGAGGCCACCACTCCTGATGTTGAAGCTTCTGCTGTTGTGTCTACAGATGGGCTCATCATTGCAAGTGCTCTTCCACAGGATGTTGAAGAAGATAGAGTTGCCGCAATGTCTGCTGCAATGCTGTCACTTGGCGAAAGGACTTCTCAAGAATTGAAGAGAGGTTCATTAGAACAGGTATTTGTTAAAGGTGTTAACGGGTATATCCTAATGATGGGAGCGGGTGAAGAATCGGTGTTGACTGCTCTTGCCAGAAAGGATGCAAAATTGGGGCTTGTATTCTTAGACATGAAAAGAACTGCCGATGAAATATCTAAAATAATCTGATATCTTACCAT
>JAAYEG010000072.1 GCA_012728895.1 Methanospirillum sp. | reverse complement strand
TTCTGCCAGTCGACGACATCGTCCATGGAAAAGCCTGCCACGATCAACCGGTCGATCTCCCTGAAAAAGCGTTCGATCTTCCCGTTCGTCTGCGGATGGTTCCGTCTGGCGACGATATGCCGAATGGTAAAATGTTCCAGGAACCGTCCGAAGGCATGATGCGGGGAATTCGTCTTCTGGCTCGAGACGATCTGGGAGCCGTGACCCGTCAGGATCTCGGTCGGGACCCCGTATCGCGCGAACCCGGTCTCGAGGACCAAGATGGTCGCATCAGTTGTCGGCGAGGGGAAGAGGCCCCGGTACGTGATGAGCCGGGAGGCACTGTTGAGGAACGCGATCGCCTACTGCACCTGACCATCGACGGTGACCTGTTTCCAACCACACTGCCACAGGCTCATGACATGGGCCCGCTCGAACCGGACCCATGACGGTCGTGCCGGTTGTCGTTTCTGTGCCGTGAAGAGCCTTCTTTCACGCAGAATGCGCTAGACCGTCGTCTGAAGGATCATACGACCCATCCCGATGGCGAGATACCGGGAGAGGGCACGTGGTCCTGCCTGGGGTATCCGGCGAGAGACCGGGGCCGGGGGGCGTCCGTGGATCCGGGTGTGGCGTAGGGCCTGGTAGAGATCCGAACGTGGCTGACCCGGGTAGCGTGCGGCGAGGGACGAGACTCCCTCGCTACGTGATAGGAGGGAGATCTCCCCGGGATTATCAGCCGCCAACGTCCGCATGCACCCAGTCTCAAAGGTCGTCAGGAATTTATGAGATCCAAAAGCATTATCGGGACGCCGGAAACCGTGCCGGCCGCCGGCGGGACAGCGGGGGGTGCACCCGCCTCCTCCCGACGGTAGGCCGACGGTTCGTGCGCTCCGCTCACTTCTTCCGTATCGTGGCCTGGACCCGTTCCTGCAGGTCCTTCAGGACGTCCTTCAACGCCTCGCCGGTGCGTTCGACACGTTCCTCTAGGTACCGGTGCCCCTCGTCGGTCCCGACCAGGGTCCGGACGGCCCCCATCACGTCATCGACGGCCTTCGTGACAGAGGCCGCGGCCTCTCCGAGCCGGTCCTCGACCGCCCGGTCCGACGACCCGCCGGCCGCCTCCGGCCCCGACTCCTCGCCGCCCTGCTCGGTCCCCGGAGTTCCCTCGACCCACCTGCCCTTCACGAACTGTCCGGATTCCTTGTTCATACCCACCTAATGCTGTGACGGCTGCTCATAACCTTTCTCCCGGCCGCGCTCTCTGGCCACCACGTTCACGAAGCCGAAGCCGTTGCGGGTCCCCTCACCGAGCCCGGCGTCGACCGCGAACTCGAGCACCCGCCGCGCGGTGGCCGGTAGGCAGCCCGTGCCGAGCTCCCAGAACGACGACGGGACCCGGCCGCGCCGGGAGGTGCGGAGGAGGGAGCCATCCGCGATCACCCTGAGATCTCTGTTGAGCCGCGCCCCGTGGTGGGCGTTGTACCGCCGGACCATGTCGCGGTTCAGGGCTGCCAGGAACGCCTCGGTGCCGAGCGGCGGCGTAAAGTAGGCGGGGCCGCCCCCCCCGGGGGCCGGGACGCGGAGCCGGACCGGCGTGGCCGTGACGAGCCGGAGCCCCGACCGGTCGAGCCGGACCGAGAAGGTCTCGTGCCCCTCGACGCGGAAGACGCTCCCCCCTGCGGCGATCCGCCCCGGGTCCCGGCGAAGCCGGGCGGCGAGCGCGCGGACGAGGCCCGGGTCGGGCGAGGCGACCAGGAGGTTCCGGCGGTCCCCTGGCAGGGCCGGTCCGGGCGGGAAGAGGTTCGAGAAGGAGTAGATGGCGTCCCTGCCGCCCGGGAGGTCCGTTCGCCAGCCCCGGACCAGGAGGCCCGAGACGAAGCGGCCCGGGCCTCCCTGCCGCCTGTCCCCGGCGGTCGCGGTCTCCTCTGCTCTCAGGTGGACCAGGACGCGCATGCCCGTGATCAGGGTTTCCGGGCGGGCCAGTGCTCCCCGGGAACCCAGCGTTCGCCGCCGGGACCGAGCTCCTTCTTCCAGATCGGGACGTCGGCCTTGATCGCCTCGAGGATTTCGCGGGAGGCGGTGAAGGCCGCCTCCCGGTGCGCGGCCGCGGCGACGATCGCGACGATATTCTCGCCGACCGCCAGCCGGCCGGTGCGGTGGACGACTGCGACGAATGCGAGCGCGTGCTTCTCTCCCGCCTCGCGGGCGAGCCGTTCGAGTTCGCCCGTCGCCGCCTCCGCGTAGGCCTCAACCTCAATCGCGTCGCAGCCGTCGTCGCGTACGATCCCGTCGAAGAGGACGATCCCGCCGACGCCCGCCCGACGGGCACGGGCGAGGAGGTCGTCGATCTCGATCTCCGCCTCCTGGACCCGGACCAGGGTCTCGGTGGGCACCGCGTCACCCCCCCGCGACAGGCGGAAAGACGGCGATCTCGTCACCGTCCTCGGCGGGTGTCTGCCGGGCCTCGTCGTGCTCGACGCGGCGGCCGTTCTTCATCAGGATCACGTAGTCGCGCAGGGATCCGTCTTCGCCGATCACCGACTCCTCTCCGCGGTCGCTTCCCGCCGCCTCCTGAACCACGCCGGTCACCGTCGCGCCGGGCGGCGTCTCGATCCTGAGCTCGGCGCCGTACCGCTCCCGGAACTGCGCGAAGAACCTCACTCTTGCCGTCATGAGTCGTCTCCTCCTCTCATGCGCGCTCAAGACCTCTATACCTTCCTCCGGGAGCCGGCGCCCCCGCGGTCCTCGTGCCGGAGCGTGGGACGACCCGGGGGGGGCGCCATCGAAGGGATTAACCGGGTAGGACGGGCACGCTCTAGTGCATGGTCGCCCTGACCCTTCCCGGCCCGCGGAGGCTCGAGGAGCCGCTGGGAGGAAGGCGGCTCGACGCGCTGCTCTCCGACCTCGGGCTAAACCCCTGCGAGGTGATCGTGACCCGCAACGGGCAGCCGCTCCCCGACGATGCCCCCGTCGACGACGGGGACTCGCTCCGGGTAATCCCCATCGTCCACGGCGGATGACGACCCCGTCCTGCTCTCTGTGCGCCGGGCCGGCCGTCTACCTCGACCGGGTCACCGGCGAGCACCTCTGCGGGGTCCACCTCGCAGCGCGCGTCGAGGAGGTCTTTCGCTCGACGTTTCGGGGCCCCGGGGGACTCTCCGCGAACGAGCGCGTCGCGGTCGCGTTTTCGGGCGGCAAGGACAGCTCGGTCCTGCTCCACCTGCTCGCGACGGTCGCCGCCCCGGAGCTCGGCCTCTCGCTCGTGGCGCTCACGATCGACGAGGGGATCGACAGGTACCGGGAAGAGACCGTCCGGGCCGCGCGCGCCCTGGCGGCACGGCTCGGGGTCGAACACCGCATCGTCGGGTTCGGCGACGCCTGCGGGGCCTCGCTCGACGACCTGGTCGCCGGGCGCGCGGCCCGGGCCTGCACAATCTGCGGGATCCTCCGCCGCCGGCTCCTCCAGCAGGCCGCCCGCGACCTCGGCGCGGACCGGCTGGCGACCGGCCATTGCCTCGACGACGAGGCCGAGTCGATCGTGATGAACTGGCTCAGGGGCGACCTCTACCGCTCTGCCGGAGTCCGGCCGGCCGGCGGAGCGGGGATGGTCCCCCGGACCAAGCCGCTCGCCCGCCTCCTCGAGAAGGAGGTGGTGCTGTACGGAATCCTCCACGACCTGGCCCCGACGCTCCCGGAGTGCCCGTACGCCCGTCACGCGCTCCGGTCCGGCGTCCGTGGCATGGTCCACCGGGCCGAGCACCGGTGGCCCGGGACGATGGCCCGGGTCGTCGCGGGGCAGGTCGCCCTCGAAAACCGGCTCCGCGGGCAGCTCCCCCCGGCCCGGTTCACCACCTGCCCCGCCTGCGGCGAGCCGGTCCTCGGGGAGTCGTGCCGGGCCTGCGCCCTCCTCGGGCGCGCCCTGGAGAACCATTAAAGCGGGGTTTCGCGAACACTCTTTATCATTTTCAGGTAGATCCATCCGTGACCCGAAACCACCCCGACGTCACCCTTCTCGCCCACAACTACGTCCGCCCCGAGGTCCAGGACGCGGCCGACTTCGTCGGCGACAGCCTGGAGCTCGCCCGGCTCGCCACCGGGACCGGGACCCCGTTCATCGTTGTGGCCGGCGTGGACTTCATGGCCGAGACGGCCGCTGTCCTGAACCCCGACCGGACCGTGCTCCACCCCGAGCCCTGCGCGAGCTGCGCGATGGCCCTCCGGCTCAGGCCCGAGGCCGTGCTCGCCGCCCGGGCCGAGCACCCCGACGCGGCAGTCGTGGCATACGTCAACACTTCTGCCGAGGTCAAGGCCGTCTCGGACATCTGCTGCACCTCGGCGAACGCGGTGCAGGTCGTGAACGCGCTCGAGGAGGACGAGGTGATCTTCCTCCCCGACCGGAACCTCGCGGCGCACGTCGCCGCCCGAACGACGAAGACGGTCTTCCCCGTCCCCGCGCTCGGCTGCTGCCCGGTCCACCAGATCCTGACCCCGGCCGACCTCGCGGCCGCCCGGAGGGCATACCCCGGCGCCGAGGTGATGGTCCACCCCGAGTGCACTCCCGCGGTCCAGGACGCGGCCGACTTCACAGGCTCGACCTCCCAGATGCTCCGGCGGGCCCGCGAAACCCCCGCTGGGACCGTGATCGTCGGGACCGAGATCGGCATGCTCCACCGGCTCGAGCGCGACGTGCCGGGAAAGCGGTTCTTTCCCGCCTCGCCGTTACTGGTCTGCCCGGACATGAAGATGATGACGCTCGAGGTGGTCGAGCGCGCCATCGAGCGCCGCTCGCCGGCCGTCACGGTCACGGCAGGGGTCGCGGGGGGCGCGCGCGCCGCACTCGAGAGGATGCTCGCCCTCCCGGGGCCGTGACCATGCGTGCGCTCGCCTCCTGCCCCAAGGTCTACCGGGCCGAGACCGAGCGGGCCGTGGACCCCGGGACCACGCTCAGGCGGGCCGAGGCCGCCGTCCCCGCGACCGGGATCACGCGGGTCGCCGATATCACGGGGCTGGACCGGGTCGGGATCCCGGTCTTCTCCTGCATCCGCCCGACCGCGGCCGACGGCGCGATCTCGGTCTATAACGGCAAGGGCGCGACCCCGCTGCTCGCCCGTGTCTCGGCGGTGATGGAGGGGGTCGAACGCTACTCGGCCGAGGTGCACGACCGCGAGCTGACGGTCGCACGCTTCTCGGAGCTCGGGCCCGGGGCCGCGCTCGACCCGGAGGACCTCGTCCTGCCGGCCCGGTCGGACCCCGAGGCCGCCCTGCCCTGGGTGCGGGGGCACGACCTTGTCACCGGCGAGGAGGTGCTCGTCCCGGCCCACGCGGTCTTCCATCCCCTCCCGCCGGGATCGCCCCCCCTCTTCCGGACGAGCACGAACGGGATCGCCTCGGGCAACACCCTGGAGGAGGCGGTCTTCCACGCGCTCGGGGAGGTGATCGAGCGGGACGCCTGGTCGATCGTCGAGGCGACCCGCGACGCGGGGCCGGCGATCGTCGACCCGGCCCACTCCACGGTCCGCGGGCTCCTGGAACGGTTCCGGAAGGCAAACGTGCCCGTGCTGCTCCGCGATATCACGAGCGACATCGGGATCCCGACGGTGGCGGCCGTGGCGGAGGACCCCGTGCTCCGCGACCCGGCCCTGCTCGTGATCGGGATGGGGACGCACACGGACCCCGACCTGGCCGCGCTCCGCGCCCTCACCGAGGTCGCCCAGAGCCGGGCCACGCAGATCCACGGCGCCCGCGAGGACACGACGACCGGGGACCTGCGCCGCGCCGTGGGGTACGACCGCGCCCGCCGGATGAACCGGTACTGGTTCGAGGCGAAGGGCGAGGTGGCGGCGGACGCGATCCCGTCGCTCGGAACAGACGACTTCCTCGAGGACATCCGGGTCATGCTCGACCGGCTGCGCGGCGTCGGGCTCGAGCGGGCGGTGGGCGTGGACCTCTCCCGCCCCGAGACGGGCCTGTCGGTGGTCCGGGTGGTGGTCCCCGGCCTTGAGTGCTGGGCGATGGACCCGGAGCGGCGGGGGGGCCGCTGTCGCGATGCGCGGCTGCATCGTCTTTCTCGGCCCGAGCTGTGACCTGGAGACGGCCCGGGAGATCCTCCCCGGCGCCGAGTTCAGGCCGCCCGCCGCCCGCGGCGACATCGCCCGGGCGGCGGAGGGCGGCGCCCGGGTGATCGTGCTGATCGACGGGGTCTTTCTTCAGGACTGCGCGGTCGGCCACCGCGAGGTGCTCGGCGTCCTCCGGGCCGGCACGACAGTGATCGGGGCGTCGAGCATGGGCGCCCTCCGCGCGGCCGAGCTCGACGGTCTCGGGATGGTCGGGATCGGCGAGGTGTACCGCCGGTTCCGCGACGGCGAGCTCGAGTCGGACGACGAGGTGGCCCTGGTCTACGACCCCGAATCGGGGTGCGCGCTCTCCGAACCGCTCGTCAACATCCGCGCGACCCTCGAGGAGGCCGTCGCGGCCGGCGTCATATCCCCGGACGGGGCGGGGGCCGTGCTCGAGGCCGCCAGGGGCCTCTACTTTCCGGAGCGGACCTGGGCCTCGGTCCTGCGCCGGGCCGATCTCCCCGACGGGGTACGCGAGGTCCTCGTGCGCCGGCCCCCGGTCGACCTGAAGCGAGCGGACGCGATCGCGGCGCTCGAGTACGCCCGCGGCCTCTAGGTCTCCCGGCGGCGCCGATAGCGCCGGTAGAGGAACCAGGCCGCCGCCGCGAGCAGCACCAGCGGCAGGGCGGTGATCAGCAGGATCACGATCCCGGAGAGGACCGCGAAGAACCCCTGGACCCCCGTGCCCAGGACCTCGACTATCGATGGCAGGGCCCCGCCCGCGAGCGGGGCCGGCTCCTGGAGGCGGAGCGTGATACGCGAGAAGGCGGTCCTGCTCTCGAGGTACCGGAGCCTCCCCTCCAGCCGGTCGAGCTCCACCTGGACACGCTCGATCTCCTCCTGGACCTTCAGGACGTCCGCCACGCCGGACGTGTTCGCCATGATCCGGGTGTACTGGTCGCGCTGGCGGGAGAGCGAGTCCCTCTTCGCCTCGAGGTCGACGTACTCCTCGGTGACGTCCTGGGCCTGGACCGACTCCGAACGGACCGTGCCGACCGTGCGGAGTGCGCCGAGGGTCGCCTCGAACCGGTCCTCGGGGACGCGCACGGTGACGGTCGCCGTCCGCCGGTCCCCGCTCCCGGCCCGGAGCTCGAGCCCGGCCACGGTGCCGTTCTGTTCCCGGGCGATACCGCGGACTCGGTCGAGCGCGGGCTCGAGCGACGGGACATCGACCCCGAGGTCCGCGGTCCGAATCAGCCTCGTGCCGGTCGTGTCCGAGGACGACCCGGTCCCGTCGAGGTCTTCGGCCGGGGCGCTGCCGGCGACCCCGCCGGGTTCGTAGACCGTGCCGGGGTCCTGGGACTTCCCGTCCCGGGCGGCGAGGTTCGTGCACCCGGCGGTGGCGAGCAGCAGGACGAGCACCAGGATCACGGCAGTCCACTTCATGCACGGAGATCGGAGGCTGGGCGGATAATCCTGTCGAAAGGTCCGATCGCACTCGGAGTCATCGTTTCGGGCCCCCAGCGGCCTCACAGGCCATCCCCTTCCCGGAGGACCGGACCGGGGTCGGCGGCCGGGGGAGGTCATTTTATTCCCGGCACGGCAAACGACTGTACCATGAAGCGTCCCGTCATCGCCGCCCTGGCCGGCGCCGTCCTGCTCCTCGCCTGCCTCGCGGGGTGCGTCGACCCCGGGGCCGGCCCGAGGGGCACGGAAGCGCCCCCCGGGGGCGACGGCCAGGAGGCACCCACGGTGGCCCCAACATTCGGCCCCGGACTCGTCCTCGAGGTCGAGTACACCGGGATGTGGAGCGGGGCCTACGGCACCCTGGACGCGGTCCGCTCCGAGGACGGGTTCGGGAACACGAGCCTTCCCCTCCCGCTGGACGCCTCCTTCATCCAGGCCAAGTTCATGAAGCAGGAGGCCAACGACGAGCCCCTGACCCTCCGCGTGGTCCGAGACGGTGTCGTACTGGCCCGGGCGAGCTCCTCGGAACCGATGGCCGTGGTCACGCTCGAGGCGAGCGCCGACTGACCCGGCCTACAGCCATCCGTTCCCGGCCCAGACCTCGTATTCGTGGGCCCAGACATCGCGGTTCGCCAGGATCAGTTCCCGGAAGTAGCGCTTCTTCTCTTCCAGGGCCGCGAGCTGCTCGGGGTACTCCCGCTTCGTCTCGATCGCCGAGGCGAGGTCTTTCCCGAGAGCCTCCCCCTCGCTCATGGCGCCCTCGAGCCGCCCCGTGTCCGCGCCGAGCGCGACCCCGATCCCGCCGACCACCTGGGCGCCGAGGCTCGAGAGGACGTGGTTGAGGTAGTCGACGACCCGGTCTTCCCCGCTCCCCCCGGTCGTGCAGACCGCGCAGCCGTACTTCCCGTCGAAGGAGCGGCAGTGGACCGCGTCGGCCATGCGGTCGATCACCTGCTTGAGCTGCGCCGTCGGGCCGTCGATGTAGTTCGGCGAGCCGAGCACGATCCCGTCGGCCTCGATCATGCGCTCGAAGACCTGCAGGAGATCGTCGATCATCGGGCACTCGCCGGTGGCGTAGCAGGTCCCACAGGCGTTGCAGAACTCGAACCGGTACCGGCAGATGTCGATGAACTCCGTCCGGGCGCCGGCCGAGGCGGCTCCCCGGAGGACGGCCTCGACGAGCTTCGCCGTGCGGGACTCCGCGCCCCGCGGGCTTCCACTGATCCCCACGATCTTCATGCAGTTTCGTCGTCGAGACGGACCTTTAACGGTTTCGCCTTCAGGTTCGATCCCGGAAGAGCTTCCGCATCACCTCGGCAGGGTCGGCTCCCGGAGCCCGCTGTTCGGCCAGCCGCTCCTCGAACGTCGGGAACACCGCTTCGTAGAAGACCCCGAGCGGTATCCGGGCGTCGCGGCTGTAGTCCCATTCGCGGGCCGCGGCGAGGGCCGCGTCGACCTCGCCCGCGGGGAACGAGCCCGTATCGAGGTCATAGACGTGCCCGTCGTAATACTCCGTCCGGTTGTAGAAGGTCGCGCAGACCTGGAGGACCTCCAGGAACGAGAAACCCCGGTGGCGGATGCCGCCCCGTATCAGCCCGCGGAGCTGCGGGAGCCGGCGCGAGTAGCCGCGCCCGACCCAGGAGGCCCCTCCCGCGATCATCAGCTCGACGGGGTTGATGGGGTACTCGGGCGTCCCGCGCGGGGTCGAGCGCCCGGGGAAGCCGAGCGGCGAGGTGGGCGTGTACTGCCCCGTGGTCAGGCCGTAGACCCGGTTGTCGTGGACGAGCAGGGTCACGTCGACGTTCCGTTTCGCGGCGAAGAGCAGGTGCTCGAGCCCCTCGCCGTAGCAGTCGCCGTCGCCCGCACAGGCGATGACCACAAGGTCGGGGTTCGCGACCTTGATCCCGGTCGCGACGGGCAGGGTCCGGCCGTGGATCGCGTAGAAGGAGTTCACCCCCAGGTAGTCGGCCATCTTGCCGTGGCAGCCGATCCCGGTCACGAGCACGACCCGCTCGAGCGGCGTCCCCTCCTCGACGAGGCCCGAGACGACGTCCTTGAGGGCGTGCTGGATCGCGAAGTTGCCGCATCCGGGGCACCAGGTGTTGGGGGCCCGGGTGACGAGGTCCACGGGCTTCACCTAGACCACCTCCGCGAGCCGGGCAACCATCTCCTCGACCGTGAACGGCCGGCCGTCGTAGCGGCGGACCCGCGCGTCGGCGAAAAAGCCGTGGACCCGCATCACCTGCTCGAGCTGCCCGGTCATGTTCTCCTCGACCACGACGAGCCGTTCGAGGCCGTCGACGGCCCGGCGGAAGGCCCCGGCGGGGAACGGCTCGAGGACGATCGGCCGGATTACCCGGACGGGCAGGCCGGCGGCGGCCTCGAGGACGGCCCCGGCCGTCGAGCCCCAGGCGACGACCCCGGCGCGCGCGCCATCGCCGCCGTGCACAACCACGGTCTCGTAGGCATCGAGGGCGAAGGCGAGGGCCTCGCCCTTGCGCCGCCGCTTCTCCTGCATCCGGACCGTGGTCTTTGCCTCCTCGGTGGTGATCCCGGCCTCGTCGTGTTCGTACGAGTTCGCCTTGACCACCGCGCCTGGCGTCCCTGCGGGGAGCGCGGGCGAGACCCCGTTTTCCGTGACCCGGTACCGGAGGTACGGGTCGAGCGGGACGCCGCCCGGCAACTCCGGCGGGGGCACGGGCTCCGTTCCCGGGTCGAACGAGCAGGAGTAGCCGCCCTCGCAGAGGGTCTTGTCGACCAGGAGGATCCCGGGCACCTGGAACCGCCAGGAGAGGTCGAGGACGCGCGCTGCCCATGCGTAGGCCTCGTCCGCGTCGGCGGGCGCGGCGATCAGGCGGGGGAACTCGCCCTGGCCCGCGTGGCACGCGAAGAGCAGGTCGGTCTGACAGGAGTGGGTCGGCAGGCCCGTCGACGGGCCCGGGCGCTGCCCGAGCACGACCGTCACGGGGAGCTCGGCCTGGCCCGCGAGCGAGAGCGACTCGGTCATCAGGCAGAAGCCGCCGCCCGAGGTCCCGACGGCGGCCCGCTTCCCGGCATACGCGCACCCGAGCGCGACGAGGATGACGGCGATCTCGTTCTCGGGGTGCAACACGGTCAGGGCGGAGCGGCCGGCGAACTCAGCGAGGAAATGGAGGATGTTCGAGGTCGGGGTCATCGGGTACGCGACGTAGGTCTCGAGCCCGCCCCTCACGAGCCCGAGCGCGATCGCCTCGTTCCCCGTCAGGACGGGAAGCGTGGCCATGCTGCCCCGCTCGATCCGGCCCCGCTCCTCGACCGACTCCCAGGCGCGGCGGACCACCCGGAGGTTGACGTCGACGAACCTCTCCGGGACCTCGGCGCGGAAGACCTCCTCGACGACCTCCCACGGGACCCCGGCGATCCGGCAGAATGCGCCGACGAGGCCCGCATTCCGGGTGATGGCCGGGGCCCTCTCCTCCTCCAGGATCCCGCCGAGCGGGACGGGGATCCCGTCGGCCCGCTTCACGACGGACGCGTCGTAGACCACCACCCCGCCGGACGCGAGCGCGCCAGCGTGGCGGTCCACGGTCGCCTGGTCCAGGGCGAGGACAGCGTCGACCCGGTCACGGTGGGTCCGGACGGGACGGCCCGCGGACCGCACGACCGCGAAGTTGTGCCCACCCCGGACCAGGGACGGGTAGTCGAAGTACATGTAGACGTAGCGGCCGAGCCTGGCCAGCAGGTGGCAGAGGACCGCGCTCGCCCTGTTGATCCCCTCGCCGGCGCGTCCGCCGATCAATACCGAGTACTCCTGCATGGGTATGCCTCCACAGTCTCAGGAGGCCCGCCGGGTGAAAAACCTTCGCGCACCGCCCGGGCGGCCCGGATCGAACGGGGATATCTATTACCGGGATGACGGAGACCACTGGACGATGCACACCCTGGTCCTGCTGCGGCACGGGGAGAGCCTCTGGAACCGGGAGGACCGGTTCACGGGCTGGACCGACGTGGACCTCACGGCCCGCGGGGTCGACGAGGCGCACCGGGCGGCGTCGCTGCTGCTCGGCGAGGGGTTCTCGTTCGACCTCGCCTTTACCTCGCTTCTCAAGCGGGCCGTCCGGACCCTCTGGATCGTCCTCGACGACACGGACCAGATGTGGATCCCCGTGCACCGCTCCTGGCGGCTCAACGAGCGGCACTACGGCGCGCTCCAGGGACTGAACAAGCACGAGACGGCAGCGAAGGTGGGCGACGCGCAGGTCCGGATCTGGCGGCGGAGCTACGTCGTCCGTCCCCCTCCACTCGCCGAAGACGACCCCCGCCACCCCCGGCACGACCGCCGGTACGCCGGCCTCGCCCCTTCCGAGCTGCCTGCCGCCGAGTCGCTCAGGGACACGCTCGAGCGGACCCTGCCCTTCTGGCACGGTGCGATCGCGCCGGCCGTCGCGGGGAGAGAGAGGGTGCTGATCGTCGCCCACGGCAACAGCCTCCGCGCGCTCGTGAAGTATCTCGACCGCATCCCCGACGAGGAGATCCCGCTCGTGGAGATCCCGACGGGCGTCCCGCTCGTGTACACGCTCGACGAGTCGCTGGAAGTGGTCGACCGCCGGTACCTGGGCGGGTCGGAGTAGCCCCTCGCCGGACGGCCCCGGCGACTACGCGCTCCCGGCCGACCCCGCCTCGCCCGCACGCGCTTCGCGCTCGGGCGTCCCGAAGGTGTCCCCCTTCTGCATCGATGCAGCAGGCGATCTGGCGGGGGCCGGGCACGGTCTCTGCGGGTATCATGACCCCGCCCCGGATGGCCCCGAACCGGCAGGCATCGACGGAGGGGATGCCGATGGCGTTCGTGCACGACGGCCCCGGGCAGGCCCACGCCGTCGATGCCCGACTCGCCGAGGAGGGGAGGGGGTGATGGGTGATGGCGGTCCGGCCGATCCTCCAGCCGAAGACTTCGCGGCGGAACGCGGCGACCGGCTCGGGGTCGTCCGCATGGCACTCGAAGTGGGCGAGGCGCGGCATCGCGATCTCCCGCCCTCCGCCCGGGAGATGATACGGTTCCCCGGGCGGTCACTTGTACTCGCGGCGGGAGTAAGTGTACTTCTGCGACTCGCCACCCTTCCGGACGATGTAGAGCCACTGGTAGAGCGACCGGATCGTCCCGAACTGCTCGTACCGCCGCATCGAGAAGCCGACTCGGAGCCGGGGGTCGAAGAGGACCCGGCCCTCGCGGACCATCCGGCGGGCGATCTCCAGGTCGTCGCCGGCGTCGACGGTCCGGTACATGCCCGCGCGGACGAACGCGTCCTTCCGGAAGGCGGAGTTGCACCCGAGGGTGTAGTGAAACCCGAGACGGGAGCCGGCGGCCGAACCCAGGTTGGCGAGCCCGAGCGAGAGGCGGTTCCCGATTGTATCCTCGATCGGCTCCACGGTCCCGTAGACCATCACGACGCCCTCCCGGAGGAGGTCGTCGCGGACGCGCTCGACCCAGCCCCGGGGAAGGACGCAGTCCGCGTCGGTGGTCGCGACGAGCGGGCTCGCCGCGGCGAGGACCCCGTCGTTCCGGGCGCCGCCGACCTTAGGGCTCGACTGGACGAAGACCCGGTCGGCGTACCCGGCCGCGATCTCCCGGGTCCGGTCCGCCGAGTCCCCGTCGACCACGATGACCTCGTACTCGTCCCGCGGCAGGGTCTGGTCCGCGAGCGAGGCGAGGCAGCGCTCGACGGACGCCTCCTCGTTGTAGGTGGGCACCACCACCGAGATCGCGGGGGTCACTTCCGCTCCTCCAGCTCTCTCCTGAGGTGTGCCAGCTCGTCCAGGGTCTCGCGGTGGAACGAGAGGAGCAGGTCCCCGATCATCCCGAAGCTGACGATCTGGATCCCGACCGTGATCAGCAGCACGGTCAGGATCGTCAGCGGGAGGCGCTCGATCCCGGACAGCCAGTCGATCACCACGACCACCCCGAGCAGGAACCCGGCGACGACGAAGCCCGCGCCGATCAGGCCGAAGTAGAAGAGCGGGTTGTTCATCCGGGCGAGCCGGTAGATGGTCACGGCGATCCGGTAGCCGTCGCGGAGCGGGTTGAGCTTCGTGGCCGTCCCTGAGCGGCGGCCGTACTGGACCGGGACCACCCCGACGCGGTGGTTGTTCCGGACCGACTCGACCGCGATCTCGGTCTCGATCCCGAACCCCTCCTCTTTCAGCTGCATCGCGCGGATCGCGTCCGCGGTGAACGCCCGGTAGCCCGAGAGGATGTCGCTCAGGTACCGGCCGTGGGCGAGTCGGAAGAGCCGGTTCAGGAGCCAGTTGCCGGTGTAGTTGAGCCGGGAGAAGGCACCCCGCCCGACGTCCACGAGCCGGTCGCCGATCACCTGGTCGTACCCGGACGCCAGGGGCTCGACCATCCGGTCCGCGTCCACGGCCGAGTAGGTCCCGTCGCCGTCGAGCATCAGGACGAACGGCGTCTCGACGACGCGGAATGCCTCGATCACGGCATTCCCCTTGCCCCTGCCGGTCTGGGGCATCACCGTGGCGCCGGCCTCCTCGGCGAGGGCGGCCGTCCCGTCGTCGCTCCCCCCGTCGACCACGAGAACGCGGCGGTATCCCCGCTCCGCGAACTCCCGGACCAGCCCCTGGATCGTCGGCGCCTCGTTGAGCGTCGGGATCAGGACCGTGACCGCGTCCCGGTCGATCGTCATGTCATCTATATATGCCGGAGAGGTCGTCATAATGACTTTGATGCACCTCGAGAAACCGGGACTGCGCGTGCTGGGGGTCGCCGAGAGCTACCGGGGGCGGCACGACGAGGGGGCCGTCTCGCATTTGGCCGGGGTCGTGATGCGCCGCGATCTCCGCATCGACGGGATCGGGTTCGCGACGACCACGGTCGGGGGCGACGACGCGACCGGGGCCGTCATCCGGCTCGTGGCCTCCCTGGAGCGCGACGACCTGAACGCGCTGATGCTCTCGGGGGCGGTGATCGCCTGGTTCAACGTGGTCGAGGCCGACAGGGTCGCCGAGACGACCGGGTTGCCGGTCGTCGTGGTCACCTACGAGGCCTCGAAGGGCCTCGAGGGCGCGATCGCGCGCCACTTCCCCGGCGACGCCGCCCGGCTCGAGCGCTACGGGCGGCTCGGGGAACGGTCGGCCGCCCTCCTTTCGAACGGGAGCACGGTCTACATCCGCCCGTTCGGGCTCTCCCTCCGCGAGGCCGCCGGCCTCGTGGACGCGTTCACGATCGATGGCCGGATCCCCGAGCCGATCCGGGTCGCGCGGCTCATCGCACGGGGCTTCCGTGGCGCGTCAGGTAGTGGCGCGATATGATGCAGCCCTCGTTCCTGTCGATGATTTCAACACGGACCGTCTGCCCGGGCATGAAGGTCCGGTCGGTGAAGTCGATCAGGACGGTCTCGCCCGGCTCCCAGAGCTCGCCGCGGCAGCCGGAGCCCTGGATCCGCTCGATGCCGAAGTGGTGGCTCGGCACGAAGTCCTCGCCGTGGAAGGTCTCGAGCCGGCAGTCGACCGGGACGTCCCCGGCGTAGAACCTCGCCGTCAGCGGCCTGTTGCGGAGCAGCATGGTGCCGGCGTTCACGAGCAGGAGACGGCTGTCGTGGTTGAGGACGCTCCCGTCCTCGCTGTAGTCGTGGACCATGACGGCCTGGATCTCGACCGGCGGAAACGGGTCGCAGAGATGGAGTGGGGGGAAGAGGAGGAGCAGGAGAGCGACCAGGAGCACCACCAACGCTACCATGAAGATGACACCCAGGACGGGGGATACCGCGCCATCGGGCTCGCGGGGTACCATGCGGTGTGATACATCGGCGACAGGATAAACTTTTTGAAATGCTCGCCGCGACCGATACTTTTTTCACCGATCTGCTACGAGTCTGGTGTAGATAACCGATGCGCCTCTCTCTCGTTCTCTCCGTCGCCCTCGTCGCCCTCGCGGCCGTCGCGTGGCCGGTCGCGGCCTTCGAGGCGGACCTCCTCGAGATCGCGGTCGATCCCGGCGGCGACGCCGTCGCCACCCTCCACTTCTCTCCGAACCGGGTCGAGGTCGCCTGCCTCCGTCTGGCGGGGGCCGCCCCCGTGCACGGGCTCGAAGCCCTCCTCTCGGCCGTCTCTCGCCGGCCCGTCGAGGTGACCGCCCTCGATGCCCGGGCCGCCACGGTCGCGATCCCCCGGTTCGCCCGCCAGGCCCGGTCCGGGGAGACGACGACCTGGACGACCCCCTCCTTCGACTTCCGGAGACTGGGGGGACCGCTCGCCCGTCACCCGCTCGCCCGTCACCCGCTCGCCTCGCTCGCGGTCCCGGACTTCAGCCCTTCCCGGATCGAGGTCACGTTCCCCGACGGCTTCACGGCGAGCTTCGAGGACACCCCGGTGCTCCCGGCCTGCGATCACACCGCATGACCGGGGACCGCCCCTCACCGTAGAAGCGGCTTCCCCGCGCATGTTCATTCTCTTTCACCTCCTGACAGGCCTCGTGCTCGGCTACCTGCTCGCGGACCTTCTCGGCACGAGGCGCGTGATCCTGCCCTGCATGTTCGGGGCACTCCTGCCGGACCTTGTGGACAAGCCGCTCGGGATCCTCGTCCTCGGCGAGACGCTCAGCTCCGGCAGGGTCTTCTTCCACACCCTTCCCCTGCTGATCGTCGTGCTCCTGGCGGGCGCGGTCGTTCTTGCCCGATACGGCCGGCCGTCCCTTTTCGCCGTCGGGGTGGGCATGGCCTCACACCAGGCCCTCGACGTCATGTGGACCCAGCCGAACACATGGCTGTACCCTTTCCTGGGACCGTTCGATACGATCGCCACCGAGGGCTGGTTCCTCCGGGTATTCATCGCCGAGCTCACCAACCCGCTCGAATGGGTCTCGGGGGCCGCGCTCCTGGCCCTCCTGCTCCCCGTCCTCCTCCCGGGCCGGACGGAAGCGCTCGCGGCCCGGTACGGCCGGCTCTTTCGCCGGCTGGCGCTCGGCACGGCGGTGCTCCTCGCGCTCGTCGGGCTCTTCCTGATCGCGGGCGGAGCGCTCCGGCACTACTCCGGGCTGGCTGGCTGGGCGGACGAGGCCCTGTGGTACGCCCTGGTGGGCGGCTCCGTGCTCCTGCTCACGGCGTACGTGCTGTGCCGTATTGCTGCCCGGCTCCGTGTCGATGCCCCCTGGATCGGGCTCATATAGCTTCGATGCCCATTCTGATCAACAGACCATGACCTCCCCGCCCACCGGCAACCTCGCCCGGGAGTTCACCGAATCCGTCCGGCCGCCGGCCGACGTCGCGGCCGCCGTCGCCTGGACTCTGCTCACGCTCCTCTCGGTCTACCTCCCGGTGGTGAACCAGACCCCGCTCCGGGTCGCCCTCGGCCTGCCGCTCGTCCTGTTCGTCCCGGGGTATCTCCTGATCGCGGCCCTCTTCCCCCGGAACGATGACCTGGACTGGATCGAGCGGGTCGCGCTCTCGTTCGGGCTCTCGATCGCGGTGGTCCCGCTGATCGGTCTCGTCCTGAACTACACCCCCTGGGGGATCCGGCTCGACCCGATCCTGGGCGCGCTCTCGCTCTTCGTCGTCTCGATGGCCGGGCTCGCCGCGTACCGCCGGCTCTCGCTCCCCGACGAGGAGCGACTTACAATCCCGGCCGTCGAGACCCTGGCCGCCGTCAGGTCCGAGCTCTTCGCCCCCGGGCAGTCCCGGCTCGACCGGAACCTCTCCATTCTTCTCGTCGTCTCGATCGTCGCGGCCCTCGCGACGACGGTCTTCGTGGTCGCGGTGCCGAAGGAGGGCGAGCACTTCACCGAGTTCTACATCCTGGGCGCGGACGGCAAGGCCGCGGACTACCCGACGGCCTTCGACGGGGGGACGCCACAGTGGGTGACCGTGGGCGTCTCGAACCACGAGTACCGGGACGTGGCGTACACGGTCGAGACCCACGCGTTCAACCAGACCTTCGACCCGGCCACGAACACCTCGACGGTCGACCGGACGGTCCTCCTCGACTCGTACGCGGTGACGATCCCGCACAACCAGACAGACGAGCGGCGCGTGAACTTCACGGTTCCAGACACGAGGTTCAACAAGGTCGAGTTCCTGCTCTTCGCCGGGGAGGTGCCGGCCGAAACCGTCTCCGGCCAGGCCCGGGTGAACGCGTCGTCGCGCGACCTGCACCTCTGGGTGCGGGTCCGCTAGGAGAGAAGCCGGAGGACGAGCCGGACCGAGCGGTCCCTCTCCCCGGCGGCCACGTGCTCGAGGACGACGGTCCGTCCCAGGCCGGCCGCGGCCATCACCGCGAAGAGGTTGCAGACCGGGCAGCCGACCATCGTGCAGATCTTGGGCGAGGCAGCGCGGATCGCCCGGCACCCGTCGTAAAACCGGTATCCCTCCAGCACGACCACGATGCCGTCCCCCTCTGGGACGGCCTCGACCCGCTCGGCGATGCCGAGAACGTCGGCGGCCACCTCCCGGATGGCGGTGCAGACCCCGTCGACCGTTCCCGGCACGGCCAGACCGTTCCGGTTGACCAGGTCGTCGTAGAGCGGGAGCCCGGTGGGGACGAGCCGCACGCCGCCGCCGTGCTTCTCGTCGATGAAGGTGTAGTCGTCGGCTGGAAGGCCCGGGGAGTCCTCGCCGACCGGGACGACCTGGACCACGGTCCCTTCTACCGGGACCAGGTGCGCGTCTCCCCGGAGCCCCAGGTCGGCGCAGCAGCGGGCGAGATCGATGACGGGACCGGCCGCGGCGAGACCCGCGACCCAGGGGGCGACCGGGTCGCCGCGGTACTGAGTCAGCAGGAGGACGCCGGCGATGAATGATCCGAACCCGACCAGGACGAGGGTGGCCGAGGTCATGTCGCCCCGCCCGGTCAGGGCGGCGACCAGGAGGAGGAGGACGGCCGCGCCGAGGAGGACGCCCCCCCCCAGGGTCGCGGCGGCCCGGTCGTTCACGCGGCACCCCCCGCGAGCCGCCGGGCGGCCCAGGCCTCGAGCCCGGCCAGCGTAACGGCGACCGCGGCCAGGGCCGCGACCAGGGCGAGGAGCGCGAGCAGGGTCTCCCCGGCCAGGACGAACCCGGCGGCGAGAAGCGTGGCCGCGCCCCCGCCCGCGACGAGGGCTGCCCGGTCACCGGTCCCGACCGCTAGCGCGGCCAGGAACGGCTGTGCCAGGACCGCGAGCACCGGGAGGGCCAGGCCGATGCCGAGCGCGAAGGCCTCCCCGGTGCAGAGCAGGAGATACCGGTCTCCGTGCCCGGACCAGGCGAGCCAGGCGAGGGCCCCCCCGAGCAGGAGCACGACCGCGCCGAGGAGCGGGTCGAGGCCGGGGACGAGCCAGACCCCGGCCGCGGCCAGGGCCACCAGCCCGACAGCGGCAACCCGGACCCGGTCGACCGCCATCAGATCGCCTCCACACGGGCGTACGGTGCGAGCCCGGCGACGGTGGCCCGGGCCGCCCCGGGCAGCCGGAACCGGAGCTCCCGGCCCGTCCGCCGGACGGCGGCGCCGATGAGGACCAGGTGCGAGAGTTCCCCGACCCCCGACGTGAAGACGACGACGGAGCCCGGCTCCACGGACCCGAGGCACCGCTCGATCTCCTCCTCGAACGGGGAACGGGACGGGGTCGCGAGGGTTGCCCGGAGGGCGGCGGCGAGCCGGTGCGACGGCCCCGTCGCGCCGCGGTCGGCTGCGCCCATGCGCCGCCGGAGCCAGACCGGGTCCCGGACCCGGAAGAGCGGTGCGGCGGGGTCTTCATCCCGCGGCGAGAGGAGCCGGACCAGGGCCGGCAGGTCGGCCTCCCCGGGGCGGAACGCGACGAGGTCCCCGCCCGCGACCGTGAGCAGGGAGACGCTGCCGTGGTCCCGGATCACGGACTCGACCGTGTCGCCGGCCGCCGAGAGGAGGGCGTCGGCGCCGGGCGCGCCGCAGGGAGGCAGGTCCACCACGACGAACGGCGGGCCGCCCGCGCTCCCGGTCGGCTCCCTGACAAAGAAACGGCCGTACTTCGCCGAGAGCTTCCAGTCGATGAGGGCCGGGTCGTCCCCGGACCTGAACTCGCGGTAGGACCGGATCCCCTGGCCGCGGAGCAGGGCCCTCTTCTCGCGCTCCATCTCGCCGGCGCCGGTGCCGGGGAGATCCTCGCCGTGCACCTGTCCCGCCGGGAGGACGGTGACGGACGGGCCGGCGAAGGCCGGGGCGGTGAGGTCGAGCCCGGTCGTGAAGAAGCGGTCGGCGGTCGTGAGCCGGAGGCCCCGGAACGCGACCTCCCCGGGGAGGGGGAGGCGGACCCGGTAGGCGGCGGACCCGCCCGATATCCTGGCCCCGGCGGGGTCGTGGAGGGCCGAGGCGGGAGGGAGATCGGCGAGAGAGACCTCGAGCCCCGGGGAGGCGGGCAGGACGACCCGGGTCTCGACCCCGACCGGCGAGCCCTGCCGGACCAGGCTGCGCTCGACCGTCCGCTCGACCGCGATGCCGTCGGCCACCCGGAGGGTCCGGACGAGGAAGAGGACGGCCATGGAGGCGAGGAGCCCGGCCAGGCCGGCCCCGGCGCCGGCGGCGGGGGGTGCGTCCAGGTAGAGCCCGACCAGGCCGAGCACGGCGGCGACGGCGGCCACGCTCCCGGTCCACGCGGTCGGGCGCACCGGATCAGGCCACCTCGACGGTTTCCAGGATATCGCCGATCACCTGCGCGACCGAGATCCGCCCGAACTCGGCTTCCCGCTCCAGGATGAGCCGGTGCCCGAGGACCGGGCGCGCCATCGTCTTGACGTCGTCGGGGATCGCGTAGGTCCGCCCGTCGATGGCGGCCCGGGCCTTCGCCCCCCGGAGGAGGGCGAGCGAGCCGCGGGTCGAGGTCCCGAGCCGGATGTCGCCGTGGGACCGGCTCGCGACCACGATGTCGCGGATGTAGCGGAGGACAGCGTCGTCGACGTAGACCTCCTGGATCGCGTGGCCCATCGCCCGGATCTCGTCAGTGGTGACGACCGGTCTCAACCGGCCTCCGAACTCGTCCCAGTCCAGGTGGCCGTCCCGGTCCCGCCGCAGGATCTCGATCTCGTTCTCCCGGTCCAGGTGGTACAGGGTCATGCTGTAGTTGAACCGGTCGCGCTGCGCCTCGATCAGGGGGAAGGTCCCCTCGAACTCCTGGGTGTTCTGGGTCGCGATCACGAAGTACGAGTCCCCGAGCGGGTAGGTGAGCCCGTCGATCGTGGCCTGGCGCTCGGCCATGGCCTCGATGAAGGCCGACTGGGTCTTCGGGGTGAGCCGGTTGATCTCGTCGATCATCACGAAGTTCGCGAAGATCGGCCCCTTCTGGAGCACGAACTCGTGCTTCTCGTCGTCGTAGATCCGGATGCCCACGATGTCGGCCGGCTGGACGTCGACCGCGCCCTGGACGCGGCTGAACTCGTAACCGATCGACCGGGCGATGATCTTCGAGATCGTCGTCTTGGCCGTGCCGGGCACACCGTCGATCAGGACGTGACCGCCGGTCAGCACCCCGATTACGACCAGGTCGACGAGCTCGTGGTTGCCGACCACGTACCGGCCGACGATCCCGCGGATGGCCCGGTGGGCCTCCGCGACGGACGCGACCCTCTTCTCAAGATCCTCAGGCTCCACGCTCGGTCCTCCGTCCGGGGCGGCGCACGGCGAGCGCGATCAGCGCGGCGGCCGCGACGGCAACGATGAGAACAGGTCTCTCCTGCAGCCATAAAACCGTGCCGACCGGGCCGGACGCCCCGGTGGTCCGCGAGACGACCCCGTCGACCAGCACACCGTCGGGGGCGAGCCGCGCGAGCAATAGCGCGTTGTCGCCGACCCGCAGGTCCTGCATCGCGTTGATGAAAAGGCTCGCGTCCCCGACCGCGACGACCCTCCCGGCGCCGATCTCCTCATGGGCGACCAGGATGTAGCGCTCGAGGGGCTCGTTCGCGCCTGGCCGGCCGTCGCCGTCCCCGTCCATCCAGGAGAGGCGGGAGGTCTCGAGGAGCGGCGTGCCGCCGAGGACGGCGACCGGCCGGTCGAAGACGACCGCGGTGAGGTTCCCGGCCAGGTCGCCGCCCGGGGCAGGGAACCCGAGCACGGCGGCCGGGAGCTCGAACGCGCGCTCGAGCGAGGAGAGGTTCCGCTGGTCGAACCGGATCGAGGTGCCGGCGGCAGCGAGGAGCGCGTTCCCGGCCCCGAAGTCGTCGGCGACGACGATCGTCCCGCCGGAGGCAACGAACGCGCGGTACTCGCCGGCCTCGTCGCCGACCGGCGCCCGGCCCGGAGCGACGACCAGCAGGGTCGCGCCCGGATGTCCGCGGAGGTCAGCGGGGGCGGTGATCACGACGGGTTCCCGGGCGTCGAGTTCCTCGAAGAAGACCGAGGTCCCGTTCCAGGAGGGGTTGTGCCGGCTGAACTCGTCGCCGGCCGACGAGACGTGGAGGAAGAGCGCGACGGCCCCGGCCAAAACGACGAGGCCGACGGCCCAGACCAGCCAGGCGGCGCCCGGGCCGCGCTCACCGCTCGGCACGCGCCGGCTCCGAGAGGACGGCAACGAACCCCTCGACCATCGTCTCGAGATCGACGGGCGTCGGGGGCCGGCCCGCGTACGCGACCGCCTCGTAGCAGGTCGCGACCCGGTTCATCGCGACGGCGGCGGGGGTCTGTCCGAGGTGTCCGGCGAGCTCGCGCGGGGTCATGGCCTCGAGGTGCGCCCCGGGCTCGCGCGCGGCGACCCGGGCGACGAGCTCGCGGTAGATCGCCTCGACCCCGTCCCGCCCCCCGTCCCCGGAGAGGGACCGGGCCAGGGACCGGAGGTCGTCGGAGGGGGACGCGACCGGCTCCCCGACACCGCCGGCCGGCGGAGCGGGCGCGACCGCCGGCGGAGCGGGAGCCGGTTCGGGAGGCTCGGGTTTCCTGCGGACGGGCGCGGGAGCCGGTTCGGGAGGCTCGGGCTTCCCGCGGACGGGCTCGGGCCGGGCCGGCACCGGGCCGGCGGGAGCGGCGGGGGCCGCCCTCTGCCCGCCCGACCGCTGCCTCAAGACGAAGAACCCGGCGGCCCCAACGAGGAGCACGACGAGGCCGGCGAGGAGCGGGAGAACCGGGAGCCCCCCGCCGGGGATCTCGACCCGGACGACGGGGCTTGAGGCCGGGGTGAGCGGCCTCCCGTCGGTGAACGAGACGTTCGCGACCACCTCGTACGACCCCGGGTCGAGCCCGGCGAGGAGCTCGAACTGCCCCTCGTTCCCGGTCGTGCAGTCGCCCGAGCCGATGCCCCGGAACTCGAGGTGGACCGGGGCTCCGGGCACCGGTCTCCCGCCGGCGGAGACGTTGCCGCTGCAGCGGAGGGCGGTCTCGTTCTCCCATGTATCCACGACGACCTGGAGCCGGACCTCTGGCTCGGTCGGCAGGACCGCGAACGAGACCTCGTCGAGCAGGAAATAGCCGGCCCTGGCGCGGAAGACGTGGGGCCCTGCCGCCACCCTGTCGACCAGGTAGTCGTACGAGAACGCGCCGGTCGTGTCGGCCGAGAGTTGCCCGGTCTCGACGCCGTCGAGGTAGACCTGGACCGCGGTCCCCGCGGCGGTCCTCCCGGAGACCCGGACCGTCTCGCCCCACGAGGCGTTAGCGGGCGCGGCCGTGAGCCCGAGCGGGCCGCCGGAGACGGACGCGTTCGGAATTGCTCCGCTTCCCGTCACGGTCGTCGGCGCCCCCGTCAGGTTCGCCGTCTGGTTCAGCGCGGGTACCGCGCCCGCCGTCCCGTTCGAGCCGGGTACCGCGGCCGCCGTACCGGCGGCGTCGCCCGCCGGGGTCCCGGGGGTCGCGCCGGGCAGCGTGGCGTTCGCGCCCGCCCCGGTCTCTCCCGCGGCGACCGTCTCCGCCCCCCCGAGCGGGGAGGCGTTCAGGGCCGGCAGCACGCCCCCCCCGGCCTGGACCAGGCAGGCGAGGCAGAGCAGGGCGACGGCGCTGGCAGCGCAGCCGGGTCTAGTCATCTCCACCCTCCGTTATCACGTGGATGAAAGCTTTGTTGACGGTGCGGATATCTTCTTCCGTCGGGTCGCACCCGGCATACCGCACCCGCTCGTGCACCCGGACGAGGGTGGCGAGGTCCCCCCCGGTCGGCCCGGACGCGAACCGGGCCGCGATCTCGCGCGGCGTGAGCGAGGGCAGCGCCTGGCCGGGGTGCCGGGCGTCGAGCTCCCGGACGAGCCGCCGGTAGAGGCGGGTGACGGCCTCGCGCCCGTCGACGCCCTCGGCCAGCAGGGCAGCGGCCTGCTCGGCCTCGTCCACGGTCGGCGCGGGAGGGAGTTCGATCACGGGCTCGGGGGGCGGCCCCCCGGGCAGGGCGACCCCGCCCTCCCCGGCCGCGCCCCTGCGGCGCAGGTAGAGCACGGCCCCGGCCCCCGCGGCACCGACTCCCAGGAGGTACAGGAGCGGCCTGAGCCAGTCCCAGATCGACGGGACCAGGACGTCGACCGGCGCCGACCCGGACCCGTTCAGGGGGAAGCCCTCGGGGTCGAACTCGGCGGTCAGGCGGTGCCGGCCGGGCTCGAGGGAGGTGGCGTCGATCGCGAAGGTCCCGTCGTCGCGGGTCTCTCCCACCTCCCACCAGCCCCCGTCGACCGCGATCCCGACCGTCCCGCCCCGGACCGGCACGCCGTCCTCGGTGGCGACGCTCCCGGTGCAGAAGGCCGTGCCGTTCGCCTCGAGCCGCTCGACGGCGAAAGTGGTGGTGGTGTTCCGCACGGCGACCCGGAAGGTCCGCTCGGCCGAGATCGCGGCCCCGGCGGAGGCGTAGGCCTCGTGCTGGCCGCTCTCGATCTTTCCGACGCGGTACGGGAACTCGAAGCCGCCCCCGCCCTGCGACTGCACCCCGGCGAGCAGCCTGCCGTCCAGGTAGATTGTCACCCCGGTCCCGGCCGGCCTGGAGACGGTGCCCCTCATCGCGAGGACGTCGCCGTAGATTCCGCGGTCGGGCACGATCTCGAACGTGATCGCCGCGAGGTCGCCGGAGACCGCGGCCTCGCGCTGGATCTCCCGGACGGCCCCGGAGACCGAGGTCGCGCGCTCGTCCTGGCGAGCCCCGAGCGCGGCCACGACCGCGGCGAACTCGAGGACCGACTCCTCGTACTGCGAGGTGTCCAGCCCGTAGTGTTGCGAGATGTTGACCATCGCCCCCTGCCGGGCGGCGTAGCCCCGGTAGTTCGCCTCGACGGCCTTCCGGAGCTCCTCGCCCTGGAGCTGGACGGACCTGAGCATCGCGGCGTCGTTCTCGTCGCGGTACCGGACCTCCAGGGCGTCGAGCCGCGCGAACTCCTCGGTCTGGTTCAGGAGCCGGCGGAGCGATGCCACGTTCGCCGTGTTGTTCCGGTTGAACTCGGCGACGTCGGTCTCGGTCATGTCGAGCCGGAAGACGAGGGAGCTGAGAGAGCGGCCCGACCGGAGGTAGGCGTCCAGGCTCGCGGAGGCCGCGTCCAGGTCTCCGAGCCGGATGTCCAGCACGACCGACTGGGCGGCGTTCAGGCTGGTCGCCCACTCGGGGAGGACGAGCGACCCGTCGTCGCGGGTGAGGCGGCCCGTCGCCGTGAGGTCCTCGTGGTAGGGCGAGACGGCCCCGGTCTCGGCGGCGTAGAGGAGGGGCTGGCCGGCGAAGACCAGGAGGAGGACGAGGGCGGCCAGCCCCAGGACGAGGAGGGCGAGCCACTCCCGCCGGACGGGGGGGACCGCCGGGAAACCAGGGGGGCCGTTCCCGATTGTCCGTCCCCGAAGAGAGGAGAGGGCCGATCCGAGGCGCGACACTGACGCCCCCGTCCCCCGCGGTGGCCGGGGACTCATCGCGACAGGATCTCCAGCACTTTCCCGGCGACGATCCAGCCGAAGACCACCACGCCGGCCGCGACCACGTACTTGGCACGGCGGACGTGGGCGGGCTGGACCGTGGATGGGTCGACCACCTCGAGCAGGACGAGGAGCCCGATCAGGACGAGCACGAAGAAGACCTGGAGGTCGAGCGCGCGGTTCAGGAGCATGAAGACCGCGACGACCAGGCTCCATATGACCAGGACGGCGACGAACGTCCCGCCGGAACGGACCCTCATGAGCTTGCAGTCATTTTTATCCGCTGGCCCTTTTATCATTATCCCGGTACCGCGAGCCGCCCGGCCGGCCCCCGCGGTGGCGATACCCGGCTCTCCCGCCGGCGATTGCCCCCGGTTGGTGCGACCCGGAAGGGGAAACCTCCCCCACCCGGAACCGGAAATAACGGGTAAATCAAACCATTTTTCCCGTCAGCGCCCCTTCCCTTCCGGCCACCCGGAGGAATATTTTTTAAATCTATCCCGCGAACGGTTGAACATAGATCGGGACAATCTCCATACGGCCGGGTGTGGGCGCGTGCTCTCCCGGGTTGCCGGTGGTCGATCGGTCCCGGGCCAGGCGGAGCGCAGTCCGGCGGACCGGATCCTCGAGCGGGGTTGGAACCAGGGATGAGAGGTGTGTTCAGTCGGGACGGGCGGCAGGGGCGGTTCCGTGCGGCCTGCCGTCCGGCGAAGCGTTCCCGGCGAACCCGGGCCTTCCCGTGGTGCCGTGTGGCCGCGGTGATCCCGGCCTACAACGAGGCCGCGATGATCGGCCGGGTCGTCGCGGGAACGCGGCGGCACGTCGACCGCGTGATGGTCATCGACGACGGCTCGACGGACGGGACCGCCCGGCGCGCCGCCCGTGCCGGGGCCGAGGTGATCGCGCTCCCCGCGAACCGGGGCAAGGCGGCCGCCGTGATGGCCGGGTTCTCCGGGGCCATCGCCCGGGGATACGACGTGGTGGTGATGCTCGACGGCGACGGCCAGCACCTGCCCGAAGAGATCCCGCGGGTCCTCGCCCCGGTCCTCGCCGGGTCGGCGGACCTGGTGATCGGGTCGCGTTTCCTCGACGTCCGGTCCGCGATCCCCGCGTACCGGGTCGTCGGCCAGAAGGCCCTCAACCTGGCCACGGCGATCGGGGCGGGCGTCTTTCTGACCGACACGCAGTCGGGCTTCCGGGCCCTCGGGCCCGGGGCGCTCTCCCGGCTCGACTTCGCCTCCACCGGCTACGGCCTCGAGTCCGAGATGATCGCGCACTACGCCGCCTGCGGCCTCTCGATCACCGAGGTCCCGGTGGGCTGCAGCTACGATGGCCCGAACCTCCACAAGAAGCACCCCCTGCTCCACGGCCTCGAGATCGTGAACGCGATGGCGCGGACGGCCGTGGTCCGGCAGCGGCG
>JAAYEG010000071.1 GCA_012728895.1 Methanospirillum sp. | reverse complement strand
TTATTCTTGTATTTGGGTGAGTACGTTTGGCGATATAATCACAGAAAGGAGAGCGAAAAAGTGAAATTGAAGCGCATTCTTGAGTTATTGGAGAAGGAGGTTGGGGGCTAGTTTGCCACTATACCCTAAACTTTCTTCTTTGTTCGTTGGACCCCGGGGGGAGTCCCCGCCTCTCCCCTGCGGGCTACCGTTCCTCGCGGACCATCGCGATCGCCTTCTTCGGGCACTCGTTCGCGCAGATCCCGCAGCCCTTGCAGTACTCCAGGTCGACCTCCAGGTTGTCGTCGATCACGCCCTCGGGGCAGTAGAGGGCGCAGAGCCCGCAGGCGTTGCAGGCTTCGCGATCGACCACGGGCCGGAAGACCCGCCAGGACCCCGTCCGTCCCGCCGCGCCCTCGCGGGGCACGGACATCGCGAGCCGCTCCTTCGAGAGATCGATCATTCGTTCACCTCCGCGTAGGCGGACTTCGCCGCCTCGATGTTTCTCGGGTCGGCGAACGTCTCGGAGATCGCCGCGATCGCCGACTCCATCGAGACGAGCCCGAGCCGCGCGAGCGCGCCGAGCACGGGGGTGTTCAGGATCGGCGAGCCCGCGACCACCAGGTTCTGGGCGAGCGCGATTCCGGTCAGGTCGACCGCGTGCACCGGGTGGCCCGGGATCTCGGGCGGCTCCGCCGCGTTGATCACGACGGGACCCCCGTCTTTCAGGCCCGCGAGGACGTCGGTGGCGTCCATCACCGAGGCGTCGAGGACGATCACCATGTCGGGGGCGTGGACCTGCGAGTAGACCTTGATCGGCCCGTCGCTGATCCGGACGAACGAGACGACGGGCGCCCCGCGGCGCTCGGCCCCGTAGAACGGGAACGCGGTCGCGAACTTCCCGTCGTGGAAGGAGGCCTGGGCGACCAGCTTCGCCGCGGTCACCCCTCCCTGGCCGCCGCGCGAGTGGATGCGGATCTCGAACATCAATCGCTCACCCCGAACCAGGACTCCGCGCCGGCCTCGCGCTGCCGGACGAACCGCGCGATGTCGTCGTAGGTGACCTCCTGGCCGCCGAGGCCGGCGATCACAGAGAACGGCTCGGTCCGCGTCGTCGAGCGGATTGAGTGCGCGATCACCCCGCCGAACCCGAACGAGTAGTCGCGGTCGATCACGACGACATCGCGGCCGGCGAGGTCGAGCGCAGGGAACGGTCGGAGCCAGCGCAGGCGCATCGAGCCGGCCTTCACACCCTCATCCCGGAGGAGGTCGACTGCGACCTCGGCCTCCTTGCCGAGGGTCCCGAGCGCGACCACCAGGACGTCGGCGTCGTCGCACCGGTAGTCCTCGGTCGGGCCGTACACGCGTCCGAACCGGCGCGCGAACTCCTGCTCGGTCTCCCGGATCACCTCCCGCGAGGCCCGCATCGACCGCTCGATATCCCAGCGGAACCGGTAGTAGGCCTCCGGCGGGGTCAGCGTCCCGTACCCCCGGGGGCGGGAGACGTCGATCGCGTGCGGGAGCGAGTACGGCGGGATGAAGTCGCCGACCTCGACGGTCTCGAGCGACTGGGTGATGTGCGAGAGGGTGAACCCGTCCAGGTTCACCATCACCGGCAGGAGGACCCGCTCGTCCTCGGAGATCCGGAAGGCCATCAGGGTCGCGTCGTAGGCCTCCTGGACGGACCCGACGAAGACCTGGAGCCAGCCGGTGTCGCGCTGGGCGAGGGCGTCGGTGTGCTCGGCCCAGGTGTTCCACCCCGGCCCGAGCGCCCGGTTTACGTTCGCCATCACGACCGGCGTCCGGGCGCCGGCGGCCCAGAAGAGCATCTCGTGCATGTAGAGGAGCCCGTGGGACGAGGTCGCTGTGAAGGTCCGCGCGCCGGCGACCGACGCGCCTATGCAGGCGGCCATGGCCGAGTGCTCGGACTCGACCGGGATGTACTCGGCGTCGAGGGAGCCCTCGGTCACGTAGGTCGCAAGCTGCTCGACGATCTCGGTCTGGGGGGTGATCGGGTACGCGGCGACGACCCCGGGCCGGGCCTCCCTCGCAGCCGCCGCGACCGCCTTGTTCCCGGTCGCGATCGTCAGCATTCCCCGGCCTCCTCGGCGAGGAGCCGCCGGTGATTCTTCTCCATCCCGGCCACCAGGGCCGCCTGCGCGGCGTCGGAGATCCCCCTGAAGCGCCCCTGGGGGCCCAGGTAGTCCTCGAGTGGCGCGGGGCGCTTCATCGCGGCCTTCGAGACCGGGTTGATCCGGAGCTCGCCGAACTCGCGCTCGTAGAGCACCCAGAGCCCCGTCTTTACGGCCAGTTTTCCCATCTCGACCGAGCGCTCGGCCGCGTACCGCCACCCCGGCGGGCAGGGGCTGAGGAGGTGGATGAACTTCGGGCCCGGGATCGAGAGGGCCTTCTTCACCTTGTTATAGAGGTCCTGCGGATACGCGGCGCAGGCCGTCGCCATGTAGGGGAGATCGTGGGCGGCGACGATCCGGTCCAGGTCTTTCTTGGCGTCGGTCTTGCCGCCGGGGGTCGTGGTCGTGATCGCGCCAGCCGGAGTCGAGCCGGAGCGCTGCATCCCGGTGTTGCCGTAGGCCTCGTTGTCGTAGCAGATGTAGAGGAAGTCCGTGCCGCGCTCGAGGGCGCCCGAGAGGGCCTGGATCCCGATGTCGACAGTGCCCCCGTCGCCGGCGTAGCAGATCACGTTCGTCTGCTTCCCGGCGCGGCGGAAGGCGGCGGCCATCCCGGACGCGGTGGCCGCGGCGGCGGCGAAGGCGATGTTATAGACGTTCACGTTCATCGCGGTGTCGGGGTAGACCCCCTGGATCACGGCCGTGCAGCAGGCGGGGACGACCAGGACCGTGTCGGGGCCTGCCGCCTTCAGCACGTAGCGCAGCGAGAGCGAGGAGGTGCAGCCCGCGCACGCGGTGGTGCACTTGTGGAGGTACTCCTCGGCGGGGAGTGGATTCATCACGATCCCAGTACGGTGGGCCCTGCGCCGTCTTAAACGTGCGGCAATGGCACAACGCTTATCGCCGGGCGTTCCGATATGACTTCGATGCCCGACGATGACCTGTTCTTCGAGATCGAGGAAAGGCCGGCGGACCCGGCGAGGGCACCGCCCGGGCCGGCGGCGGAACCCCCCGAACCGGCCCCGGAACCCCCGGAGCCTGCGCGGGAACCGCTCGAGCCCGCGCCCCCGGCGGCCGACGAACCCCCGGGACCGGCTCCCTGCGAACCGTCCGCCCCCGAGAGGCCCCTGCCCCCCTCCGCTGCGCTGCCCCCGCTCCCCGGGGTCACGCCCCGGAAGAGGCGGAACTGGCGGCTCACGCTCGGGCTCGCCGCGGTCGCGGTTCTCCTCTTCGCCGCGATCCTCGCGGTCCTCACCTTCACGGTCGCGATCGAGGACTCCGTCGGCGACCCGGCGTATCCCTTCACCGTCTCCTACGACGTGGTCTTCCCGAACGCGGAGCGGGTGGAGATCGGGAACATCAGCATTGTCGCGATCCCGAGCCGCGACAACGTCACGCTCTCGGTCGACAAGGTCCGGCACGACATCGCGCTCGGCGAGCGGCGCCGGATCTCGTCCAAGCACGCGAATGTGACCACGCTCACAATCCCGCTCCTCTCGTTCGACTTCACGCTCGACGCCGAGTACCGCGGGATGCTGGGCCAGGACGCCAACTTCGCCCTCGAGGTGCGGACCTCGGACCAGGTCCCGCAGTTCGTGATCGACCGACTCCTCCCCGCCCGGGTCAAGGCCCGGCCGGCCTGATCACTCTTCCCGGAGCCGGCTGGCGAGCCCGGCCTGGACCCGGTGCGCCTCCGCCGTCGCCGCCAGGAAGCCGTCGTGCCGCTCTCCCGGCTCCACAGGGGCGAAGGCGAACCCGGTCTCGACCTCCCAGAGGACGAGCCCGGTTGCCGGGGCGGCCGGCGGGTTGCGACGGCACTCCCCCGAGAGGAGCCGGGAGACCAGAGCGCCGTCCGCCTCCCCCCGCCCGACCTGCTCGAGCACGGTGGCCATGCACCGGACCTGGTGCCAGAGGAAGCCGTGGGCCGCGATCTCAAAGACGGGCCCCCGGTCCCCTGGCAGGACCCGCGAGCAGACGACCCGGCGGACCGGGTACTTCGATCGGGCCCGGGCGAGGCGCGAGAAGTCGTGCTCCCCCTCAAAGAGGGCCGCGGCCCGGTCCATCGCCACGGGGTCGAGGACGGGCTCGGCGAAGAAGTAGCGGTAGGTCCGGGACACGACGTCGTGCCGGGGGTGCCAGTATTCCTGGACGGGGGTGACCCCCGTCAGCCAGATATCGGGAGGGAGCGCCCGGTTCAGGACGTCGCCGACCCGCTCGGGGTGGTCGGTCGTGAGGGCGCCCACCTGGGCCCGCGCGTGGACCCCGCGGTCGGTCCGGCCCGAGAGCGAGAACCCGGCCCGGCGCGGGTCCCTGAAGAGCCCGGCCGACCGGGAGGCGCGGATGACCTCCCCCTCCACCGTCCGCTCCCCGGCCTGCCGCTGAGACCCGGCGAACCCCGCTCCCCACCACCCGATCCGGATGGCGAGCCTCATCGGGGGATCCGGCGGCGGACCCGCCGCCAGGTCGAGCGGATCGACTGGCCCGTGTAGGTCCTGAGCGGGGTCATCCGCCCGGCGGCGTAGCAGCGCCCGTCACGCACCGCCTCCAGGATCGCTTCTATCTCCGGCTCGGCCTCCACCATCGTCCAGCCGAAGCCGACGTACCGGGCGGCGTGCGCGTCCGAGCCGCCCACCGCGGGCCTGGCGAGCCGAGCCGCCTGGAGTGCCGCCCTCCGGTTCGCCGTCCCGACGATGTAGCGGCTGTTGAAGACCTCGATCGCGTCGACTGCCCGGAGGGCCCCCCGCTCCCGGAGCCCGGCCCCGTGGCGGAGCCGGTGGAACGGGTGGGGGAGGACCGAGAGCCCGCCCTGCTCGTGGACCAGGTCGATCGTCTCCAGCACCCCGAGGTCGCGCGGAATCGGTTGGGTGACCCCGAGCCCGATCAGATGGCCGTCGGCAGTCGAGACCTCGACCCCCGGGATGACGAGCACGGCCGGGTCCTCGAGCCGGGCCGCGTACCGCGCCCCCTCGAGCGTGTCGTGGTCCGTGATCGCGACCGCCGCGAGCCCCGCGGCCGCCGCCCGGGCGAGGACCGCCTCGACCGTGGCTTCGCCGTCCCGGGAGAAATGGGTGTGGACGTGGAGATCGCAGGCGATCATGGCCAGGATACTTTATCTCTTTCGCCCTATTAAGTGGAACTGATGGCGATCCTCTTTCCCACCGGGGCCGCGACCGAGGATGTCGTCCGGGAGGCGGTGGCCGGGCTGGAGGCCGAGGTGGTCGTGACCGGCGAGATCGCGTCGTTCCTCACCCCGAGCCGGCTCCGGGAGCTCCTGGCCGCCGGCCGGTACGACTGCGCCGTGGTCTCGGGGATGTGCACGGCCTCGTTCGCCGGTGTCGAGGCTGAGACGGGGGTGCCGGTCCTGCGTGGGCCGCGCCACGCCGCCGACCTGCCGCTCATGATCGAGCAGCTCGGTACGGTCGAGTTCTCGCGCGACGTCCCGGCCGACGACCTGCTCCGCGACCTCCGCCGGGACGACGCGTACCGGAAGGTCTCGTCGATCGAGCGGAACGCGGACTGGGACCTCCTCCTCCGCGGGGTCAGGATCGGGGGCTCGGCCCGATGCAAGGTGCTCGCAGAGCTGATGGACGCGCACCGCCGCGCCGACCTTTCCGGGGACGTCGCGCGGGCCTTCCGGGAGGGGGCCGACATCGTCGACTTGGGGTTCGGGTTCGACGCCACCCCGGCCGACGTGGCCCGGTGCTTCTCGGCGCTCGACAGTGTCGACGGCCCGCTCGCGGTCGACACCCAGGACCCGGCGCTTATCGCGGCCTCGCTCTTCCGGGCGGACCTGGTCCTCTCGCTACAGGACGAGAACATCCCGGTGATCGGCCGGGCGGTGGCGGAGTCGGGGGCGGCGGCGGTGGTCGTGCCGCGGTACGCTTCGCTCGAGGATAACCTGGCGGCCGCCCGGGCGGCCGGGTGCGAGGCGCTGATCGCCGACCCGCTTCTCCAGCCGGTGGGCTCCGGGCTCGTCCGGTCGCTCGGCGAGTTCCGCGACTACGGCGTCCCGCTCTTCTTCGGTGCGGGGAACGTGGTCGAGCTCCTGGACGCGGACTCTCCCGGGGCGCAGGCCCTCCTGGCGGGGATGGCTCAGGAGGTGGGGGCCGCGGTCATCTTCACGGCCGAGCACTCGGACAAGAGCAGGGGGGCGATCCGGGAGATGCGGACGGCGACCGAGATGATGGTCCTGACCCGGTGCCGGCCGTACCCCAAGGACCTGGGGATCGACCTGCTGGTCATCAAGGAGAAGCGGCGGCGGCGCGAGCCCCCGCTGGTGTACGACTCTGCCGTCGACGCCGGCCCGGCGCCGGAGGAGATCGAGTACGACCCGCGAGGCAACCTCCGGATCGGACTCGAGGACGGCCTGATCGTGGCGGTCCACGACGGCGTCGCGTTCCGGGGGCGCCGGTGGCAGGACGTCTTCGCGGCCCTTCTCGCCCAGGACCGGCTCTCGCTCCTCGACCACGCGGCCTACCTCGGCGCAGAGCTGCAGAAGGCCGAGCTCGCCCTCCGGTTCGGGCGCTCGTTCGAGCAGGATGGCCCGTTCTAGGCGTGTCCACAGAGTTCGCGGCTTTCTTGCATCGGGCACGACCGGTTAACGGCTCGCCTTTCTCGGGCCCTGCCCGGCCCCCGGGCCCCGAGCGGCGCGGGACGGGGCCGTAAAACCGTGGAGGCCCCGCCAGCACTTCTCCGAACGCGGGCGAGTCGCTCGACCACGTCGAGACGATCGAGGACCACGCCCCCCTCGCGGACGCGATCGCGGGCTCCCTGATCGACACCAGGAACCGCCCCGGCTACACGTGGACCGACCCTTGCGATTTCGACGAGGGCCCGCTATCAGCCGTTCCTGCGCCGGACGGGTTCCCAGGGGTTTAGGTCTCCAGGGCCCGGTCCTAACACCGCACAGCCTTTTTGACGTCCAGGGCCGAGCTCTATCCATGCCCACAGATCCGGCCGTCCGGTCCCAGCGCCGCCAGACCGCGGTACTGGCGGCGTCGGCGATCCTCGCGTTCGTTCTGACCGAGTACATCGCCGGCCCCGTCCTACACCTCGGCGGGCCCTGGAGGTACGCGGCCTGGTTCACGATTGGCCTGGTGCTGATCGTCGTTTTCGTGACAGTCTTTACGCTCGCTGCGGAGGCGCTGCTCGGCCCGGCCGAGCGAATCGACGAGTGACCGCGGCACCGTGCCCGGGAACGGACAATCTCCGCCACGCCCGAAACCCCCCCGTTCTTCCCGCTCGCCGCACTGCTCACCGCGTTTTGCGCATCCCCCTCCAGCCACCTCCGTCGTCCGGCTCCTTATCATCCTCGCCGGGAGTCTGGACGGCCGGCGGTATTCAGCCCCCTGCTCTCCCTGTGATCACCCGGAGATAGCACAACGTTTATGATATGGCAGGTTCTCTTAACGCGTGACCGGGCCACTTGTGTCCCGGATCGATCTGGAGGATCAGGATGAGCCAGTTACGATCGTACGTCTGCCAGGCGTGCGGCTATATCTACGACCCCTCGCGGGGGGAGCCGAAGAACGGGATCCCGCCGGGAACGGCGTTCGAGGACCTGCCGGAGAATTACACCTGCCCGGTCTGCGGGAATGCCAGGGTCGGGAAGTCCGCTTTCGTGGCGCTGGAGGCTCCGACGGGCCGGTACAGGTGCATCGCGTGCGGCTACATCTACGACCCCGCGCGCGGGGAGCCGAAGCACGGGATCGTCCCGGGAACGGCGTTCGAGGATCTGCCGGAGAGCTACGTCTGCCCGGTCTGCGGCGTCTACGCCAGGGTCGGCAAGAGCGCGTTCGTCGCGTCCGACTGACCCCCCCCCCTTTTCTGCCCCGGGTTCCCCGTCCCGGGGCGGCCCGGCGCAGCGTTCAGGGAACGGCGGTCAGTAGATCGCCAGGTAGCGCTCGTGCTCCCAGGGGTGGACGCACATACTGTACGACCCCCACTCTGCCGTTGCGAGGGCGTCGAGTCCGGAGACCACGTGGTCGCCGAGCGCGTCCCGGATCACGGGGTCGTCGAGCATCGCCCGGTGGGCGTCGTAGAGGTTCTCCGGGAGCATCCGGATCCCGCGCTCCCGCCGCTCGGCGTCCGAGAGGTGGTAGATGTTGACGTCGGTCGGGTCGCCCGGGTCGGCCTGCTTCCGGATCCCGTCGAGGCCGGCGGCGAGCATGGCCGCGAAGGTGAGGTACGGGTTGCACATGGGGTCGGGGGACCGGAACTCCGCGCGGGTCGACATGCCGCGGGCCGACGGCACGCGGACCAGGGCCGAGCGATTCGCGTTCGACCACGAGACGTAGACCGGCGCCTCGTAGCCCGGCACGAGCCGCTTGTAGGAGTTGATGGTCGGGTTCGCCACGCGCGTGATGGCCGGCGCGTGCTCGAGGAGCCCGCCGATCCAGTGCATGCAGGTCTCCGAGAGCCCGAAGCGCCCGTCGGGGTCGTAGAACGCGTTCTTCCCGTCCTTCATGAGCGAGCCGTGGGTGTGCATGCCGCTGCCGGCGATCCCGCCGATGGGCTTGGCCATGAAGGTCGCGTGGAGCCCTGCGCGGAGGGCGATGGCCTTGGCGGCGAACTTGAAGGTGATCACGCGGTCGGCGGTGACGAGCGCCTCGGCGTACTTGAAGTCGATCTCGTGCTGGGACTCGGCCACCTCGTGGTGGGAGGCCTCGAT
>JAAYEG010000008.1 GCA_012728895.1 Methanospirillum sp. | reverse complement strand
CTGGGTCCGCGCGGGCGAGTGGCTGATCTACACGGTCAACGTCCAGGCCCCCGGCCAGTACACGGCCACGTTCCGGGCCGCGAACCCCGACGCCGCGTCCAAGCCGGTCGAGATCTACCTCGACGGGGCCAGGATCGGCACCGTCCAGATCGGGACGACGGGCGCCTTCACGACGTTCAAGAACTTCGCGACCACGCTGACGTTCCCGGCCGCCGGGAAGCACCAGATCCGGCTCGCCTTCCCCGCGACCCGGTTGAACGTCAACTACATCGACTTCGCCAGCGGCGGGACCGTCACCACGACCACCGGAGCCCCCGTGGTGACGACCACGAGCGCCACAACCCCGACCGGCGGCGCCACCTTCACGGCCGCGCCGAACCCGGTCGCGAAGTCGTCCCTCATCCGGTTCACCCTGGTCCCGGCGCCCGGCAAGTATGTCCGGTCGGTCTGGTGGACCTTTGACAAGGACGACCACTACGGCACCTGGAACTCGAGGAACTTGAACCCGGCGTTCTTCTACCCGAAATCCGGGAAGTACACGCCGCTCGTGAAGATCACCTACACTGACGGCTCGACAGAGACCGTCGAACGAGTGGATTACGTCACAGTCAGCCAGTGAGGAGGCGATGGGGCTCCCCTTCCTCCCCTCTCCGACACCCCCTGTCACGCCCGGCGGGTCGAAACGCGACCCGGTCGACCGGGACCGGACGGGACCCTCCCGTGCGATAGCGCGGGCCGATCGATCTGACCGGCCCAGCCCACACATCCACCGCCTCTCCCGCCACGAGCCCCTCCACTCGGAGGGAGTTCATGCAGCGAGCCCGGGCAGGAACCTGCTCAGGCTGGTCGGACTCGTCGTCTGGATCGCCCTCCTGGTCTCTGCGGTCTCGGGCGTCTCGACCGAGGTCCGGGTAGTGAAGCTCGCGTCCGACGGGAAGACCGTCCTTGCCGAGAAGACGGCTGACTACCGGTGGCTCGAGTCGAACCTGCCCGTGAAGGGAGACGGCTCGACCCATTACTATCACCAGGGCCCGACGTTCGACGACGCCGATCTCTGGGACCCGACCGAGTCGAAGAACGTCGAGGACAAGGACATGGGCGCCGTGAAGGGGACGGCGTTGCGGGACCTCTGCGGGATGGTGGGCGGCATGCAGTCCGGGGACACCCTGGTGGTCCGGGCGTCCGACGGGTTCTCGAAACGGTTCTCGTACGGGTCCGTCTACTCGCCGTCCTCCCGGCAGGGACAGATCGTTCTCGCCTGGTACCGGGCCGGCGAGGGCTACGTCCCGTCCTACTCGACCGGCATGCGGCTGGTCTTCTTCGCCGACACCTCGGTGAACCCATGGGGATGGCACGTCTTCGGGAATAGCGACATGAAGGCCTCGATGCCCCAGAGCGAATGGCACTACTTCAACGGGGTCTACCCCACGACGACCGGGCTCTCCGTCCAGTCGGTGAACGAGCTCCGCATCATGTCGAGCCTTCCGGCGAAGACGACGCCACCGACAACACCCGTGACCCCAACGCCGAGCGCGACACCGAAGCCGACGCCGACGAAGACCCAGGTGGCGACCGCGACCACGACTGTCGGGCCGACCGCCACGACGACGACCCCGTCCGGCGGTGCCACCCTCACCACCACCCCGACAGCGTCCCACGCGGCCACCCCGGTCCAGACCACGGCCGGCACAGCAACGGTTCCGGAGACCGTCACGACGGCGACCGCCCCCACCACGGGGCTGGTGACCGCGACATCCACCGGGATCACAGTACCGCCGACAACCGCACCTGTCACCTGGCCCTCGACCGCCGCGCCCGACCAGTCCCCGGACGGCGGAACGGAGCCAACCCCTGCCGAGACCGGGTCCCCGGGCACGGTTCCTCCCGGTGGCGAGACCGTGTACCCGATCGTCCCGAACGAGACGCCCGGCCAGGTCCCTGTCACCACACCGACAGTGAACGAGACCGCGAGCGTCTCCCCATCTCCGGTCCCGACCGGGTACGACACGACCACCGACTGGTCGGTCACCACCGGCGTGGAATACTCGGTGGACGTCGCAGGGACCGAGACCCCCTGGACGACGACCGTGACGACCGCGGCGACCGATACGCCTCGTACGTCCGCCGAGTCGTCCCCCGTCCCGGCGCCGGACGCCACGGACGCACCGCTGACCGCCATCACCCCCTCGCCGGCGCCGACCGCCGCGCAGGGCGACCGGGGCCTCACCCGGTCGCTCTCATTCACGCTCTCGTTCCAGGTCCGCGAGAGCGGAAGCGGGGGACCCGTGGTCGAAGCATCCGACGGAGCCGGGGGGTTCATATCCCCGCTCTCTCCATTCGGGACGATCTGGGCATTCTTCAAGCATATCGGCCGCCTGATCGACCCGTTCTTCACATGAGGTGATTACCCTGACCCGACCACGCGCTTTCCACCCGGCGACCATACTCGCCGCCGCATTCCTCGTCCTCGTCGCCATCGCCGCTCCTCCCGCGCTGGCCGACCCGACGACGTCCCTCACGGTCACCGAGATCGGACCGGACGGCACGACCATCCTGAACTCGACGACCGTCGACATCGAGTGGCTCGAGGCGAACCTGCCCGTGCTCGGCGACGGGGTCACCCATTACTACCACCAGGGCCCCGTCTTCGAGGGCGATAAGTGGGACCCGAACGAGACCGTCAACCTCAAGGACCGCGGGGCCGTGAAGGGAACCGACGTCGCAGACCTCTGCAGCCTCGCCGGCGGGCTCGGGCCCGGCGACGAGGCGATGGTCGCTGCCGTCGACGGCTACAACGTCGTCTATGGCTACGATACCCTCGTCAACCCTCCCGCGCGCCAGGGCCCGCTGGTCGTCGCCTGGTTCAACGGGGACGATGTGAAGGAGGGGGAGATCCAGGGAACCGGGTACCCGCCGGACTTCTACACGGGCATGAGGCTCGTCTTCTTCGCGGATACCTCGACGAACCCCGAGGGGCTCCACGTCTTCGGCAACGAGGACATGCGGGTTACTCTCCCGGAGAACGCGCAGTATTTCTATAACGACCTCCTGCCATCCACCTCCGGGATCTCGGTCAAGTGGGTCTCGGAGGTCCGCCTGTACCGGGATGGCTACAGGGGCGATCGACACGCTCCGGTAAAATCGCTCCAGGGTGATAACACCGCGACGTCGTCACCGGCCCCGACTCCGGCCGCGCCCCTCGTCCCGGTGGTCCTGGTCGCTCTGGGGTGCGCGTTCCTCTTCAGGAGGCGTTGATGTGGCGAGGCCCGCCATCCTCGCCGCGCTCACGGTGCTCATCGCGATCCTGGCCGCGGGGTGCACGGGGACACCGTCGCCGGGCACGCAGCCTGTCCCGAACGCGACCCTGGTCGTGAACGGGACCACCAGCGTCACCCTCGATTACCAGGAAGTGCTCGCGTTACCGGCGGTGACGGGCGTCGGCGGGGCAGTCTCGACGACCGGGATCAAGTACGGCCCGTTCCGGATCAGGGGCGTCGCGCTCTCCACTCTGGCGGATCTCGCCGGGGGGATGGGGGCCGACCAGACCATGCGTGTCCACGCCCCCGACGGCTATATGTGGGTGATCGACCGGGAACGGGTGGACGGGCACGGCTTCGTCGTTCTCACCCCCGAGTTGAAGGAGATAGCGTCGCCGCCGACCCTGGTGCCTGTCCTGATGTACGAACAGAACGGAACGTCGCTCTCGAAGGAGCAGGGCGGGCCGTTCCGGATCGCGGTCCTGGATCCCGCGGGTTCGCCCGTCATCACCGAGGGCTCGGGGTGGGTAAAGTGGGTCGACCGGATCGAGATCCGGTGACGCGGCTCGCCGCTCTCGCGATCCTCGTCCTGGTCGCCGCCGGGGCCGGATGCACCGCGCCGGCGCAGGAGCGGACGCCCGTGACGTGCATGATCGCCGGGTCGCTCGTGGACCCGCTCGCCGGGTTCGAGGCGGAATACGAGGCGACCCACCCGGGGGTCGACCTGCGCATGGAAGGGCACGGCTCGATCCAGGCGATCCGCCAGCTCACCGACCTGAACCGGTCGGTCGATCTCGTCGCGGTGGCCGACGCCGAGCTGATCCCGGACCTGATGACGGGGTTCGCCCGTGAGTACACCACTTTCGGGACGTCCGAGATGGTGATCGCCTTCACGAACGCGAGCCGCCACGCCGACGAGATCGACGACTCGAACTGGGCAGATATCCTGGCACGGCCCGGTGTCCGTATCGGGATCTCGAACCCGGTCCTCGACGCCGCCGGGTACCGTGCCATGCTCGTCCTGCTGCTCGCCGAGCGCGAGGAAGGAGTCCCCGTCTTCGGTCCGGTGCTCGGCGATCACCTCTCGCCCCCCATCGTCCCGGATAAGAATGACGCTGATCTCGTCGTCCAGCTCCCCGAGCTGGTCCGCCCGGACTCCGGCGGCAAGATCGCCGTCCGCGACGGCTCGGTCTTCCTGCTCTCGCTTCTCGAGGCCGGCGGGATCGACTACGCGTTCGAGTACCGTTTCGTGGCCGAGGGACGCGGGCTCCGATACATCCAGCTGGCTGATTCGATAAACCTGGGATCGACCGGGCACGCCGACACCTACCGGCATGCGACGGTCAACCTCGGATTCCAGCGTTTCTCGAGGATCGGGACGGAGCGCGTTGGCGGCGTGATCGAGTACGCGGTGACGGTGCCCGACTCGGTCCCGCACCCGGCAGAGGCGGTGGAGTTCGCCGACGCGCTCGTCCGGGCCGCGGGCGAGGGCCGGCGGGGGTGGCCGGAGCCGATCGCGCCCGTGAACGTCGCGTTGGAAGCCGGATGAGCGGCCCAGGCGGCGGGGGACGGGTTCGTCTTTCGAGCACTGGATGAGGATAATCCGGTTTTTTTGCCCCTCCCCACTCGGGATGGGCATGAACGAGCATGCACCGTATCGCATTGCTTCTGCCGCTGCTCGTGCGTGTTCGCCGTTGTTCGCGCGGTGGCCCGGGACGCGAACACGACCCGTCGCGCCGCCGGGGAGCTCGTCGGGGACCCGGGTCTCGTCCGGCACCGGGGACGTGGTCGCGGCCATTATCGGATCGGCGGGACGATCGGGGCCACTCATCTCACGTGCGGCGTTGCCGGGGTCTCGAGCCGGGGGGAGATAGACCTGGACGGAGAGGCTCTTCGTCGAGGACTCGCCGCTGCGCCGCGACGGTACCTGCGACAGGGAGGGCGACGGGGTCCCGTACTTCCCGATACCGTTCTATGGCCCGGTGGCCGCCGGCCATGACGGCGCCGCCTTCATCTTCGCAGGAGGGGCGCGCGTCCTGATGCGGTTCACGCCCGGCGCCGGTCCGTATACCCCGGTCGCGAGGTCACCTTCGCGGACGGCCCGACCGGGACCGTCGAACGGGCGAACCCCATCCGGTCGGGACGGAACCCTCCGGGCCCTCCTTTCTGTCTCCCGTTCCCATCTCCCGGATCCATATCTTCATCGTGTTCCCGGTAGAGGACGTGTTATGCGAGGTGCTGCTCCTTGGTAGGCCCGGGCCCGAACCCGCTGCAGGCGGTGGGAATCGTCTATTCTATCCTCTTCCTGGTGGTCGCGGTCCTGCTCTGGCGCGCCGGCAGGTTCACCAGGCCGGCGAGGTATCTCCTGCTCGCCGTGACGGTGTTTCTCGGGTTCGCGATCTTCTCGCCGATGCTCCCCCACCAGTTCCAGGAGCTGGTCGCGCGGTCCGGTACGCACATCGGGGCGAACCTGGTCGGGGGGGCATTCGGGATCGCTCTCGTCGTCCTGCTCACCTTCCTGTCCGGGCGTCACTTCTGTGGATACCTCTGCCCGGTGGGCGCGGTGCAGGAGCTGGCGTACCTCGCGCCCGTCCCGAAGCTCAGGACCTGCCGCATCCGGGAGCTGGGGGTGGTTCGTGGGATCGTCTTCGTCATCGTCATCGGCGCCGGGCTCGGCGCGGGGGTTTCCGTCCTCTCCGTCTTCGGGATCGCCGAGTTCTTCAGGTTGACGCTCTCGGCCGGCTTTCTCGCATTCGTCGCGGTCCTCGCGTGCTCGCTCTTCTTCTACCGGCCGTTCTGCCGTCTCTTCTGCCCCCTCGGGGCCCTGTTCCAGGTCGCCGCCGTCCCGGGGCTCTGGAAGCTCCGGCGGACCTCTGCCTGCATCTCGTGCGGGCGGTGCGAACGGGCGTGCCCCACAGGGGAGGCCGGCCCGGCGGCCTCGAAGGGGGAGTGTTACCTCTGCAGGCGGTGCATCGAAGCCTGCCCCGTCGAGGGGGCGATCGTGTACGGGGGAGCCTCCCCGGGAGAGGTCCGGGAACCGGAGTGATCGAGAGGGTGGCCGACCTCCACCCCTCTTGCACTCCCTCCGGCCAACCGCCCGTGGGAGTCGTGATCGCTATCGGAACCCCTGCACCCACGAGGCGGGGCCGGGAGTTCGACCGTGGGCCCGTGTCGACGGCAGACCCCGCCTTGTGCGCACGCCCCTCGAGAGAAGATCGCCAGGCCCCGGCGGAACGAGGATCATCCCCGTGTCCGATCATGAGGATACCCGGACCACCTGCGGGGGTCATTCCCGCCCGTGTAGGGGCGACGAGTGGCGTCCTGGATCAGGGCGATCTTCGGAATAGGGCCCGAACACACGGCGCTCTCCCCTCATCCCTCCAGCCCGACCTCTCCTCCTCGCCGGGTTTCCCGGTCCCCCCCTCGATTTCGCCGAGTAACTGCGGTTCTCCGGCAGTCCCGCGCCCGACGACCCGCTGGCCCTTGCGGCGGACCGGTACGAGATCGCCCACCGCCTTGGTGAGTACCAAAAAACCGGCGCCTTTCCCCGGGTCGCCACGGAGGCGGACGACCTCCTCGCCCGTGACCTGCTCTCCGCGCACTTTGACAGCATCGTCGAGCGGGACATCGTGCTCGCGAACGAGGTGCGGGACGTCCGCGGGCTCCGCTTCCTGATCCTGACCCTGCTCGCGGACATCAGTAGCGAGTTCTCGTACCGGCGGCTCGCCGACCGGCTCGGTCTCGACGCCGCGACGGTCCGCGAGTACGTCTGGTTCGCGGTGCGCGCACGGGTGCTCTTCGAGGTCCCGTTCTTCTCGTACAGGGTCAGCGTCCAGACCCGGAACAACCGGAAGTGCTACTGCATCGACACGGGGGCTCCGGAACGCCGTCGCCTTCCGCTCGTCGGAGGACGACGGTCGGCTGCTCGAGAACCTGGTCCACCTCCAGCTCGGGCGGCGCGGCGGCGAGGTCTACTACTGGAAGGGAAAGTGCGAGGTCGACTTGGTCTGGAAGCGGCCCGGCCACCTGCTGACCGCGATCAACGTGACGGCCACGGACGAGATCCCCGCCCGGGAGACGGCCGCGCTCCTCGAGTTCGCGACAGAGCAGGGCGAGCTGCCGGTGAACCTGGTGCTCCTGACCGCCGGCACCGTGGGGACGGACGGCATGGCGCGGCTGGTGCCGGCCTGGCGGTGGCTGCTGGAGGCAGGCTCCGCTGATATGCAGGTTCCCTAAGCCGGCGGCAACAAACGGATCGACTTCGCCGACGTCGCCTGGCTCTTCACCAACCTCTGATCCCTTATTCGCCGGCCGGTCGCCGCGCCGGGATGAAACCCCGCTCCCACTTCGCCGCCGCGTCCGCTGAAGACCGTCCGCGGCGGATCGGGAGCGCCAGGAGAGGGAACGGGTGTGCCGGGCTCCTCTGGTGAGCACCCCCTCGTCGCACCATGGACCGGAGGGAGGCGGAGGCGGGAGGGGCGATCGGCAGGTTTAATTAATCCAGGACTGCCGTACACCCCTGAATGCCCTCTGCCGGTTTCGTGCATCTCCGACTCGTCGCCATCGCCCTTGCCGCGATCCCGCGCGCGGCGTCGGCGGCGGGCACACTCGCCGCGCCCGGGGACCCCATGTACCGGGTCGACGGGAATCCCGTCACCGGTTCCGGCGTTACCGCGCCCGCGCCCGTGAACGGGTCTGTGACCGCTCCCCCGACCGTCCCCGTCGTGCTCGTCCACGGGTGGCGCGGTGCGCCGAACCTCTGGGACGAGCTCAGGGCTGATCTCTCGGCGGACGGGTACACGGAAGCGACGATCTGGGTCTTCGATTACGAGGAGCTGAACAGGCAGGACCCGCGAATGATCGCCGTCCGGTTCCACGAGTTCATTGGGGCGCAGCGCGCCCGGTACAGCTACCGGGGACCGATCGACGTGGTCTGCCACTCCATGGGCGCGCTCGTGACCCGGCAGTACATGGAGGTAGACCACCGCGACGCAGCGGTGCGCTCGTGGATCGGCCTCGCCCCCGTGAACCACGGGGCGGCCTTCGCTGACTTGGCCCGGACGCCCCCGGTCTCGTGGCTCGTCGGGCTGCTGAGCCTCGCGACGGGGGGCGTCGTGCCGGGCCCGGGCGAGCCTGCGGTCGAGCAGCTGGCGACGACGAGCCCGACGGTCACCGGTCTTGAGCGCGCCGGGACCCGCGCGGACGTCACGTACCGGGTCATCGTGGGCTACAACAGCGAACACAGATGGGACTACGGCGGGATCCTCGGGCGAACCCCCGGCTACGATCTCGACCAGGGCACTGCACCGGGGATGGTCCTGACCTAGGAGGGCGACGGCGCGGTCGCGACGGCTCAGAGCGTCCTCACAAACGCCGGGCTGGACTGCATCGGAGGCGAGACACACACGTCGCTGCCGCGCTCCGCCTCAGGGCGCAGCCTGACGCGGAAGTACCTGTCGGATCCCGGCGCCGCGATCACGCAGAACTGGCCGGCAGGCAGGTGAGGGCTTCACCAGGACTGACACCGGCACGAGAGGCGCGATGGTGCCCGTTTCCGGGCCGATCGACCGGCAGGCCCGCCGTGCATCACCACGTCGGGGGGGATGCGGATGGCCCTACGGACCCGGACGCCGATGGGCTGTACAACGACGTGAACGGCAACGGCAACAGGGACTTCAACGACGTTGTCCTGTACTTCCGCGAGATGACCCGGATCGCGGCGAACGAGCCGGTCTCGGCGTTCGACCACAACGGTAACGGCCTGATCGACTTTGCCGACGTCGTCTGGCTCTTCAACCTCCTCTCACCCTTTTTCTCCGGCACAACAGCACGTCCACATCCTTCATCCCCCCGGGCCGCCCATAGCCGATCGTGTCCGCCGCCGCCCCGCTCGACCGGCCGCGGGTCCTCCTTGCCACGAGGAGGTCGGCCCGGGAAGAAATCCGCCGGGAGACCCCGCAGCTTTTCTACACGGGATGCCATCTATCCGATCATGAGACCCCGGTCACTACCGGAACTCTCCGTCGCCCCAGGGATCACGGGACAGCGACCCTCTCGTCGCTCCGGGCCCGCGAACATCGAAGGGGCCGCGCCACCGCCTGATCGAACCAGTCCGTCCACGCCGGAGCCTGACCAATGCGCGACCTCGTCACCGAAGAGGACGTCCGCGATCGGCATCCGATCGTGATCGTCGGGTGCGGCGGGGCCGGCATCACCACGATCAACCGGCTTCACCACCTCCAGGCCCCGCGGGCCAGGACGATCGCCGTCGATACCGACCGGCAGCACCTGGACATGGTCCAGGCGGACAGCCGGATCCTGATCGCCCGATCGCTGACCAGGGGCCTCGGCGCCGGCGGATCCCCGGATATCGGCAGGCGCGCGGCGGAGATGGCCCGCTCGACACTCGAGGCCGTCCTCGAGGACGCCGAACTCTGCTTCCTCACGGTCGGCCTGGGCGGCGGCACGGGGACGGGCGCTGCACCGGTGGTCGCGCAGATCGCAAAGGACCGGGGGGCGACCGTGATCGTCGTGGTCGGCTACCCGTTGAACAAGGAGAGAGAGAGCCTGGCGCGGGCGGAAGAGGGGGTAGCGGCGCTCTACCGGGTCACGGGCTCGGTGGTCGTCCTCGACAACAATCGACTCCAACCCCGTAACCAGGTCCGGACGCACGGGCAGGCATTCACGGCGATGGACCAGCTGATGGCCGAAACGATCAAGGCGATCAGCGAGGCGATCAGCGAGTGGTCCCTGATTAACATCGACATCGACGACCTCCGGGCCGTCATGTCCAGGGACGGCGCTGCCGTGATGCTCGTGGGCGATACCGATCGCGGGTCCGGAGCCCGGGGCGCAGCCCGCGCCTGTCTATCGCACCCGCTTTTCGACATCGACTACCACGGGGCGACCGGTGCCCTGTTCCACATCACGGGCGGCAGCGATCTCACGGTCCAGGCAGCCGAGGAGGTCGTACGGGAGCTGATGTACGAACTCGATCCCATGGCCGATCTGCTCTGGGGGGCTCGGGCCGAGCCCGGGTTCGAGGGCTGCGTCCGCGTCATGGCGATCATGACCGGCATACGGTCTGCCCGGTTTCCTCGCACGACGCGTTAGCATGCTGCCCGGGGAGAACGACGTACAGCGAACCCCTTGATCGTGCTCCTGGCTGAACGGGACGGGACAGTGCTTGAACCGGTGCCCGGGCCATGTGTGACCATTAGCGGCACTTCGCCGACGTCGTCTGGCTCATCAAATTCTGAGCCGGCAATTCTCACTCTTCTCGCCGGCGCCGGCCGGTGCTGCTCGGCATCACCGGGCGGCTGGAGTTCGTGGACGCGCCGGGGCACGTCGAGGACCTGGAAAGGTATCGTGGTCGCGGATACCGTATGGCCGGCAACCGGATCGCGGTCGTAACGGACTACTCGCGCGATCTCGTCGAGGTGCACCCGCCGTCTCGAGGCGCGGTGGACCTGGGCGGGCTGACGGTCGAGCGGTGCCCGCCGGCGCCCGCGATGGGTGGAGCAGGGCGAGGGCTCGACCTTCCACTTCACCCTGCCGGCCGCGTGAGCCGGCGCCACTCTTAAAGACTCTCCGCGCACACAGTGATACGGTGAGCCCGTGACGGAGTACCGTGTGACCGTCGTGATCGAGCAGGACGAGGACGGCTACGTCGCGTTCAGCCCCGAGCTCCAGGGCTGCTACGCCCAGGGCGAAACCTGGGACGAGGCCATGGCCATGATACGGGACGCCATCCGCCTCCACCTCGAGGACCGCGTGGTGGCGGGCGAGCCGTTCGTCCCGTCGCGGATGGTGGGCGTGGTCCAGGTCAACGTCGTCGTATGACCGGGAAGCTGCCGCGGGTGCCCGCGGCCCGGCTGATCCCCGCCCTCGAGCGGCACGGGTTCGCCTGCGTCCGCCAGAGCGGGAGCCCCCGGATCTATCGCAACGACGACGGGGTGCGCGTGACGCTTCCCGTCCACAGCGGCCAGGTCCTCCACCCGAAGATCCTCAAGCAGGTCCTTCTCGACACCGGCATCGACCCCGACGAGATCGCCTGATCCGGCGCGTGGTTCGCCTTTCGCGGGCCTGAACCGCTCCCGCTCCTCCTCGCGCCGGCCAGCGGTGCGCCGCAGCCAAACGCGAGGGGTAAACCGTCGTTGTTCCGGGCCTGCAGGGCTCCTCAGCCGGCGACGGCCGGTTCCAGTCGGCCGACCGTTCGAGGATGCCTGGTGACGACGCCCTCCGGCCGCGGTGACGTCGTCCGGCTGCTTCTGCTCCTCTGTCTCTGTTTTCCTCTCCTCGTTATCTGCTCCTCGACGGTTTACGTCCCCGACACCCGCACCGTCACCTTCCTCGACGTCGGCCAGGGCGACTCGGTCATCATCCAGGCACCGAACGGCCACGTGACGCTCGTCGATGCCGGCGAGTCGTGGGCCGCGCCGGCCATCCCGACCGTCCTCGCCGCCGAAGGGCTCGCAGAGCTCGAGTACGTCGTCGCCACCCACGACCACGCCGACCACATCGGCGGGGCGACCGCCGTGCTGCCGGCGGTGACGGTCGGCACCTTCGTCTTCAGCGGCGTGCCGGCCTCGACGCAGACGGCGATCAACCTCCGCGCGTACCTCGCCGACCACGCGATACCCAACGATACCGCGACCGCCGGCGAAACCCTCGCTCTCGACCCGGCCAACGTGACCGTGACGGTGCTGAACCTGCCGGCCGACCCCGGCACGGACCAGAACGGGGCCCCGGTCGTCCTCCGGCCCGTCTACGGCACGCAGTCGTTCCTGCTCGCCGGCGACGCCGGGAGCACCCCCACAGACGCTCTCGGTGCAATCCAGAATGCGATCGAGGGGCGGGAGAACCTGCTGGACTAATCGGATTCGGAATCAGGGCGAGGACCCACGAGAGCAGGTTCGCCGTCCCTGCCGTGACATCCCGGCAGGTCTAGCCTCTCTCATAGATGTTTTTTCGAGGCCCGATGCCGCGAACGATGATCAGGCGCTCTCCGTCGTCGAGCTCCATGACGATGCGATACGATCCGACCTTCGCCGAGTAGTTCGGAGGGAAGTAGCCCTCGAGCTGTTTCAGAAAGAGATGGGGGTTCTTCTGCTGCCGCAGCATGGCGAGCTCGTCCCTGATCCGGCCCGCTATGATGCGGTCGCGTGCCGCGAGCTTCCGAAAGGCTCGATCGGACGCGGTCGTCAGCACGACCCGCCACACGTTACAGCCCCAGATCGTCGCAGACTTCGTCGAAGTCGACCAGGCGGCCGGCCGCGACATCGGCATCCGACTCCCCGAGCTGCTCCGCGAGGTCCGCATCGACCGGCTCGCGATCGATCGCCATCTCGACGAGGCGGCAGATTACGTCGTCATAGGTCTCCCGGGGATGGATCTTGAGCGACCGCAGGCGGACCTTGGTCCCCTCGTTCAGCTTCACGGTACCGCTGGGCATCGTGATACCATGGTATCACACGCGATACCATAATAGTTCTCTCCCAGGCCGATGCTGTCCGTGCCGGACGGGGGATTGTGCGGCGACAGGCCCGGGGGCGGGAGTGCCCCGCGGCTGAAGTCCTTCAACGCGTCAAGGTCGAGCAGTACTGCCCCCGGGACTCCGGGAAGGCCGGCAACCGTATCGCGGTCGTCACCGGTTACCCGCGCGATCTCGTCGAGGAGCATCCGCCGTCGCGGGGGAAGGTGGATCTCGGCGGGCTGACGGTCGCGCGGTGCCCGCCGGTGCCGGCGATGGGGTGCTTGGCGGCCCGAGCGTCTCAAGTGAGGCCAGCCCCCCTCGGTTCATGTTCGCTGGTCGGCGACCACACCGACGGTCCGGGATACGGCGTCAGAGGAGCGCCACGAATTCCTCGACGGTCAGTCCGGCATCGCGGATGATGGCCCGCAGCGTCCCCCGCCGGACCGGGTCATGCATCGGGACCACGACCCTGCGGTGGGGTGACGCCTCCTCCTTCATCGTGACGTGGCTCTCCTTCCGGTGGTGTGGCTCGAACCCGGCGCGCTGCAACGCACGGACGATCTCGGTGCCCGAGAGCGAGGGCAGCGCGGAGGCCACGTCAGGCGACCTCGACCTCGGTGACGACGGGAGCCGGTGCCGGTGCCGGCAGGTCGTCGATCGACAAACTCTCGAGATAGCAGGCGATGGCCTCGCGGATCCCGTCCATGGCCTCCTCGATCGTGGCCCCCTCGCTGTGGCACCCTGGCAGGGCCGGGCAGCTCGCGTTGTATCCTCCGTCCTCGAGATCCTCGGTGATCACCACGAGATACCGCATCGACGGAATATCACCGTGCCGGCACAAGAGGGTTGCGATGAGCTGCTGCCGCGCCCGGCCCCCCCGCCGTGGAGGGGACAGATTGTCTCGCGGTTCGAGGTCGTCGACGCGCCGGTGCATACGGAGGACCTCGATCGCTACCGGGTTCGAGGTTATCGGGTGGCCGGCAACCGGATCGCGGTCGTGACCGATTACCCGCGCGATCTCGTCGAGGTGCACCCGCCCTCGCGGGAGAAGGTGGATCTCGGCGGGCTGACGGTCGAGCGGTGCCGGCCGCGGCCGGGAACGACGGTACCTGGCGCGAGAAACCGTGACCGCGCTGTTGACGAAAAAGTCACCGGCGTTCTGAAAGATCCTCCGGTTGCTGGGAACGGTTTCGAAAAATCGATCGGTGAAACGGGACCAGCGACGTGTGAGATGGTACTGTGAGCTCTCGCTAATCTCTGTACATCAGCGATCGCGGAGAGTCCTGGGCCTGGATAATCGTAGCGAACTACTGGGGCTCGTGGGCCGCTATCCCCCATTTTTTCGATTATTCCTGAGTTCAGGAACGTTTTTGTGTCAGGTACGCTCGAACCGGTGATATGTTTTTGAACCCCGCCTGATCTCATAATACCTTTTGGCGATTATTCAGTTAGTGCCACCCATGCATATTCCTCAAGCGTTTCAATCAGCCGATCAAAGAGATCGACGTCCCGGTAATTATACCGGAACTCCAGTTCCTTGAGATAGAACGGGAACCGGGTCG
>JAAYEG010000070.1 GCA_012728895.1 Methanospirillum sp. | reverse complement strand
GGGCGGCGACAGACGAGACATCCTCGCCACGGTGATAGGAAGAGACAATCGCTTCGGGATCGTCAGCCGCCAGCTTCTGCATACACCCCGTCTCATCGGGTGTCAAGTAATTATGAGATCCTACAGGATCTAGGTAGATACGTGGTGAGCGATGGCATTTGATCTTGCGAAGTGCGACTTCTCCCGGTGCCGGGGCGACTGTCTCGTCCGCTGCCCGTACGTATCGTACGGCGAAGAGGACGCCAAGCAGGCCATGCGGACCCTGATCCGGGGCTGGGAGCACCCGATCCTGAAGGAGTGCATCACCTGCGCGGCCTGCAACGACTTCTGCCCGACGGGCGCCAACCCCTGGGACCTGATCGCGAAGCGCCAGGAGGAGACGAACGCCCTCGGGATCCCCGTGGACGCGAAGCCCTCGAGCGACTGGCTGACGAAGCCGGCCACCGTCATACGGCGGGGCTCGCCCGGCGGCCCGCTGATCTCTGCCGGCGGGATCTTCGAGGTCGTGCCCCAGGCGGAGTTCCTCTCCGGGCAGATGTTCGAGGATGCGACCATCATCGGCGGCGGGCCGTACGCCTGCGGGTTCACCGAGACCCACCTGGGCCGGGCGTCCCGCCCCGTCACGCACCTCCCGCAGTTCATCGCGAACCTCGCGAAAGCGGCGGAGGAGTACGGGGTCGACGAGATCATCTTCTCCCATGACGCCTGCTACGACACGGCGACGACGCTCGCGATGCAGCAGCGCATCGACGTGCCCTTCCGCCCGGTCCACCTCCTCGAGTACATCCGGGACTGGCTCCGCGACCACCCGGAGCGGATCGTCAAACCGCTCGGCACCAGCGTCGCCGTCCAGGGCGGGTGCACGACGCGCTACGCCCCCAGGGGCGGGGACCGCGAGATCTGGTCGGACTGGCTCTCCGAGATCCTCGAGATGATCGGCGTCACGTCCGTCGAGGAGAAGCGGACCTACACCGGCGAGAACCGGCTCTGCTGCGGGTGCGGCATCTTCCACACCGAGCACGAGCGAGCCGTCGGGATCCAGGAGAAGAACATCCACGACGCTGCCGCGGTCGGCGCGGAGAAGCTCGTCTTCATCTGCCCGGCCTGTATCGCCGTGATGCGGGGGAGCTGCAAGAAGCTCGAGCTCGAGCCGATCTACATCACCCAGCTCGTGAAGAAGGCGCTGGGCGAGGAGCTCGGGCCCGCCGGCACGGCCGCGTTCGGGTACCCGGTGAAGTGACAGGACAGGGTGAGAAGAATGGTACAGTTTACACAGGAGATGAAGGAGGGGCTGCGGGTTCCCGGAAAGGGCGGGAGTCTGGTCTACCTCTGCACCTCGAGCAGGGACGGCAAACCGAACATCGCCGCGATGCGGTTCGTCGCCACGTACATGGACGACAAGATCCTGATCGCGGACATGTTCCTGCTCAAGACGAAGGCGAACATCAAGGAGAACCCGAACGTCGCGGTCACGATCTGCCACCCCCTCGAGGAGGGGCGGTGGTGGGTCTTCCGCGGGAAGGCCGTCGACATCGAGTACGGGTTCCCGCGTGACTTCGACTGGTACGGCGCGAACGCGACGGACATCCTGGACGAGTGGGGCGACTGGAACCGCTCCGAGCCGCCGGACGAGGTGCCGCCGGACATCGTCTTCCCCAAGGCCGTCCAGCGGGGGATCGTGGTCGTGCACGTCGAGTCGGGCTACTCGATCGAGCCGGGGCATACCGGCGAGGACCTCTTCGGGGGGCGGGCGTGATGGCGGTGAACCTGACGGACCGGATGAAGGCGTGGATCGAGACCATGGGCTGCTACCTCTGCGTCGCCACGCGCGAGGGCGTGCCGCTCGTGACCCTCGGGCGGTACGCGAGGGCGACGGCCGACGACGAGGTGGCGTTCGCCCTCGCGGAGGACGAGGCGCGGCTCATCGAGCCCGTGCTCGTACAGAACCCCCGGGTGGCGTTCGGCGTCTCGCGGCAGGGCGGCATCCGCGCCGCGTACCAGTTCAAGGGGACGGGCGAGCTCCTCCGTTCGGGGGAGGTCTTCGACGCGATCGCCGCCCGGGCGAAAGAGGAGCGGGGGATCGATGCCGGGGCCGTGCTCCTGGTGCGCCTCTCCGAGCTCTACTGCACGAAGCCGGGGTACGAGGCCGGGCTGCGCCTGGACGGGATGCCCCCGGACGACCTCGTGGCGTGGGAGAGCCGGCGCTGGAAGGACGTCCCCCGCAAGAAGGCCTGAGCCGTGGGGGAGAACGGAGCGGCGGCGGAGGGGGCGCCGGGAGAGGGGAAGACGCCGAGGCAGTTCCCCTGGATCATCCCCTTCTCGTGTGAGGGGTGCGGGGACTGCGTCGAGGTCTGCCCCACCGGGTCGATCGAGCTCGTTGACCTCGGGAAGAAGGTGGATAAAGCCTGGATCACGCACCCCGAGACCTGCATCGGGTGCGGGAAGTGTGCCCAGGCCTGCGTGGTCGGCGCGGTCCAGATGACCGCGTACGTGGACCGGGCGCTCGCCCGCTACCGCGCGAAGACGACGCCGTCGTGACGGGCGCCGTCAGCGGAGGCCGAACGACCCGAGCAGCACCCCGGGGTCCGGGCCGCCGTAGTGCCGGACCTCCCCGGTCGAGGGGATGCTGACCGTGACCTCCGCCGGCGAGAACCCGAGGGTCGAATCGACCGCCGCGACCTCGTCCCCGGCGTCCGCGAGGATCTGGGCGAACGGTTTTCCGTAGTCGGGTGAGCACCGGGACGGCAGGGTCGCGAAGACCGGGTCGTCTTCCCCGACGACGAGCCCGACCGACCCGCCGTAGATGATGCAGTCGTTGGTGGTCCCGAGGGCCTCGTGGTCGGTCTTCTTCACGGGCGCGATCGGCACCCGGCCCCAGGCCTGGACGATCCGGCGGACGTCGTAGCCCGCCGTCTCGAGCTTGTGCAGGGTCGCCGTGACGACCCTTCCCGGGATCTGGACCGAGCCGACGAGGCTCCGGGCCGGGGCGACGAGGACGTGCAGGCCCGCCGGCTCGATCCCGCACGCCGACGCGATCTCGCCGGTGACGGTTTCGTCCGGGAGGGTTCCGGCCTCCAGCGCGAGAACGCCCACCGGCGAGTCGTCGCGGTAGCCGATCCGCCGGTAGGTCTCCCTCGGCTTCAGGGCCAGTGCCCGCGCGGGGCCAGAGGCCATGGCCGAGAAGGAGCCGTGCTTCAGCACCCACCCCGCCTTCTGGGACCCCGGGCACGCGAGCGCGGGCCGGTTCACGACGAGGTGGAGGAACGGAACGGGCACGTCCCCGAGCCGGTCCACGGTGATCGCCGTCGTCGCGAGCCCCGCGAGGCACGCCTCCACGAAGAGGGCGCCCGCCCGGAAACTCCCGGTCGCCTGGACGCCGCAGTCGATGCAGGTCGCGCCGTTCTCCAGTTTCGCGACCCCGATCCCCAGCTCGGCCCGGCGGTCGAACATCTCTCTGACGGCGGGCATGGCCGTCCGGTTAATGCTGATGATCCTCCTCACCTCTTTTTCAGGTGTTGGCGACGCACCGCTTAAGTGATTCCCGTCCCGGAACGCGGGTTGGAGAGCGTAGACGCATCGAAGCGACTCGCTGAGCGGAGCGAGAGCCGGCTTCAACGGGGGTCGGCCGGTCATTCAACCGGATGGGCGGGATCGCGGACAACGGGCCCGTCCCGGCTGCTCCGACCAGACGATCAATCAGAGGTCCGGCTTCGCCCGCGTCGTCCGGCTCTTCGGCCACCTTTAAGCACCTGCCCGGCCATTCTCTTTTCCGGGAGCTGCCGGCAGAGGAGATGGATGCTGGAAGGAATCGGGGACGTTGCGGCCACGTCGTTCGTCACGCTCTACTGTCACGCCATCGAGACCCGTTCGGATCGTCCGGTACTCTTCGACCCGATATCCGTCGAGATCGCGACCGAACTGAATACACTGCTCTCTCCGCCGAAAGGCCCGCTTGAGAAGAAGCTCGTCTCCGGGACTCTCGACAGGAGACTGGTCGTCCATATCGCCCTCCGCGCGAAGAGATACGACGACTATGTTCGGGACTTCCTCGCGAGGTTCCCGGACGGCGTCGTCGTCAATATCGGCTGCGGACTCGATTCGCGGTTCGAGCGAGTCGATAACGGCCGCGTGATCTTCTACGATCTCGACCTGCCGGAGATCATCGCGATCCGGAGCCGTTTTTTCAGGGAGACCGAGCGGTACCGCGTCATCGCCTCGTCGGTGCTGGACTTCGGCTGGATGGCACGGGTCCGGGACCACGCCGGGCCCTTCCTGTTCATGGCCGAAGGGGTCTTCATGTACCTCGCCGGAGACGACGTCCGGTCCCTGGTGCGTGCGCTCCAGGCAACCTTTCCGGGCTCCGAACTGGTCTGCGAAGTGGTCAACGCGTTCTGGCTCAGGCCCCCGCTGAATGCCGTGCTGGCATTCAAGATGCAGCGGGAACAGCACCTCGGCAAGGGCGCCATCTTCCAATCGGGGCTCCGCGACGCCCGGGAGATGGAGGGATGGGGGAGCGGGATAGAGTTCCTCGATGAATGGAGCTACTTCGACTCCGACGAGGAAAAGCTGGGCTGGATGCGGGCTTTCAGACACATCGAGTTCGTCCGGAAGACGCAGTGGACGGTCCGCTACCGGCTGAACCGACCCGGCCAACAGGCTGCCGGGTGACGGCCGTGATGGTAGCGTCGAATGGGAACGATCGGCGTCCCGGCGACGCGGCGCGCCCGGCACCGTGGCCCCGTCTCCGGCGACCCGCGTCGCGTCCCGTGCGGCCGCCGTGCCGGCGGCGGGTGCGGATGGAGGTGCAGTGTTCGTCTCTTCTGATCATTGAAAAAAACTCCGATGTGGTGACCGGCACCCGACAGGGGCTGCCGGCAGGAGATCATGGCGCCCGGGGAATATGAGGTGGGGGGGACGCGGGGCGAAAGTGACGGCGCGGCCCGCCCGTCGTGCCCGCCGTGGGGCACGCTCGAAGAGGATGGGGGCGGCTCTGTTGCCGGTTCGACGAGGAGGACGGGATGGCTTCTCCTGCATGCCGTGCCTGCCGCCGGACGGGCGAAGATGCCTGGAGATGGCACGGCGGACAGCATGGACGCGCCCGGGGGGTGGTGCGGCGGCAACCCGGAGGTCCGTGCCTTCGCGCCGACCTGTCCTTCTCTACCGCCTGTCACCCTCGTCAGGCAGGCGTGAAGAGCAGGGGATGTCATGGAAAGAAGAAGGCAGGGGAGATGGTTGAGCCGTTCAAAGGGTACTACGGATTTTCCGGTTCTTTTCCCGCCTCGCCGCGGCTCACTGGCTGACAGCGGGAGCTCCCCCGTTCCGGGTTTCTTGATCGCACCTGCGGTCTCGTGTTCTCGCTGCTCCTCCATCGGCGATATAATACTCTCCTGAAGGATCGGGATGAGATCACTGAAGGGTATCAGAACGTTCGCCACATGGGGCGGTGGCGTGAGGGCGCTGGAGACAGGCTACGTTCTGGCTAGGCGGTAATCGGGCACGGTGTACACGCCGGGTTGTTCCGGCATGCCCGGCTGGAACCCCCGGAATACCCGCGCCATGTTTTCAGTGTTCAGAGGTCCGATCGGAATCCCGGGACAGAGATGCAGGTATCCCTGGCATCCATCATCCGTGCCGGGCCCCGTGCCGGTGCACCCCACTGGTCGAGGTACGCCCCGTCGGGTGAAAACTTCTGGACGCGGTGGTTGTTTGAATCCGCGACGTAGACGTTCCCTGCGCCGTCCACCCCGATCCCCTGGGGCGTATCGAACTGCCCGTCGAGGTCTCCCTGTCCGCCCCAAACCCCGGCGACGATGCCGGTGGAACCGAACCGCTGGATGCGGTGGTTGTAGCCGTCCGCCACGTAGACGTCGCCCGAGGGCGACAGAACGACGTCGTACGGGTACTGGAACTGGCCGTCGCCAGTGCCGGGACCGCCCCAAGCCAGGGTGAACGCTCCAGACGCACCATCGAACACCTGGACCCGATGGTTCAAACGATCAGCCACGTAGACGCCGCCGGTGGTGTCCGCCGCGATGCCGCCGGGCCGGTAGAACTCTCCATTCGAGGAACCGTTAACGCCCCACTGGCTGTCGTAGAGGTACGGTCCTTCCACCGCGGCGGCGTCGACCCCGGCGCAGAGGAGAAGGAGCAGGACCAGCCCGCTGTGCCATGCCTTCATCATCGACCACACTCGATGGGCGTGACTCTTGCCGTTGATATGATAATGGTTGTCACACGGTCCCGCGGCGGACCGGGGGGGCAAGAGGTCCCATCCCCGTCGCAGCGCCCGGTCGCGAACGAACACGGGCCGGCGACCCGCGTCGCGTCCCGCACCCGGGTAACCACCGGCACCCGCCGGCGGCGGGGCCATGCCACGGGAGTCCTGCACGGGCTGGATTGCTGAAACAAGAGGGAGCGAAAGGTTGTTGAACAGCCGGTGACGTCCGCGAAGTCGATCCGGCCGTTGCGGTCGACGTCCTCGCACCGGATGGCGCCGATGTTTACCGGGCAACCGGCCAGTCGTGGCGAGCCCGGGTCGCCCCCCTCCGGTCTGTCGCGACCCCGGCAGGGGGAAGCTTGGCCTGACCCGAACGGTCGCCGGGGGGTCCCCTCAGCGCTTCCTGCGCAGCACCGCTGCCCGGTTCACGAACAGGAACAGGCGCTGCACGGTTGCAAACCCCGCCTTCTCCGCGAGCGAAAGAGTCTCTTGGAACTCCCTGCCGGAGACATAGAACGCGGGCTCGGAGAGAAAGAGCGTCCCCCCTGGCCTGAGAAGGGCCGCGATCCCGGAGAAGAGCCCCGCCGGGTCGGGCACCTCGTGGACCACGAAGATCAGGAACGCGGCATCGAGCGACCCGTCCAGGTCCGGAGAAAGATCGAGCGAATCCGGCCCGCACCGGTGCGTCTGGACCCGGGAGATGAGCCCCGTCGTATCCAGGTTGCGCCGCAGGATCTCGAGCATCTCCTCCTGCACGTCCACGGCGAGGACCAGACCCTGCTTGCCGACCTGTTTCGCGAACTCGCGCGTGAAAAATCCCGGCCCGCACCCGAAGTCCAGCACCCGGTCGCCGGGCTTCACGTACCGCCCGGCAACCCGTTCCGGGCGGTAGAGGATCCGGCGCAAGCGGGTGTCCAGGTGCGCGGCCCTCTCCGCGGGGCAGATCTCGTGCCTGCGAGGGGTCGGTCGCTCTCCGTCGCTCACGGCAGAAGAGGATCTATCGTTGGAGGGATGACTCTTCCTGCGATCCTCGTGTCCGGGAGGGGGGTCGCCCCCCCACCTCCCTGCCGGCGGGCGCTCTTCGACCGCAGTCCGTGTGGACTGGGGGCCGGTCCCCGGGTGCCGGAACGACCGCGCTCGCCCCTGCTACCGTTCGAGCGCGATCCCGTCCCGGTAGCCCGTCACCGCGGCGGGTCCGGGCCGGCACGGCGAGCACGGCGTGGGGGCCCGACCCGGTCCCGCAGGCCTCTTCCCGAAGCACGTCTCGCGCGACCGGCAGTCCGCGGGGGGGCGTATACTCCGCCGGTTGAGCGCCCCGTCATCCGGACCCGCCGCGCGCGAGCGAGGCGCCGACCCCGGCGAGGCAGAGGAACGTGAAGACCACGAACGCGATCCGGACGCTCTCGACGAACGCGCCGTAATACTCCGGGGTGATCACCACCCGGCCGATGACGACGGCGAAGACCGTCGTCGCCACGCCCATCGAGAACATCTGGCCCAGGATGCGCATCGTCCCGTTCATGCCGGAGGCGACGCCGTAGTACCGGCGGTCGACGGCGCTCATGATCGCGTTCGTGTTCGGCGAGGAGAAGAGTCCGAAACCGAGCCCGAGCAGGGCCAGGCAGGCGACGATGTACCAGAGCGGGGTCATCTCCGTCAGGATCGTGAGCAGCCCGAGCCCGAGCACGGTCAGGCCCATCCCGGCCGATGCGACGATCCGGGGCTCGACGCGGTCTGAGAGCCGACCCGCATAGGGCGAGACGAGCATCTGCAGCAGGAATTGCGGGACCAGGGCGAGGCCGGCGAGCAAGGGCGAGAAGCCTCTCGCGTACTGGAAGTACAGGCTCATGAGGAAGGTGACGGCGAAGGTCGCGGCATAGTTGATCAGTGCCGCCAGATTCGAGAAGAGGAAGGGCCGGTTCCCGGCAAAGAGGTTCATGGAGAGGACCGGCGAGGGCGTCCGGACCTCGTGCAGGACGAACCCCGCGAGGACGGAAAGCCCGGCGAGGATGAGGGCGGCGGCGAACGGCGACGGGAGCTCGGAGAGGCCGTAGATCAGGGAGACGAGGGCGAGCCCCCAGAGCACGGAGCCGGGGAGGTCGAACCGTTCCCCGCGGCACTCGGCCCACTCGCCCCTGAGTCTCGCCGTGACGAGGGCGATGGTCGACAGCCCCAGCGGGACGTTGACCAGGAAGATCGAGCGCCACCCGAACTGCGAGGTCAGGAGCCCGCCGAGGAACGGCCCCATGGTGAGCCCGAGGTAGACGGCGGTGATGTAGAGCCCGAGCGAGCGCCCGCGCTCCTCTTTCGGGACGACGGAGGTGAGGAGCGCGATGGCGGTCCCGAAGATCAGCGCGCTGCCGAACCCCTGGACCGCCCGGACGGCGATCATGGCGGCGGTGGAGGGGACCAGCACCTGGAGGAGCGATGCGAGGGTGAAGACCGAGATACCCGCGAGAAAGACCTTCTTCCGTCCGTGTATGTCGGCGAGGCGGCCGAAGGGGACGATGAAGACCGCGCTCGAGAGGAGGTAGGCGGTTGCGATCCAGGAGAGGGCGACCGCATCCATGTGGAACTCGGCCCCGATCTGCGGCAGGGCGATGTTCACGGCGGAACCGTCGAAGGGGGTGATGAACCCGGCGAGGAGCGCGATGAAGAGGACGATCCGTCGCTCAGTTGCCGTCGACGCCGGGGGTGACGTGCGGCAGGTGGGCGGGTCTCCAGGGTTTCCTCCCCGCGGGTGCTCTGGGTCCTGCACGGTAGTCTCTGGTTTCTCGGAGGCCGTGATCAATCTTCCCATCCCCCCGCACCCCCCTCGAAGGGGGCTTGATCGCCGAAGCAGGCCCCTTCTTCCGGGGGATGGGGCGCGTGCAGGGGCAGTGACCCCCTTTCGAAGCATTCAATAGTACCCCGGCAGAGAGGGATGGACAGCCATGGCACCGCCGACGTCTCCCGACGCCGACCCGTTATTCCCCGCACCCCTCGACGACGGGTTCCTGGACCTCATCGAGAGCATCCGGGAGCCGGCCCTGGTCTTCCTCTCCGGCGGGCGGATCGTCGCCGTGAATCGGGCCATGGCCCGCCTCCCCGGGCCGCCGGCCGTCGGCGAGACCATGGAGGAGCTGCTCGAACGTTGCCGGGCGCGCCGGGCCGACGGAAGCGCCATCGCCCACGGCGACCTCCCGCACACCCGGGCGCTCCGCGGTGAGATCGTGCACCAGGGCGAACGGTTCGCGCTGACCCTGCGCGACGGCACGGTCCACTGGATCGTGGTCACCTCGACCCCGGTCGTCGTCGACGGCACGGTCGTCGCCGGGCTCTCTGTCTGGCACGACTTCAGTGCGTTTGTCCGGGACCTGGCCGGCCGCTCGTGACCGCTACCGGGGCGTGACGCTCCGGGGCCCGTGGACGGCTGCGGGGAGAACGTTCCGATCTCTTAATGGGCCCGCGGCGAAAAAAGTAACTTTCCGGATCCACTGCATGGCCGCCGTCCTCTATTACGACCCGGATCCCGCCTGCCGGGACGGTATCGGCCGAGCCCTCGCCGTTGCGGCGGGCGTCGAGGTGCTGACTGCCGGGACGATCGAGGAGGCGTACACGCTGGCCAGGGGCGGTTCCGTCGAGGTCGTCGCCGCCGACCCGCCCGGGAATGAGGTCGTCCCGTTCGTCTCGACCGTCCGGGAGGTGCTCGGCCCGGTCCCGGTCATCCTTTTCTTGCCCCCGGCACGGGCGCTGGATGCGCTCAGGGGCATGAACGGCGGCGCCCACCGGTTCGTGGAGAAACGCGGGCCGCCCGCGGACGCGGTCAGTGACCTCGCGAACGCCGTCCTTGCCGCCCTCGCGCCCGGGAGGGGCAAGCACCGGCCCGAGGCGCGGCCCGAGCACCTGGAGTTTCTATCCCGGACGGCGCTCGACTTCATCGGGCTGGAGGACGACGAAGAGATTTATCGCTACATCGCCGGGACGCTCGCGGAGATCATCCCAGGCTCCGCGGTCGCGGTCTGCAGCCTGGATCCCGGGACGGGGATCCTGACCACGCGGGCCTTCGCCGGCGAACCGGCGGATCTCGCCGTGCTCGAGGAGGAGCTCGGGAGGCCCTTCGTGGGCATCGAGCTGGTGCTCGGCGGGATGCCGGCCGCCCAGATCGCGTTCGCCTGCAGAGCTCTCGTGGAGGGGCCGTCTACGATCCGGACACTCTTCTTCGACCAGATCCCCGAGGAGGTGGGCGCCAGGATCGATGAGCGGCTCTCGTGGGGCCGGTCCTGGGTGATGGGCTTCTCCTGCCGGGAGGGAGTTCTCGGCAACATCATCGTCAGGCTCAGGCGGGGCTCCGAGCTCGAGAACCGGGAGCTGGCCGAGGCGTTCATCGGCCAGGCCTCGGTCGCGCTCCTCCGCCACGTCGCCCGGCAGCGCCTGCTCGAGAGCGAGGCGCGCTACCGGGCCGTGGTCGAGAGCCAGCAGGAGCTGGTCAGCCGCTTCCGGCCGGGCGGCATCCACCTCTTCGCGAACGAGGCCTACTGCCGGTTCTTCGGTCTCGACCGTGAGACGTTGCGCGGCTCGCGGTTCTTGCCCGAGATGCCGGGTGAGGACCGCGTGGCCCTGTGCGATTTCTTCAGCGGTTTCTCTCCTGAGCGCCCCGACGGCATAATCGAGCACCGTGTCTACCTGCCCGACGGAACGACACGCTGGGTCCAGTGGTCGTCCCGGGCGTTCTTCGACCGGGACGGCAAGCTCGGCGAGTTCCAGTCGGTGGGGCGCGACGTGACCGGCCAGAAGGAGGCGGAGATAGCGCTCGCCGCGCTCACGGCAGAGCTCGAGGCCCGGGTCGAGGCGGCGACTACCGAGCTCCGGTCCGCGAACCGCGAGATCGAGGCATTCTCGTACCACGTCTCCCACGACCTCCGGGGCCCGCTGCGCGCGATCGACGGCTACCTCGGGATGCTGGTGAGCCGGTTCGGTTCCGACCTGGACCCGGAGGCGGCCGGACTTGTGGAACGGGCCCGGGAGGTGGCGGTCCGCGCCGGCCGGTTCCTCGAGTGCCTCCTCGCGCTCTCGAGCCTCTCCCATCAGCCGCTCTCGGTGGAGCGGGTCGAGACCGCGTCGCTCGTGGAGGACGTGCTCGGGGACCTCCTGCCGGACCCGGGAGAGCGGCGCGTCGAGGTCGTCGTCGGTCCCCTGCCGCCGTGCCGTGCCGATCCGGTGCTGATCCGGCACGTGTACGAGAACCTCGTCGCGAACTCCCTCAAGTTCACCCGGGACCGGGACCCGGCCCGCATCGAGATCGGCGCCCTGGCGGTCGACGGCCAGACGGTCTACACCGTCCGCGACAACGGCGTCGGGTTCGACTCCTGGGAGGCGCCCCGTGTCTTCGACACCTTCTTCAGGCTCCACGACACCCGGGAGTACGAGGGGGCGGGGATCGGCCTCTCGCTCGTGCGCCGGATAGTCGAGCGGCACGGCGGCAGGGTCTGGGCCGATTCCGTTCCGGGCGAGGGCGCCACCTTCTCGTTCACCATCCCGGCGGCGTAAGGCCCGCCGCGGTCACCGCCGGCGACCGCCGTCCGGATCCCTTTCCCGATCGACATCCCGCACGCCGGGGTGCGCCGGGGCGGGAGAAGGCCGTGGCCCCGACAGCTGCCGGCCGCAGACCGGGCAGAACCGGCCCCCGGCCCCCTCACCAGACTCCCGGGAGCAGCCGGTAGCGCACCCGCGCCGCGTACTTCCGGTAGCCGTCCAGGCCGTCCTGCAGGAACCGGTCCTCGAGCGCGGAGCGGGCAACGCCGAAGGCGACCAGGCATGCAGCCGGCGCGAGCGCCCAGAGCGCGTTCAGGAAGACGGGCAGGGCCGCGAACGCCAGCAGCGTCGCGGCGTATCCCGGGTGCCGGAGCCACCGGTTGGGGCCGGCTGAGACCACATGGTGACCGCGGTCGGCCTGGATCCTGACGACTCCGGAGAAGAAGGGGTTGGCGAGCAGGGCCCAGGTCCCCAGAGCGAGGCCGGCCAGGACGACACAGAGCGCGCCGGCCTGGACCGGCAGCGGGAACCCGGCAGATCCCCCGAACCGGGTTTCCAGCCCGGCCGCGACCCCGATCAGGGTGCCGCCGAGGGCCATGAGAGGGGCCTGGACCCGGTCCCAGGGCCGCGCGCCGGGGGCGGACAGGAACCCTCCGCGCTCCGCAGCGAGGTCCGGGTGTCGCTGCACGAGCAGGGCGCGGCTGACCACGAAGTTGCCGAAGAGAAGAGCGGCGAAGGCCCAGCCCTCCCACCACTCCCACGACCCGGACACGAGCAGCGGGAGGAGACAGGCGGGAACGACCACGACGAGGGCCCGGAGTGCGGCGCGGGCTGGGATCGGGCTCGTCGGGCCGGTCATCGGCATCCGGATCCCCGTTCCGACCGTCGGACGGAAAAAGGTATTCACCCGCCCGGGGCGCGGCATCCCGCTAACGCCCGGTGCCGGCGGACCGGCGCCCCGCGGCGGCGCCCCCGCGGGCCGAGACGGCAGGATGATGCCCGAAGTCGATACGGTGATCTGCATGGAGGCGTCCGCGGGCGGGCGCACGGCGGAGGGGGGAGCGTCCGCGCTCGTGAAAGCCCTCGCCCTCTCCGAGCTCGCGAGGGTCGACCTCGTCCTCGGCCAACATCGCCAACGATTACTTTGACGGCGAGGTGGACCGGGTCAACCGGCCCGCCCGTCCGCTCCCGTCTGGCCGGGTCTCCGTCGCCGGGCTCCGGGGCCTCGTATTCGCCTTCATGGTTGCCGGCCTCGTCGCTGCGGCGCTCCTCGGCCCGGCCGTCCTAGCCCTGGCCGCGGCGACCTGGGGGGATCGCGCTCCTCTACAACGTCCGGCTCAAGGAGCTCGGGTTCGCCGGCAACCTCGCGTTCGCGTTCTGCGTCTCGACGACGGTCGTCCCCGGCGGCCTCGCGGCCGGCGGAATCAACGGGCTCGTGCTGCTCATCGCGGCGCTCGCGCTCCTCTTCGACCTCGGCGAAGAGATCGCCTCGGACGCGATGGACCTGGAGAGCGACCGCGTCCGTTCGTGGTGGAGCATCGCCGTGAGGGCGGGCCGGCCCACGGCCCTCCGCCTCTCAGGCGTCGCGCTCCCGCTCTTCGTCGCGCCGACCTTCCTCCCGTACCTCTCCGGCTGGCTCGGCCCGGAATACCTGCTCTGCGCCGCCGTGGCGGTCCCCGTCATGGCTTACATGGCCGCCCGGATCGTCCGGAGCGCGACGATCGCGGAGGGGCGCGTCTTCGTCCGCCGGCTCTACCTCGCGTGGGGTCTCTTCGTGGTCGTCTTCGTCGGCTCGAGCCTCCTTTGATCGCGGACCCCGGGGCGGGTTCTGCGGCCGGCGGCCGGTCCTCCGCGGACGCTGCCGCGCCCACGCCGGGAGCCCGGCGGGTCTCCCCGCTCGAGCAGCAGCGTGAACGGGAAGGCCGGCACCATCAGGGCGGCGATCAGCGCCGGGATGATCGTCAGGGCCTGGCCCGGGCGCTGGCGAGCGGGATAAGGAAGCCGGGCCGCAACACACGGCAGCGCCCGCGGCGATCGCCAAGCAAGCCGCCGAACGTCGCCGTGACGGGAGGCAGCGGGCCGGCAGCGAGCCGGGAATATCGCGGACAACCCCCGTTCTCGTCTGGTCGCCCTCCGCTGTCGGCTTATCCGGTTCGAACAAGGGTAGGGTCGTCAGGTCGCCGTGATATAACCGGTCCGCTGGACGGTCTCAGTCGAGCCGTCCGTGTAGGTCAGCTTCACGAGCGGAGAGAAGGTGCCGGGAGCCGGGTAGTAGAAGGTCGGGTTGACATTCCGGGAGTTCCAGGTGGCCAGGTGGGCCGGCGCGTCGAACGACCACCAGGCCGATGCGATGCTCTTGCCGCTCGCCGGGCTCACGGTGAACTTGACCGCGCTCCCGTGCGCCACCGCCCGCCGGGGTCGTCGGCGGGATCGTAACGGCCCCCGTCCCGAACGCGATCCAGTCGAGGTTCTGGCCGTCGCCCGAGAACACCAGCGTCACCACGCGTTACCCCACCCCGAGTGTCACGGGGGCGGAGACCGTCTGCCACGTTGTGAACGAGCCGGTCTTCGGCACGGTCAGCGTCCCGGCGGATGTCCCGTCGATAGAGACATCGATGGTCCTGCCGCTGTTCGGGCTCGCCACACGGGCAGTCAGGGTGTACTGGCCGGCCTGCGCGACGGCGGCGGTGTAGGCGAGCCACTCGCCGTTCCGGATCCATCCGGCGTTCGTGACGCCGTTGCCGGTCTCGATGTCGACGTCGTCGTGGCGGTACGCGCCGCCGGTCTTGCCCGGGGAGGTGTCGTGGTACGCGACGCCTTCGCCGCCGACGTCGTAGTCCTCGGCCTCGATCCGCCCGGGAACCGGGTGGTCTCCGTACGGGGCCGGCGCGACCACCGGCATACCGGGCGCGGGGGCGAGGGGAAGGTGATCGGTGATGCCCTCCTCCGGGTTCACGACGCAGGCCTCGTCGCAGATGCCGTCGCGGTCCGCGTCGGGGTGGGTCTGGGAGAAGCCCGTGCCGTTCGGGTTCGCCCATAAGTTGCCGCCGAAGTATGGCCCGCCGACGATGTTCCGGCCGGCCGTCTTCTCGTAGTTCATCGACTCGGCCGCCTGCCCGAAGAACTCGTTGTCGGTGTTGTTGAAGTAATTGTTCCGGACATCGGACGGCCAGTCCCCGCCCACCGTGACGCCCTCGCCGTTCCCGGTGATCCAGTTGCCGTGGATGTCGGAGCCGCCGCGATCGGTGGCGTGCACGCCGCCGGCGACGGGCTCCTCGACATGGCAGCCGACGACCTCGGCGCCGCCGTGCGCGAACTCCAGGCCATCGCCGCCGTTGTCGGAGACGGTGCAGTTCTGGACGACCGCGAAGGAGCCGTCATGGCTGGTGAGGCCGTCGCCGGCGTTGTTGCTGATCACCGAGTCGGCGAGGGTGTTCGGGGCGCCGTGGCTGATCTCGTCCGCCTCGATCCCGACGGTGTTGCCCGTGACCGAGCACCGCTCGATCGTGATACCCTCCGCCGGGTAGATGAGGAATATCCCGTTTCCGCTGAAGACCCCGGTGACGGTGTTGTTCCGGAAGACGGAGTCACGGATGACATGGTCGCCAGCGATGCCGGTCATGGGGCTGATGCTGAGCCCGTTGCCGTTCCGCTCGGCGACGACGTCCTCGACCACGGTCTTCGCGGTCTCGGCGATGCGGATGCCGTCGTCTCAGCCCGAGACGGTGAGGTTCCGGACGGTGACGTTCGCGCCCGCCTCGCCGTCGACGGTCGTGCGCCCGGAGACGAGGATGCCGACGGAGTCGTTCTCGCCGGTGCCGGCGACGGTGTGGCCCATCCCGTCGAGGACGATGTCGGAGCCGTTGACCAGGACGCCGACGGTCGCGTCGGGGGCAAGGTCGTGGTCCAGGGTGTACAGCCCGGGCTCGGTAACGACGAGCGCGGGCGAGTCGATGGCCTGCGCGCTCCCGGTGAGCAGGCAGAGCGCCAGCAGCAGTGCCGCCGGCGCCAGGGCGCCGGAGCGCACCCGAACGGATGTGATATCGTGCATGATGCCCTCTCAGTCGCTTCGCTCCGAAGCGGGTGTCGCGTGATCTCTCCCGCGCGGAGGGTTGGCACGGCGCCTGGCCCCGGGGGTCATCAAAGAGGGTCTGTCACTCCACGCGCGATTACAGGACATAGCCAGAGGAACTCTTAATGGTTTCTTGAGTCCTTTTCGTGGCATACCGAAACGGCAACGGCGCGCCTTGCGCCAGCCGTATCCTGTCGGCCCGCTCTCCCGCGTCACGAGGTCTCCCCTCCTCGAACGGACTCCCCTCGGACCACATGCACCGCGGGGACGCCCTGACAACAGGGGCATCCCGTCACCGCCGGCGCGGAAGCGTGGCCGCGCCCGGGCGCGGCGGAGGGCGCAGTCGTGCGTTCGATGCCGACCACCGGGAAGATCGGGTCCCCGTCCGATCCTGCCGGACGCGGGACCCGGTGCAGGAGAAATCACCGATCGCCACCGGTCGGGGGAGAGGGCGTCGCCGGCGACCTCCCGCCGGGCCGGCACCGCCCGTCTCCCCCGGTTCATCTTTATGTGATGGGGGGGTATTCTGGTACATCCGCGCATGAAACGGCAGATCGCGATCCTGGTCGTGCTCGTTCTGGTATCCGCCGCCCTCGGTGCCGCGACGTACGTCACCGACGAACCCCTCGTCGTGAACCTGTTTTTCACCGCGCTCGTCCTCGCCGCCGCGTACCTCGTCTTCTCGGTCTTCGTGAGGATGATCCTCGTCAGGCGGATCGATGACATGAAGACCCGCTATACCGCTATAAAGACCGCCTCCCTCCTCTCCGTCGTCTTCGTCCTCCTCCTTGGCCTGCGCGTCTGGGTGGCCGACCCGGGCTCGCTCCTCGTCGCCTACGGGATCATCGGCGCCGGGATCGCGTTCGCTCTCCAGGACATATTCAAAAATATCGTGGGAGGGATCCTGATCATCGTCTCCGGGTACTACCGCGTCGGGGAGCGGATCGCCATCGACGACCGGATCGGGGATGTCATGGACATCGGTATCCTGGAGACCACGCTGATGGAGATACGGGGATGGGTACAGGGAGACCAGCCGACCGGGCGGATCCTCTCGATCCCCAACGGCCTCGTGCTGAACCGCTCCTTCGTGAATTACAACCGGGACCACTCCTTCCTCTGGGACGAGATCTCCATCCCCCTGACCTACGAGAGCGACTGGAGGCGGGCGAGGGAGCTCGTCCTCTCGATCCTCTCGCGAGAGACCGACGCGATGACGGCGCAGGCGGAGCTCGATATCGAGCGGCTCGGGCAGAGGTACTATCTCCCGCGGAAAGTCGTGGAACCATCCGTCTACATCGGGTTCACCGACAACTGGATCACCCTCGATGCACGGTACGTCACCGATTCCCACACCCGCCGCATCCTTCGCTCCCGGTTGAGCGAACTCATCCTCTCTGCCATCGAAATGGAGGACAACATTACCATCGCTTCCGAGACGATGACCATGACGACGATCCGAAAGACGGTTCCGTCACGGCCGGATTGACATCGTACTCCAAACCAGCTCCATCGAGTTTTTCGGGGTCGGCGAGCACGAGTCCCGATCTCCTCCCGGTCGGGTGTCCGGGAGGATGGGTTGCCAGGACCCGCTGCCTGCATCGCCACCGGAAGTTTAGGGTTTATTGAGATGGGGGATCGGCAGGTGAAATCATACGGCAGGTCCGACAAGGACGGGACGGAGCGGGGGGGCTGCCGCCCCTTCTCCTCCTGCTCAAAGTCATTCTGTCAATATACGTAATTCCCGCTCCGTTTCTCAAAAAGTGTGGTTTTTCTCGATATCGTGCAATGTTGCACGGCAATAATTTATGGTATCCAGAATCCATGACCGGAACATCTGCCCTCTCTCCCGGGACGGGCCGGAAGATCCGGATCAGCGGATCCTTCGCCATGCGGGCCAGAGGGAGATGGACAGGGGTGATCGAGAACACACGAAAGCTGTGAAATGGATTAGCGCCCCTTCTCTGCATCGGGACGCAACGCGACGCCGTATGCGAACACGGAACTATCTCATCTGAAGTGGTATGACACGACGCACTACCTTCAACCTGACAGGTCCTGTTGCTCTTCTTCTCGTTCTTGTCGCTCTCTGCGCGATACCCTCTATCACCGCCGCCCAGGACCTGGTATACCCGGTTACCGCCGGGAAGTACAGCATCACCCAGGACGCCCAGAGGCAGAGCTCCATCACGATGCTCTCCCCGGGGTACAGCAGCACCGGGTCTCCCGGAGACCCCCAGCTCCCCGAGCGTCTGATAGAACTCCGGGTGCCCGACGACATCGTCTGGGACAGTGTCAAACTCACGGTCGAGGTGACCGACAGCGAGGTGCTGGACGGAACGTACCTGATCGCGCCGGCGCCGCCGCTCGGGGCTGCGCTCGACCTCCCGTACGACCCCGACTACCTCGACTGGGGCGAGGGCAAACAGATCGTCGACGGCAGGAACCTGAACGTCTACGGCGTGGACGCGGACTACCCGGCACAACCGGTCGTCATGATCCCATACACCCAGCGGAAGGAACCCGAGGTCCAGGTCGACCACGTCGGGAACGAGGTGTACGGGAACGTGAACTATCTCCGCCTGCTCTACCGCCCCTTCCTGTACAATCCCGTGACCGGGAAACTCACGCTGATCGGGGAGGCGCAGATCAGCATCTCGTTCGCGGTCGGCCCGACCGTTCGCGACTACGGGGATTCGGGCAGTGACACGGCCGATTACGTCATCATCACGACCAGTGAGATCGTCGCGCACAGCAGCCAGCTCGCCTACTTCGTCCAGGTCAAGGAGGCCATGGGTCACACGGTCAGGGTCGTGACAGAGAGCGACTACGACGGCCTCGTGGGCCAGGCGCCGAACGGCCGGGCCGAGCGGATCCGGCAGTGGCTCGTGAACAACTACGACTCCCTGGGGATCGACTATGTGCTGCTGATCGGCGATCCCGACCCCGACGACCCGCTCGATCCGGCCGACACGACCGGCGACGTCCCCATGAAGATGTGCTGGCCCCGCTACTTCTCCTGGAAGCACAGGGAGTCCCCGACCGACCTGTTCTTCGCGGACCTGACCGGGAACTGGGACGTCGACGGCGACGGGCGGTACGGGGAGGCGCACGACCCGGCCTGGAGCCTCAGCCCCGACCCGGCCATCGGGCCCGACACCTTCTCGGCCCGGTGGACCGGTTGGGTGAACTGCGACTTCGACGAGAGCTACACGTTCAGCACCTTCTCAGACGAGGGCGTGCGGCTCTACGTCGACGGGAACCTCGTCATCGACAACTGGGTCGACCACATGCCCGCAACGGACGCGTGGACGAACACCATGACCGCCGGCAAGCATCCGGTCACCCTGGAGTTCAGGGAGATGACCGGCGACGCCGAGCTCCAGCTCTGGTGGCGGACGAACGTTCCCGAGACGGACGCGCACTACGTGCGGGAGAACATCGTGCCGGCCGACCACCTCTACGACGGCTCGGACGCCGTCGGCGGGCTGAGCGCCACGTACTACGACAACGCGGACTTCACCGGCGCCACCGTCTCGCGCAAGGACGCGGTCGTCAACTTCGTCTGGGGCTCGGGAGACCTCGGCAGGGCCGGCGGGCCCGATAACGGGGCGGAGGTCTTCGTCGGCAGGATCCCCGTGTACGGCCAGAACTACGCGAACCTGGACTCGATCCTCGAGAAGATCGTCCGGTACGAGACCGACCCTGGGGACATCGGCTGGCGGAGGACGGCCCTGCTCCCGATGAAGCCGCTCTGGGACGACACTCCCTCCTGGCACCTGGGTGAGCTGGTGAAGAACGACCTCGCGACGCCTGCGGGCTTCACGAGCTACCGGATCTACGACGCTGACTACAGCGCCAGCGGGGGGCCGACGCCCGAGCACTGGCCGACGACGCTGGACGCCGTCAGGAACGAGTGGCTGAACGGCTACGGCGTCGTCACCTGGGCGACGCACGGGTCGCGGACGGGCGCCGGCGACATCTTCAACTCGGCGACCACGACGAGCCTTGACAACCTCAGGCCGGCCTTCACCTTCCAGGCTTCCTGCAATAACGGCTACCCCGAGGCGGCCGACAACCTCGGGTACTCGCTCCTCCTTCAAGGTGCCGCGGCCACCGTCTCCGCGTCCCGCGTCTCGTGGGAAGCGAACGGGGCCTGGACGCCCGACAGCACGGACCCGGTCAACCATAACCTGGCATACTACTACGACGCGAAGATCATGAACGCCGGGTCTCCGCAGGCAGCGGGCCCCGCCCTCTACGCCACCAAGGCAGGGATGATCGTGGTCGAGATGAACCTGTTGGACTACAACCTCTACGGCGACCCCGACTGCTACCTGCTGAAGGTCACGCTCGTGAACTTCCCGCCAACCGCGGACCCGGGCGGTCCGTACGTGGTCGACGAGGGCACGCCGGTCGTCTTCGACGGCTCCGGCTCCTCCGATCCCGACCCCGGCGACAGCATCTCACTTTACGAGTGGGACTTCGAGAGCGACGGTGTCTACGACGACACGGGCTTGAGCCCGGCCCACACCTGGTGCGACAACGGGGTCCACACGGTCACGCTCCGGGTAACTGACACCCGCGGCGCGACGGCGACCGCGTCCACGACCGTGACCGTGAACAACGTTGCGCCGGTCGCGAACGCGGGGCTGGACCAGGCGGTGAACGAGGCCGACACGGTGAGTTTCACCGGCACCGCCACGGACCCGGGCTGTGACACCCTGACGTTCGAATGGGACCTCGACAACGACGGCGCCTTCGACGACGCCACGGGCACCACGGCCAGCTGGTCCTGGTGCGACAATGGCGTCCCCACGGTGAGCCTCCGGGTCACCGACGATGACGGCGGGTCGTCGACCGACTCGCTGACCGTGACCGTAAACAACGTCGCGCCTGTGGTGACGATGAACCCGTTCGACCAGCCGAACCCGCAGTTCGTCCTGCCGGTCGTGCACACGCTCACCTTCCACGGGACGTTCACCGATCCGGGCTGCGATACCTGGACCTATGAATGGAACTTCGGCGACGGGACGGCGGGCGTGTCCGGCGACCTCGCGGCGATCGCCCCGCTCACGGCAGAGCACGCCTTCGGCGCGCCCGGCGACTACACGGTCACGCTGACGGTCACGGACGACGACGGGGGAAGTGACGCCAGGACGATCGGGGTCCACGTCGCCGACGCGGCCGAGGCCAAGCACGACCTGGCGGACTACATCCAGGCCCTGCCGGCGACCGCCTTCAGGGGCAACGCCGACCAGCGGAAGAACGCCTTCGCCAACATGTTCCGCGCGCTCGATGCGAAGCTCGAGAGCGGGGCCTGGAACGGCTTCGTCCATGATATCACCAGCAACGTCCGCGACAAGGCGGACGGGTTGGTCGAAGGCAATCCCGGCAACGACTGGATCACCTCCCAGGAGGCGCAGCAGCACGTCTGCATGAAGATCGACGATATCGTCGCCTACGTGCGGACACTGGTGTGACGCGCCCGTCCTCCCTTTTTTTTCGCGCCGGTTCACCGTGGATGAACGGCAACCGGGCCAGATCGTCTCGACGGCGCCCCTCACCTTTGGCCGGCCGACCTTCGCATGATTCCCCGTGGACTGCTCGTTGCCGGCCTGTTCACGCCCCGTTCGGGGAGAAACGGGTGGATGTCGTCATGTGCGTCGCGAGAAGATCACAAAAGGACGCCGAGGGGGAGATTTGAACTCCCGAGGCGCAAAGCGCCATCGGCTTTCGAGGCCGACGCCTTCCCGGACTAGACTACCTCGGCAGAAGAGGCTTACAGTATTCAGCGCGGGCTGTCATAAGCGTATCGAACCCTTCCGGCCCCTGCCGCCGCCCGAACCCCGACGCTCGCTCGGATGCCGTGGCGTCGGTGCCGGACCGTTCCGACCCTCCCGGACTCGCCCCCCTCTCCCCGAGGGCGGATCCCCGGAGGCCACGGTTCCTCACAGCCTCCCGTACGGCCCGGTCCACCGTTTTGCGGACTCGAGAAAGGATGCGTACCCATGCTCCCGGATGAACTCGAGCGAAGCCCGGTACCTCCCGTACTTGTACCCTTTCTTCCGCTGAAAGGCGCCCACCGTCCCGCACCCCGGATAGTCCGGGCAGTCGGCGCAGGTCGTGAGTCCCCGGTCCCGCAGGCAGCAGACCTTGACGGCGCACCTCGCCCTGGCGATCTCCCGTTCACCGGTGTCGTACCCGAGTTTACACCCCTTACAGGCGTTATCTCTCAGTGCCGCGCACGTCCCGCAGAACGCCCCGCAGCAGCCGATGAACCGTGCGGGTAGATCCGGGTCCGGGACCGGCAGGGAGGTCATGGACCAGCGTATCGAGTCGCCCCGGCATAAATGGTTCGCCGGTCAGGACACCGTCTCCGCGACCCCCGACCGTCCGTTCCGGGGAGAGAGGAGTTTCCCCGGCGGTCGTCGTTTCGGACCGCGGGAGCCGGCAACCAAGCCTTTATCTCCTCTCGTGCTATATGCTAACACAGCACAGGGGATGCAGATGCTCGAGACGAAGGGTGTGTCCAAGCGGTTCGGCGGGCTCGTCGCCCTCCAGGACGTCGACCTCCGGGTCAGTGAGGGCGAGATCGTCGGTCTCGTCGGGCCGAACGGGGCTGGCAAGACGACGCTCCTGAACGTGATCTCGGGCCAGTACCGGCCCGACGGCGGCACCGTCCGGTTCATGGGCGAGGACGTCACGAAGATGGGGATGTCCCGCCTCTGCCACCGGGGGATCGCCAAGACCTTCCAGCACCCCCAATCCTTCCCCGGCATGACCGCGGCCCAGGCAGTCATGGTCGGCGCCTGTTTCGGGAACCACCACACCCCGTCCACCACCGAGGCCTTCGACGAGGCCCTCGCGATGCTCGCGTTCGTCGGGTTCCCGGACGACAAGACAGAGCGGCTCCTCTCCCACCTGAACCTGATGGAGCTCAAGCGAGTCCAGCTCGCCCGGGCGCTCGCGTGCCGGCCCCGGCTCCTCCTGCTCGACGAGCTGACCACCGGGCTGAACCCCTCCGAGTCCTCCGAGGCAATCGGGCTGATCCGGAAGATCCGGGACAGGGGGACCACGGTTCTGCTGATCGAGCACGTCCTCAGGGTCATTACGGGCGTCTCGGACCGGGTCGTCGTGCTCGACAAGGGCGAGAAGATCGCAGACGGCCTGCCGTCCGGGGTGCTCTCCGACCCGCGCGTGGTCGAATCGTACCTCGGGCGGGCCGCGGCGGCGTGAACCGTGCTCGAGATCCAGTCGCTCGACGTCTTCCACGGCCGGCTCCAGGTCCTCTGGGACCTCTCGCTCGCCGTCGGCGACGGTGAGTGCGTCACCGTCCTCGGCCCGAACGGCGCCGGCAAGTCCACGCTCGTCGAGAGCGTGATGGGCCTCAACCGGCCCGCCCGGGGCTCCATCCGGTTCGAGGATGAGGAGATCACGGGCCTGAAGCCGAACGACGTCGCCGCGCGCGGCATCGCGATCGTCCCCGAGAAGCGCGAGCTCTTCGGCAGGATGACCGTCGCCGAGAACCTGGCGCTCGGCGCCTATGGCCACGGCGGCGAGGTCGACGCCCGCGTCTACGACCTCTTCCCGGTCCTCGCCGAGCGGCGGGACCAGCTCGCCGGGACCATGTCCGGCGGCGAGCAGCAGATGCTCGCCATCGGACGCGCGCTCGCCGCCCGCCCGCGCCTGCTGATCCTGGACGAGCCCTCGCTCGGGCTCTCGCCCCTCTACGTCTCGACCGTGCTCGAGTCGATCGCAGCCCTCAACCGCGAGGGCCTGACCGTGCTCCTGCTCGAGCAGAACGTCCGCTCCGCCCTCGAGTACTCGGACCGCGGGTACGTGCTCGAGAACGGGCGGGTCGTGATCGAGGGCCCGTCCGCCGCGCTCCTCGAGGACCCTCGGGTGCAGGCGTCGTACCTCGGGCTCTGACTCACGGCGGCGGGCCGTCGCGCTCCCGCTGCTCGCGCCGCTCGCGCAGCCTCTCCGGGAGCGAGATCAGCCCCTTCGGCAGGAAGATCACGATCAGTACCAGCAGCAGGCCGATGATCACGAACCGCGCGTAGGTCAGCCCGAGCCCGCGCAGCCCCTCCCAGAGGAGCGTCACCGCGATCGTCCCCACGATCGGGCCCGCGAGCGTCCCCAGCCCGCCGGAGATCGCGTAGACGATCGGCCAGAACGAGTACTCCGTCCCGAAGATCTCGGGCGTCACGTACGCGAACTGGTGGACCTCGAGCGCCCCCGCCACGCCCGCGACGGCGGCGCTGACCGCGAACGCGAAGAGCTTGTACCGGATCGGGTCGATCCCCGAGGCCCGTGCCTCGGTCTCGTTCTCGCGGATCGCGGCAAAGGCGAGGCCCGTCCGCCCGGCCAGGAGATGGTGGAACCCGAGCAGCACCGCGACCAGTACGGCCAGGATCAGGTAGTAGTGGAGGAACGGCGCGAACGGCACGGACGAGGGCACGAGCGGCGGCGCCGAGGTGCCGTCCCACCCGCCGGTGATCCCGGCGAACTGGCTGACCATCAGCGTCTGGATGATGATCGCGAAGCCGAACGTGACCATCGCCAGGAACCACTCTTTCAGCCGGACGCAGGTCAGGCCGATCAGGACCCCGATCCCCGCGGCGAAGAGCCCGCCCAGGAACGAGGTCACGACCGGGGGCAGGCCGAAGCCCGTGGCGATCAGGGCCGACGCGTACGCCCCCAGGCCGAAGAACGCCGCGTGCCCGAGGGAGCCCTGGCCCGACGCCGCCAGGAAATTCCAGGCCTCGGTATAGATGATGAAGACCAGCGCGATCGAGGCGGTGGTCAGCAGGTAGATGTTGCCCGAGACGAGGAACGGCACGGCGAGCGCGACGGCGAGGGCGATCCAGGGCAGCCAGCGCCGGGCGTTGTCGAGTTCCACGTCACTCCCCCCGCTCGCCGAAGAGGCCCGTGGGCCTGAGCACCAGCACCGCGATCAGGACCACGAACGAGATCGCATCCTTCCAGGCCCCGCCGAGCGTGTACGTCGCCGCGCTCTCGGCCACCCCGTAGAAGAGCCCGCCGAGGATCGCGCCGGGGATCGAGCCGAGACCGCCCAGGATCACGATCGCGAACGCCTTGACCGCCGGCACCGAGCCCATGTACGGGTCGAAGACCTGGCCCGAGACGGCCCAGAGCGTGCCGGCCGCGCCGGCCAGGGCCGCGCCGAGGCCGAACGCGATCATGTCCATCCGCTCCACGTTGATCCCCGAGAGCATCGCGGCCTTCCGGTTCTGGCTCGTGGCGCGGAGCGCCAGCCCGAGCCTTGTGCGCCGGAGCAGCACGAAGAGGCCGACCAGGATCACCGCCGTCGCCCCGATGATGATCAGGTAGTCGAGCGGGAGCGAAAAGACGCCGAGGTCGATCACCACCGACTCGAACGGTGAGCGGAGCGACTGGTAGTCGCTGCCCCAGATGATGGCCACGCCGTTCTCGAAGACGTAGATCAGGCCGATCGAGAGGAAGATCTCGTTGAGCTTGTGCGAGCCGAGCACGGGCCGGAACGCGAGCCGTTCGACGGCGACTCCGACGAGCAGCAGCACCGGGATCGTCAGCGCGAGCAGGAGGTACGGGTTCACGCCCGTCGCGAGGAAGAACGAGAGGGTGACGTACGCCCCGAGCATCAGCAGCGTGCCGTGCGCGAAGTTCACGGTCTTCATCACGCCGAAGATCAGGTTGACCCCGGTCGCGAGCAGGATGTAGATGCAGCCCGCATAGAGCCCCCAGAAGAGGATCTGTAAAAGAGTGGCAGGGTCGGTTGCCACGCACTCTCCCGCGCCCGGTCAGGCGCCCCCGGGGCGGTACCAGTCCGGGAGCTGGAAGTCGGTCTCTGCGAGGGCGGCGGGCCAGACGACCTTCGGTCGAAGCTCCTGCTTGGCATCGTCCCAGTGGAGCTGCTCCATGAAGAGGTTCGACCGGCTCTCGCGGAACTGGTTCTCGAACGAGATCGTGCCGTTCTCCATGGACTCGATCATCTCGGGCACCCGCACGGTCCGGAGGGCCTCGACGAGCGCGCCCTTCTCGGTGGAGCCGGCCGCTTCGGCCGCCGCCGCGGCGACATAGACACCCTCGTACGTCGCCGCGCCCATCATACCCGGAGAGGTGGTGAACCGGGCCGCATAATCCTTTTGGTATTGCTCGACCGCCGGGCCGATCGGACCCCTGGGCACGACGTAGGGCGAGAAGCGGCTCTCGATGATCGAGGCCTCTCCATACTGCCCGAGGCCCTTGTAGTAGTCGGGGTCGTCGTTGCACTCGACCGCGAGGAAGATCGTGTCGAGGCCGACGTCGCGCCGGGCCTGGGTCATCATCGGCACCTGCTCGTTCAGGAACGCGGCGGCGTAGACCACGTCGGGGTTCGTCGCCTTGACCTGGGTCAGGATCGTCCGGTAGTCGGTCTCGCCCATCTTGTAGGGCTCCTCCGCGACGATCTCGATACCGAGACCGTCCTTTTCGATCGTGTCCTTAACCGCCGAGAGGACGCCCTTGCCGTACGGGCTGTCCTGGTAGATCATCGCCAGCCGCAGGGGCTGGTCCGCGGGCCGGTTGAACTTTCCGTTGATCGACGGGCGCATCACCTCGTCCACGAACAGGATCGTCTTCGCCCCGTAGTCGTCCGTGGTCGGGCAGTGGTGGAACATCACCGAGGTGTTGATGTCTGTACGGTGCGTGATGGTCGGGCTCGAGGCGCCGGTGATGATGTACGGCACGCCGTTCTCGGCCACGAACGCCTGGTGGGCCGTGACGACGGCGGACGAGAACCCGCCGGTGAGGAGGTCCACCTTGTCGTCGGTGATCATCTTGGTGACGGCCTTGATCCCACCCTCGCGGGTGGACTCGTCGTCGCCCTGGACGAGCTCGATCATCGTCTTCTTGCCCCCGACGGTGATTCCGCCCTTCGCGTTGATCTCGTCGGCCGCGAGCTGCGCCGACTGCCACATGTCCCGGCCGGTGGTCGATGCCGGCCCCGTCATGGAAGCAACCACCCCGATCTTCAGGGAGTCGCCCGCCTCGCCCGGCGTGCTGCAGCCGGCCACGAGGCCGGCTCCGAGCACGAGCCCGGCGATCAGTATCAGGTACGTGATCTTCATGCTATCTCTATCTCTCCCCATGCGCCGCCCGGCTCTGGTGGGGCCGGGCGGCCTGGGGGTCAGCGTTCGGTCTCTGCTCTCCCCCGGTTCAGGCGCCCGACGGCCGGTACCAGTCGGGGATCTGGAACTCCATCTCCATCAACTCGGCGGGCCAGATGATCTTCGGCCGGAGCTCCTGCTTCGCCTCGTCCCAGTGCAGCTGCTCCATGAAGAGGTTGAACTGGGCCTCGCGGTGCTCGTTCGCGAACGTGATCGCGCCGCCCAGCTGGCTCTCGACGATCTCGGGGACGCTGATCGTGGTGAGCGCGCTGGTCAGCGCTGCCCTGTCGGTGGAGCCGGCCTTCTCCGCCGCCGCCGCGGCGACGTAGATACCCTCGTAGGTGGCCGCGCCCATCATCCCGGGCGAGGCGCCGAACCGGGCCGTGTAATCCGCGCGGTACTTCTCGACGTTGCCGCTGATCGGGCCCTTCGGCGTCGCGTAGGCCGAGAACCGGCTCTGGATGATCGAGTAGTCGCCGTACTGCGCGACGCCCTTGTAGTAGTCGGGGTCGTCGACGCACTCCACGGCCATGAAGAGCGTGTTCAGGCCGACATCGCGCCGGGCCTGGGTCAGCATCGGGACCTCCTCGTTGAGGAACGCGATCGGGTAGACGACGTCGACGCCCTTCGCCTTGACCGAGGTCAGAAGCGTCCGGTAGTCGGTCTCGCCCATCTTGAACGGCTCCTCCGCGACGACCTGGACCTTGAGGCCCTTCGACGCGATCGTGTCCTTGATCGAGTCGAGCCCGCCCTTGCCGAACGGGCTGTCCTGGTAGATCACGCCCAGCCGGAGGGGCTGGTCCGCGGGCCGGCCAAACTTCGCGTTGACCGCCGGGCGCATGGTGTCGTCGATGAAGATCGTCCCCGCAGCCGCCGATGCCTCGGTGATCGGCGCCAGGTGGAACATCATCGAGGTGTTGATGTCCGTGCGCCGGGTGACGGTCGAGCTCGAGGCGCCGCTGATGACGTACGGGACCCCGTTCTCGGCCACGAGCGCCTGGTGGGCCGTGACGACGGCGGACGAGAACCCGCCGGTGAGGAGATCGACCTTGTCGTCGGTGATCATCTTGGTGACGGCCTTCATCCCACCCTCGCGGGTGGACTCGTCGTCGCCCTGGACGAGCTCGATCGTGGTCTTCTTGCCGCCGACGGTGATCCCGCCCTTGGCATTTATCTCGTCCGCGGCGAGCTGGGCCGACTGCCAGACATCTTTTCCGGTGGTCGAGGCCGGCCCGGTCATGGAGGCCACGACCCCGATCTTGAGAGTGTCCGTCGAGGCCTCCGTGCCGGTACAGCCCGCGAAGCAGGCCGAGACCACGAGGAGGCCGACGATTGCAGCTATCAGGTGGGCTTTCATGCATCTTCCCCAAAGTGCTATGCCATAGCATGGCACGAATCGCCATAAAAGCTTTCGGCCCCGGGGGCGGTATTGCCGTCCCTTTTATGCCGGGGGGCGGACCATAGAGCATGACGCCGGACGCGCCCGTTCCATCCGCGGCGGGGGGGGCCGGGTCGACGGGAAGGCGTGCATGGTGGCGATCGAGGCGGACGGGTTGACACGGCGGTTCGGCGACCTGCTGGCGGTCGACGACCTGGACCTCGCGGTCGACCGGGAGGTCTTCGGACTCCTCGGGCCGAACGGATCGGGGAAGACCACGACCGTCCTGATGCTCACCACCCTCCTCCGGCCGTCGGCCGGGACGGCCCGGGTCTCGGGGCACGACGTGGTCCGGGAGGCCGCCCGCGTCCGCGAACGGATCAGCTACGTGCCCCAGGACATGGCCGTCGACATCAAGCTGACGGGGCGCGAGAACGTCCGGTTCTACGCGGCCCTCTACGGTGTCGCGGGACGAGACCGCGTGGACGAGGTGCTCGGGCTCATGGACCTGGCCGACCGGGCTGACGACCTGACGGGGACCTACTCGGGGGGGATGCGCCGGCGGCTCGAGCTGGCGCAGGCCCTGGTCCACGAGCCCGAGGTCCTCTTCCTCGACGAGCCGACGCTCGGGCTCGATGTCGCGGGCCGCCGGGCGATCTGGGACCACATCGCCGACCTGCGACGCGGGGGCATGACGATCTTCGTGACCACGCACTATATGGACGAGGCCGACCAGGCCTGCGACCGGGTCGGGGTGATCGCGAGGGGGCGGCTCGTGGCGATCGATGCGCCCGCCGCCCTCCGCCGCCGGATCGGGGGTGAGCGGGTGGTGCTCAGGACCGACCGGCCGGCCCCGCCCGTCGCGGTCGGGGGGATCCGGCTCGTCGGACGCGAGGGGGACCGGTCGGTCTACCACGCAGACGACGCGGCCGCCGAGGTCCCGGCCCTGCTCGCCGCTCTCTCGGAAGAGGGCGTCGTGGTCCGGGGGCTCGAGGTCTCCTCCCCGACCCTCGACGACGTCTTCCTGGCGCTCGCCGGCCGTCAGGACGAGGGCGGGGGTTTCGATTACCGGAGCTTCCGCAACATGATCCGGAGGCGACATTGAACGCGGTCCTGGTCTACTTCCTCAGGGACATGCGCCGGTGGGTCCGGGGCCGGCTCAACGTCTGGTCGGCCCTGATCATGCCTGCGGCATGGCTCATCTTCGTCGGGCTGGCGCTCCCCACCCGGTTCACGGACTCCTACCTGGACTTCATCACGCCGGGGATCCTGGTCCTGACGATGCTCTCGGCCGGGATGCAGGGGGGCTCGTCCCTGATCTTCGACAAGATCCTGGGGTTCCTGAACAAGTTCCTCGCCCTGCCGTCGCCGCGCGAGTCGATCCTCTATGGCAAGATCCTCTTCATCACCGTCCGGGGCCTCCTCCAGGCCAGCGTGATCATGCTGCTCGCCGTGCTGCTCGGCGCCACGATCTTCTCCCCCGCCCAGGTCGGCTTCAGCTACCTGGTGCTGTTCGTCTTCGGGGTCCTGCTCTCGTCGTTCTCGACCGCGCTCGCCCTCTTCGTCCAGGACCACGACGGCTACGCCGCGGTGAACGCGCTCCTCTCGATGCCGCTCTTCTTCACCTCGTCGGCCCTGATGCCGTACGACGTGATGCCGGCCTGGCTCCGGGCCATCGCGCGGTGCAACCCGGTCTCGTGGGCGATCGACCTGATCCGTTCGTTCGCAGCGCCGCCATTGCCCTGGACGGGCTTCGCGGCCCTCCTCCTGCTCGCCGCCGCGATGGTCGCCGCCTCGTCCCTCCTCTTCCGCCGGGTCACGGTCTGAGGTATGGGATCGATGAAGCGTCCCGGCGCCGGATCATCTGCCATGAGCCCGTGTCGGGCCTGGGGGACGCCGCCGTACTCCGTCGCCCTCGTCCACGGCGGGCCGGGCGCCCCGGGGGAGATGGCCACCGTCGCCCGGGAACTCTCTGCGACCTGCGGGGTCCTGGAGCCGTTCCAGTCGGCGACCTCGGTGGCGGGGCAGGTCGAGGAACTCGCGGCGCAGCTCCGCGCCCACGCGAACGCGCCCGTGGTCCTGGTTGGCTTCTCCTGGGGAGTCATGCTCGCCCTCCTCGCCGCGGCGGCCCACGCTGACCTCGTGAAGCGGTTGGTGCTGGTCGGATCAGGTCCGCTCGACCCCGCGTATGCCGGCGGGATTGCGAAAGCCCGCCTCGCCCGGCTCCCGCCTGAGGACCGGGGCGAGTTCGTCCGTCTGCAGCGGGCGCTCGAGGGCACTGCGCCGAGCGCCGGCGATCTCGCCCGGTACGGCGAACTCTGCGCCCGGGCCGACGCCGTCGACCCGGTATACCCGGTGCCCCAGGAGTTCCCCCCGGATCCGGAGATCCACCGGTTGGTCTGGAGCGAGGCGGCAACGCTCCGGGCGTCGGGCTATTTCGTCGAGCAGGCTCGGCTTGTCGCCTGCCCGATTGCGGTGATCCACGGGGAAAACGACCCCCATCCGTTCGAGGGCGTCTTCGAGCCGCTCCACGCCGCGGGCGTGTCCCCGCGCGTTCACGTTCTTACCGCCTGCGGGCATACGCCGTGGATCGAACGGCGTGCACGCGAACGGTTCTTCGCCCTGCTGCGCCAGGAGCTCGTGGCCCCGGTCCGACCGTAAGGGGGTCCGTGGGGCTTTACTCGCCCCCGATCAGGACGACCGGGATCTCGACCCCGCTCTGACGGGCGTACTCCTCGACGCGCTCGAAGACCCGCCGGATCATCCCCCCGGTGGTCAGGATCAGGGCGTCCTCGCCGAGGAGCGCCTTGAGAATGCACTTGTCGACGACCCCGTAGGTGAAGTGGAGGGGGACGCCCTCCTCGGCAGCCCGCTGCTTGGCGCGTGTGCCCATCGCCCCGATCGCGACCTCCGGGCGCAAGGCCCGCCACCGGGCCAGCCCTCCGTCGCACGGAGCGTCCGCGTCGTAGACCGTAATCGTCCCCGGATGGGCGCGGTGAGGGTCCTGCTGGAAGGCACGGTCGATCGCGTCCAGCATCTCGAGCACGGATCGGGGCCTCTCGGCGGGCACCGGGATCCCTCGCCGCCCGAGCTCATGATGGAGCTCGAGCAGCACGGGAGTTGTGAGGCGGGCCGCACGCACGAGGTCCGGGTCTCCGAACGCGACCGAGGGGACGTCCTCCTGGAGGATCCAGCCGCCGACCATCAGGATCGCCCGGTCGGCCCACAGGTTGGCGAGCTCGATGTCGTGTGTCGAGACGATGATCGTCGTTCCCTGGTCGTTCAGCTCGTCGAGGAGCTCCATGATCTCCGCCGATGCCGCCGGGTCCAGGCTGCTCGTCGGCTCGTCGAAGACGAGCACCTCGGGCTCCATCGCGAGGACGCCCGCGATCGCCACCTTCTTCTTCTCTCCGCCGGAGAGCTGGTGGGTCGGACGGTGCTCGAACCCCTCGAGCCCGACCGCGCGGAGCGCCTCCTGGACCGCGCGCTTCACCTCCTCCTCGGACGCCCCCAGGTTCGCCGGGCCGAACCCCACGTCCTGGTACACGGTCGGGGCCACGATCTGCTGGTCGGGGTTCTGAAGCACGAACCCGACGCTCTTCCGGAGCGACCGGAGCGACTTCGTATCGTAGATGATCGGCTGGTTGTCGTAAAGCATGGTGCCGGAGCTGGGCCGGAGTATGCCGTTGAACATCATCAGCAGGGTCGACTTCCCTGCGCCGTTAGGGCCGACGATCGCGATCTTCTCCCCCCGGCGGATGTGGAAACTGATCCCCCGGACCACCTCGTCTCCGCGTGGATAGCGATACCGGAGGTCCCGCGCCTCGAGGATGATTCCCGTCATGGTACCGTGGGAAAGACCGTGATCGACCGGGTCAGGACGACGAGGGCCGCCGAGAGGGCGAGGAACCCCGTTGCCGTGAGCAGAGGGCGGGCTGCCACGGGCCTGACCTCGCCCAGGATGACGAGTTTTCCGTCGTAGCAGCGCATCTCCCGCGCCCGGATCAGGTCCTCTCCCGCGTTCCACGCCCCTATGAACCCGGCTCCGGCGAGGGTGGAAAAGGACCGGATCCACTCGCCTGGGGAGGAGTACCCCAGGCGCATCAGCTGGGCGCGGTAGATGAGGACCAGGTGGTCGAGCAGGAGAAAGATGGTCTGGTAGATGATCATTACCAGCTCGACCAGGACCGCCGGCAGGCGACACTGCCTCATGACCCCGAAGAGGTCGGTCATCGGCGTGGTGAGCGCGATGAAGATCAGCGATGCCATGCCGCCGAGCGTCCGGCAGAAAACGAGGAAGCCGCGATCGATGCTCTCGGGGGTGACCGAGAGCGAGAGCCAGGACAGGGGCTGCCATACCCAGAAGGGATCGACACCGCCCGAGGTTAAAACGATGACGATGACGCCCGTTGCCGCGAAGATCGCAGGAGCCACGAAGAGCTCGGCGACGGTGTATGCATCGATCCGCGCGAGGAGAACAAGGGCCGCGATCAATGCCAGTGCGATAAAGAGGGGCGCGACGTACCCCGTCGAGACGAGGCAGAGGACGAGCCCCCCGAGCCCGACGGCCAGTTTCAGGGAGGTGTTCACCTCCCGGAGACTGTTCCGCTGTGCGATGTCTTCGAGGATCTCCTCAAACATTTATATCGCGGGCGGTCTCGGAGACGGGCGCGGGAGCGTCCTTTCGCTGCCCACGCCACTGGCCGAATCCGTAGCCGACCACGATCCCACCGATCGCGGCCAGGAGTGCGAAGAGGCCGGACTCGATCTCACCGCTCGGAGGCTCCCACTGGGGTACCAGTGGCTCGAAGTCCTCTTCGGGGATGCCGGTGATCTCCGAGATCACCCCGGAACCCTCCCCGTCCGACCCGCCGAACTCCGCGTCCGGGTTCAGTACGGCCGTCGCGAGGAATACGCCGACGAAGACGACAATGGCAACAGCGGCCAGGATCTCGAACCAGTACTTACGCAGCATTCGCGAACCCCCGGTGAGCCGCCATGACCCTCGCTTCCGGGAAGACACCCAGCCGCACCAGGATCTCCGGCTTGAGCTGGACGATGTACTTGAAGACCAGCGCAAGGATGACGCCCTCGATGATCGCGAGCGGGATCTGCGTGACCGCGAAGATCCCCAGGAAGACCGTAAAGGAGCTGAAGACCCCACCGACCTCGGCCGGGTACGCGAGCGCGAGCTGCAGGGACGTCGTCACGTAGGTGAAGAGGTCCGCGAACGCACAGACGAGGAAGACGGTGATGAACATGTTGACCTTCGTGTTCTTCAGCGCCCGGTAGATCCCGTAGCCCACGAGCGGCCCGACGACCCCCATGGACACGGTATTCGCCCCCATGGTCGAGAGCCCGCCGTGCGCGAGAAAGAGGCTCTGGAACAGGAGCACGACCGCGCAGACGACCGAGGTGATCCAGGGCCCGAAGCAGACGGTGGAGAGCCCGGTTCCCGTGGGGTGGGAGCAGCTGCCCGTGACTGATGGAAGTTTCAGGGCCGACAGGATGAAGATGAACCCGCCGGTGACGCCGAGCAGGGGCAGGGCCTCGCGATCGGTCTCGATCAGCCGCTTTAACTGGATGATGCCCCACGCGAGGCAGGGCAGGGCGACCAGCCACCAGACGACGGCCCAGGTCGCGGGCAGAAAACCCTCCATGATGTGCATGAAGACAACTTTTCTTGTCTTAACTAAAATAAGTTTGCTCCCCCCTCGCTCCCCGCGTCCAGCCATTCGTCGCGCATGCGGCGAGGCCCTCTCGGGTTCACCCGAACACACCGACCGCCGCGCCGACCTCCGGGACGGAATCTACCGGGGACACGGTCGGCGGGGAGCGATCCACGAGCCGGCCTCTCCGTTCAGCAGGATCGCGGGGTCGCTCGTTCGGAGCCGGTTCCGTGTAAAAAAGAGGGGTCTTACATGCCGCCCGGCATGCCCGCCGGGGGCCTGGACTGAGTGATCATCATGTCGTCAACCCGGATCAGCAGGACCGCGGTCTCCGCCGCCGACTGGATCGCCTGGCGCTTCACCCGGGCGGGCTCGATCACGCCGGCGATCCCCCGGTGCGGGTAAGGGGCCCGCTTCCCGGGTACATTCACGGTCCGGCGGTGTGCGGATCCCCGGCCCGGCGAGGCCTGGGGCGCCGGACGGGCGCCTGTTCCCCCGGCCGGCTCCGCCGGCCGCCATCGTCACCTGAGGATGGCACCGCTCCCTCCCCTCCGGGCAACAGCCGGACAGGGTGCAGATCACCGGTACCGGGACTGGTGCCGTGAAGAGAGAGGTGCCTGGCCGGGTGTCCCCGGCCCGCGATCAATGAGTCTCGAGTTAAATGCAGCTCTGGGTGGACGTGCTGATATGAAAGTTGACCCTGTACTTACCTGTCGTGTCGATCTCCGTTCCCGTTCTCGCGTTACCTCCTGCAGTCCTGCGTCTTGACGGCCCGCCGCACGGGCCCCGGAGGCGGAGTGCAGGACCGGTCGGCCCGGTTTCCTCGGTCGTGGGCGCCGGGTGTCTGCCAGGCGACGGGTCTCCCCCCCGTTCAGGGCCCGGAAGAACGGGCCGTTCGGCACCGGCAGCCCCCCGGGCTGCCGGTGCATGGAGGATGGTAGTATTACGAAAGATATTAAGATTCTCACTATTTCGAAAGAACAGGGGGTTATCTTCTTAAATCTGGGGACTGCGCGGCGACGCTCGGAGCACGGATGCTCCCCGTGCGGTCGCCCCGAAAAGAAGGGTTTCAGAGGTTGGAAAAGAGCCAGACGACGTCGGCGAAGTCGATCCGGCCGTTCCCGTTGCAGTCGAAGGCCTCGAGCGGCTCGTTCTTCTCGATCCAGGCAATCTGGTTGAAGAACAGCACGATGTCCTGGAAGTCCTTACGGCCGTTGCCGTTCACGTCGTCGTAGAGGCCGTCGCCGTCGGTGTCCGCCGGGAGCGCTGTCTCAGGCGGGACGGCCAGGACTGCCGGCCCGCCCCTCTCGACCACCAGGATGACGTTCATGGCGTACATGTTGTCGCCCTTCGTCCCCGAATCCACGCTCTGGAGACTCGCCTCGTTGTCGCCGCTGACGAGCGCGTCGGTCACGTCGTAGGTCGAGAAGCCAACCTGGGGACCCTTAAGGTAATCCGGCCAGAAACCGGTGTACTGTTCGTCGTTGAAGAAGAACGCGCTTTTATCCGCATCCGCGGCGCTCGCGAGTATGGCGGTCGCGTTCGCGCTGGTGACACCGGTTCCATTGATACCGGAAAAGGTGGCATATGCGGTGGCCTCCTCGGTGGAAACCGAGTAACCCGTCTGGGACTGGACCATGTCGAACCCGTCGTTGATCCAGATCTCCTTCGGCGTCGCGTTCTGTTCGTCGGCGAAGACGACCACCAGGTAGGCCCCGTAGATGCCGTAGTTCTGCCCGGCCTCGGGCGTGATGGTCATGCTGTTCCCTGCTGTGTCGAACGCGCCGGTCACGTCGTAGACGTAGAGCCCGTAGGGGTAGCTGTACGAGCCGAAGCCCTTGATGTCGCTGTACGCGGCGACGGGCGCGACCGTCTCGCCGTTGAACGCGAGGTCCCAGGACGGGTCCGCGCCCATCTTGTTGTAGGTGAACCCCTGGTAGAGACGGGCGGCCATCACCGTCGCCCCGTCGGGGACGGGGAGGTCGGTGGCCGACCAGGTCCAGGTCTTCCCGGTCCAGCCCGCTCCAGCATAGGCCGAGTTCCCTGCAGAATAGACCAGGTCGATCGTGCCCTCGAACCGCTGCTGCGTGGCGAGGTCCTCGCCCCCGGTCCAGCGCTTGCCCTTGTAGCCGTTGTTGTAGACGGTGAGCGTGGTGGAGAGGGTGTTGTTGGACTCGTCGGTCTCGTCGATCCCGCCGGCGGAATCGGCGGTCGCGCTGACCGTGACGTTCGTCCCTCCCTCACGCGAGGAGCCGTCGACCACGGCGACTGTCGTGTTCTCGCCGGCCTCGAGGGGGCCGCCCGCCTCAGTGACGACCGTCCCGCCGGCGTCCACCGCGAGGGTGAAGCCCTGCGCCGGCCCGGAGCCCCGGTTCTCGATCGTCACCGCGATCACGTTCGGCTCGCGGGCGAACAGGAAGTCGCCCGCGCCCGGGTTGGGGGCGATCGAGGTGACGGCGATGTCGGGTGCCGCCGGGGCGGGCGACCGGACCGCGAGGACGGCGAGGACCGCCTTGAACGAGCTGGCACCGGTCCCGGGCTCCATCGAGAGCGTGCTCCCGGTCCCGGGCGTGATAAAGGGCGTGACATCCCAGGTACCGTGCTCGAAGAAGTTCACCGGCGCGACGGGATCCGCGCCCGCGAGCGGTTCGCCGTTGAACGCGTAGGCCCCGTCCCTGCCCGAGAGGGCCAGGGTGTCGAGGGTCGCTGAGACGAAGCCGGCGGGCACGGGGACGGTGTCGAACGCGGTGGTCGTCGGCGCCGTCGCCGCGTTCACCCAGGCGTGCCCGTCGTTCACCCAGTACCGCACCTCGTCCCCGTCGCCGTCGTCGTAGGCGACGACCAGGGCCACCGCCTTGAGCCTCCCGTCGAAGCTCGCGTCCTCGACCGGCTCCGTCCTGACCCGGGCCGCGGGGGCGGGTGATGCGATCAGCCCGGTCACGTCGTACCACGCCAGGAAGTCGGAGTACACCCGGGTGCAGTGGTCGTTGACGACATACACCGTCCCGTCGGTCGAGGCATCGGCCGTGGCCATCGTCTCCGTTCCGAGCGTCTTCTCGTAGTTCCCGTCCCCGTCCCCGTCGAACGAGACCGTGGCCAGGGCTTTCCACGAGGAGTCCGCCGACCCCGCGTAGACGCTCACGTAGAGCCGCGCCCACGCGACGCTGCTACCCGTGGCGCCGTCCGGCAGCGAGAACGCCTGTGCGAACTCGCGGGACGTGGCGCCGGTCTCCTGGCTCGTCCACGGCACCGGCTGGTGGGCCTCGACGTGGACGCCTCCCGAGACGGTGCCGTTCGAGGCGCCGAGGAGCCTGCCGGGCGCCTCCGCCGACGCCGCCCCCGCCAGGCAGAGGAGCGCCAGCGCGACTGCCAGGACTGTCCAGGCCCGGTTCCTCTCTCGATGCCTCCTCTCTCGATCCTGTTTCCTGCTCATCAACACATCTCCGGTAACCGGTTCTCCTGCTCCCCATTCGCCGCCCGCCGTTCCCAGGGCGTACCGGCGCCCGGAGCACCCGCCAATCAGGTCGTCGTGCGGACGGGGAGTGGACCGGTGGTACAATCAGTACCCATCGCCAAACCATAAATGTCTTATGATTGTCTTTTTTTTTCTTACTTAAATGGAGAAAGAGCGCGGGATATCCTCACCCACAGCCGACGCACGGTTCGGGGAGGGTGGTGCGGGCGGGCCGCCCGGGCTCCTGCGTCGGCTCGGGTAGCGGCAACCGCCCTCGCGCGGGTTCACACACCTGGCCCGTCGCCGCCTTCGCCGGCGAGAAGGTCCTCCGGGGTCAGGACCCCCCTCCAGCCGAGTGTCCGCCCGAGCCGGACCGCGACCGGCGGGTTCCAGCCCAGCGAGGCGAGGAGCGCGGTCTCGTCGAAGAACGCCTCCGGCGTCCCGTCGAAGACGAGCCGTCCCCCGTCCATCACGAGCACCCGCTCGGCGTAGGAAGCGACCAGGGTCAGGTCGTGCGTGATCAGCAGCACGGTCCTGCCCGAGCGGTGCAGCTCTACCATGTCGTTCAGGAGGGCGTGGAGGTGCCCCCGGTCCTGGCCCGTCGTCGGCTCGTCAAGGATCATCACGCGGGGCTCCATCGCCAGGATCGAGGCCACGGCCACGCGCTGCCGCTGGCCCCGCGAGAGGGACTGGGGCGGGCGGGCGGCGAACGCGGTGAGCCCGATCTGCTCCAGTGCCCGCCCGACGCGCCCCTCGACGTCGTCGATCCCGTAGTTTCTGGGGCCGAACCCGACCTCGCCGGCGACCGTGTCCATGAAGAGCTGGTGGTCGGGGTTCTGGAAGAGGTACCCGACCCGGCGGGCCAGGACGGAGACCGGCTGACCGGCCGCGTCCTCGTCCTCGACCCGCACCGTCCCCGCCGTCGCCCTGAGGAAGCCGATCAGGTGGCCCGCGAGCGTCGACTTGCCCGCCCCGTTCCGCCCGACGATCGCGACGAACTCGCCGGCCCCGATCCGGCACGAGACCCCATCCAGCACCCGTTGCCGCCCATCGCGGTCCGAGGTCACGCCCTCGAAGACCACCGCGGCGGGCCGCCCGTTCTCCTCGGCGGACGGGGCCAACCGCACGGCAGGTGCGGGCCGGGCCCGGAGGGCGTCGAGCAGGATCCGGTCCGAGGCCTCGCCGAGCCCGAGGGCCCGGGCCAGGCGGTACCGCTGGGGGGGATGGACCCCGATCTCGATCAGCCGGTCGGCGGGGTTCGAGAGCGCCGCGAACGGCGTGCTGTCGACGATGACCCGGCCCCGGTCCATGACCATGCAGCGGTCCGCGTACTCGGCCACCTCCTCCAGGTTGTGCTCGATCAGCAGGATCGTGACCCCGCGCCGTCGGAGGTCGGCCAGCGCTTCCAGGATCTCCTGCCGTCCGCCCGGGTCCAGGTCGGAGGTCGGCTCGTCCAGGATCAGGAGGCGGGGGCGCATCGCGAGCGCGCCGGCGATCGCGACCCGCTGCCGCTCGCCGCCCGAGAGGGTCGAGATCACCCGGCGCGCGACGTGGGTGCACCCCACCGCCTCCAGGGCGTCGTCGACCCGCGCCCTGATCTCGTCGCGCGGAAGCCCCAGGTTCTCGGGCCCGAACGCGACGTCCTCGCGCACGGTCACGCCGAAGAACTGGAGGTCGGGGTTCTGGAAGACCATCCCGACCCGCTGGGCGAGGTCGGGGGGGTCGAGCGAGGCCGTCGGCACCCCGTCGATCGCGATCGTCCCGGTGGCCCCCTCGCGGATCAGCCCCTTGACCAGGTTGGCGAGGGTGCTCTTGCCGCAACCGCTCGGCCCGGTGAGGAGCACGAACTCGCCAGGCTCGACCGTGAAAGAGACCCCATCCACCGCCGGCCAGTCCGTGCGGGGATAGGTGTAGGTGAGGTCATCGATGGCGAGCAGGGGGATGGTCACGACCATTAATATTTGCCTCCACGGGATATTACTGTTATTAAACAAAAATAGCGCCTGCGTAACACTAATTAGGCGGCAGGTAACTATACGATCCTGATGTCATCCCTGCAGAGCCTCTTCCGCTCTTTCGAGCGCGAGACGCCGCTCCACCGTCTCGACCCGAGGACCAAGCTCCTGTGGGTGCTCTCGATCTCTCTCGCGGCCGTCCTGGTGGGCACGCCCCTGCTGCTCGGGCTCCTCGTCCTCTCGACCGTGCCGTTCTGGGCGCTCCTGCGGCCCACGCGTGGACAGGTGCGGACGCTCCTGCTCATCTTCGCCTCGATCGCGTTCGGCGTGATCCTCTCCCAGGCCTTCTTCTACTACTGGGGGACAGGGCCCCGGCTCGTGCTCCTGCCGGCCGATTTCCCGGTCCTCGGCCCGATCACGGGCGGGATCGCGATCTACCTGGAGGGTCTCTACTACGGCCTCGTCCAGTCCTTCCGCTTCATCGCGAGCTCCAGCGCCGCTCTCGCCCTCGTCGCGTCCACGAAGCCGGGAGATCTGATCGCCGCCCTCTCCTCGATCGTCCCGGGCCGGGCCGGGCGGCGCCCGATCGGCCTCCCCCAGGAGATCGCGTTCATGGTCTCTGCCGCCGTCTCGTTCGCCCCGGTCATGATCGGCGAGGCCGAACAGATCCTCAGGGCCATGCAGGCCCGCGGCCTGAACCTCCGCGGGCTCGTCGGGATGGGACGCGGCCTCTCCTACCTCTTCTTCCCCCTGATCACCGGGCTTTTGCGCTCCGGCCGGCAGCTCGCGCTCGCCGCCGACGCGAGGGCCTTCCGGGCTGCTCGGGCGCGCACCTCGCTGATCGAGCTTCGCCCTGGCCGGGCTGACTACCTGGTGGGGGGATATGCCGCGGCCCTGATCGGGACGTCCGCCCTCCTCTCCGCGGTCGGCTACGGCGGGAGCGTGCTGCTGTGAGACCGTGCGCCCGGGCCGTCGCCCTCCTGCTCCTCGTGCTCCTCCTCGCCCCGGCCGTCACGGCCGGCGAGTGGCGGGGGGCGGGGAGCCCGCTCGTCCTGGTGGCGGAGGGGACCGTCCGCGGCAGCGTGTACGCATCCGGAGGCCATGGGTACACCTCGGAGAACCCGTACGTCGAGTACATGGAGGTCCCGGGGGGTCGCGTCGCATTCGGACGGCTCTGCGTCCCGGTCTGGAACTACAACGAGGGGGACACCCTGGACGTGACGGTGAACGGGCAGGCGCTCCCGCAGCGCGCCGGGAGCGCCGACATCGTCTCGGCCTGGGGGGTCGCCTCGTACCTCTTCGACGTGACCGACCTGGTCCGGCCCGGCATGAACGTCGTCGAAGCCCGGTACAGGAACGACAACGGGGCGCCCTACGCGTGCTACCTGACGGCCGTGGTCGAGAACCGCTCGATGCCGCTCACCCGCTTCTTCGTCTACGAGGGGAACAGGGCCCTCGCCCCCGCTACCAGGATCGACCGCGAAATCGTCGAGGTGAACGCGAGCATCGAGACGGCGGGGCTCGAGAGCGCGACCCTGACCACGATGCAGATCGCCGGGACGGCCGGTGAGCGCGACCGTCTCCTCTTCAACGACGGCCTCCTCGGCGAGGACGTCGGGCGGGCCAAGGACGGCCCGTACCTCGACATCGACACCTTCGACGTGGCGCCGTTCCTGGGACCGGCCGAGAACCGGATCGTCTTCGAGCGCGGGGACGAGACCTATATCCACCCGTTCGCGGCGGCCCTCGAGCTCACCTACGACGACGGGGCCGCCGTCTCCGAGACCGGGGTCTCGGTCCTGGTGGCGGAGCGTGAGCAGGGGCGGCAGGTCCCGTTCGCGGTGATCGCGGTCCTCCTCCTCGCGGCGATCGCCGGGGGCTACGCCTGGTACGCACGGAGGCGGTCGCCGTGAGGGGCGCGCCGGCCGTCATCCTGCTGCTGCTCGGGCTCGCCCTCCTCGTTCCCCCCGCGCTCGCCGGCGACGGCCCGCTCGTCCTCGCGGTCGAGGTCCCGGTCAAGAACCAGGAGGTGTACGCCGCCGACACGCTCGTCGCCGGCACCGCGTGGGACGAGCGGGTCCGCGTCACCTTCCGGAATAACGGCGACGTGCCGATCACCAACCTCTCCGTCGCAGTCGCGGTCCCGCTCGGGATGCCGGTCTCGATCCCCCAGCAACCGCTCACGGGCGTCACGGCGGACGGCGGGACGGTCCGGGCCTCCGTCCCGGTCCTCGGGCCGGGCGAGTCGCAGAACATGACCTTCGGGGTGCGCCCACCCGCCTCGGTCCAGTACCGGACCCCGGCCCCGTTCGTGGTGACCGCGACCTACCTGGCGGAGGGCGTATCGCAGGCAGAGAGCGTCACCGCGGAGGCCGTCGTGGTCCCGCCCTTCTCCTGGGTCACCTACGCGACGATCGGGGGGAGCCTCCTGGTCCTTATCGTCGCGCTCCTGGTGTTCAGCCGCTCGAGCATGCTGACGAGGTTCACGACCAGCGACCTGGTGACCATCGCGCTGATCGCCGCGCTGCTCGGCGTGGTCTTCCGCTGGTTCTGGCAGACCTTCAACGACCTGCTCGGCCCGTTCGGCGGGCTGCTCTTTACTGTCCCGACCTCCGTGCTGCTCATCCTGGCGGTCCACCTCGTCCGGAAACCGGGTACGGCCACCCTCCTCTTCTTCGTCCAGGAGATCGTGGCCATGGTGATCTGGGGCACGAACATCCTGCTCTGGCTCGGGTGGTACCTGGTGGAGGGTGTCGCGATCGACCTGCTCGTGATGCTTCTCGGCGGGGATTACGCGGACCGGAGGGGGACCGCGGTCATGATCGGGATCGTCCGGGGTTTCGTGTCGTACGGGGCGTTCTACTTCCTGTTCGCCCCGGCCGTCTGGCACATCGCCTACGCGGCGTGGTACAGCGTCTTCCAGATCGGCCTCGCCGTCCTGGGTGGGATCATCGGGGGATTGATCGGGTACTCGACCGCGGTCAAGGTCAGGGGGTCGGTGCTGTGAGGGGGGCCGCGGCGCGTTCCGGGACCCGGGGACCGCGGACGACCCGCACCCTTTTAGGAGCCGGCCCCGCGCGGATCTGTCTCGCTGTTATGACCGTGATCCTGCTCATCGCCGCTCCGGCCGCGGCCGTTTACGCGTCGAACGGCGTGCCCCTCCACACGGTCGCCCACGGAAAGCACCACGGCACGGTCTCCGTGACCGGGGGGCACGGCCTTGCCGCGACACCATACTCCCAGTCGTTCACGGTCCCGGCCGGGACGGTCAGGTTCGCCCGGCTCTACGTCGGCGTCTGGGGCGGGACGCCCGAGTACACGGGCAGCCTGGAGACCGCCCTGAACGGGGCCTCGCTCGGGGGCCGGGCGCTCGGGGGGGGCGGGGACACGAACAGCATGACCTACGTCTCCGGGTTCGGGGTCCACTGGTGCGCCTACGACGTGACTGGCCGGGTGCGGGCGGGTTCGAACCAGGCCACCGCGACCACGTCCGGCGAGATCGACGGTCGCATCTACGGCATGGTCCTGGCGGTCGCCACCGAGGACGCCTCGGCACCCGAGGTTGAGTACTGGTTCGCGGAGGGGAACGAGAACCTGAACGAGGCCGCCGGGAAGAACTCGGCCGGCGTCTCTCTCGGGGCGGGGGCTCCCCCGGGCTCGGTGACCGACGCTCGCCTCTACGCGGTCTACATCGCGTCCACGAAGGGGGACGGCGACCTCCTGCTGCTGAACGGGCAGACCATCGCGACAGACGCGGCGGGGGCGAGCAGTGGCGGCTACTTCGACCTTCGGACATACGGGGTGAAATCCGCGGTCAGGGCCTCCAACACGGTCGGGTTCGGCCGGGGAGGGGCGACGCGCCTCCACCCGGTCTTCGTCGGGCTCGTCCAGACCCTGGCCGACGCGAAGACCCCTGTTCCGACCGCCGTCCCGACCGCCGTCCCGACCCCTGTTCCGACCCCTGTTCCGACCCCTGTTCCGACCGCCGTCCCGACCGCTGTCCCGACCGCTGTCCCGACCGCCGTCCCGACCGCCGTCCCGACCCCTGTTCCGACCGCGGCCACGACCGCCGTCCCGACCTCTGTTCCGACCGCCGTCCCGACCCCTGTTCCGACCGCGGCCACGACCGCGCTCCCGGTGACCGCGACGACGAACGCCGCCACGGCGGAGACGACCTGGCCGGCGGCTTCGCCGACGACTGCGCCGACCCCTGCCGGGACTCCAGAGGAGGTCGTCCCCGCGAACTCGCCGCCCGCCTCCGCCGCTGAACCCTCCGTGGCCACCGGCTCTCCTGCCGGAGCGGAGATCCCGCCCCCCGCCGCGCCCGGGCCAGAGGAGGAACCCGCCTCGACGGCGAACGCGAGCGTCCCCGTGGAGCCGGGAGGCGGTCCCGCTCCCGCGGGGGCGGCGCCGGGTGCCCCGTCACTCGGGGAGCTGGTCACGGCGGACCCGGTCGGGACCGGGGCCGCGGTGGTCCTCTTCGCCCTGATCGCCGGTGCGGGCATCCTGGTCTTCTCGGTTGTCGCCGGCGCGGGTCTCTTCAGCTACCGCTACCTCTCGCGGGCAGCCGAGCGCACGGACGCCGCCGCCCGGGGCCCTGCGGAGGAGCCCGCGGGAGCGGCGGTGCCTGCGAGGGCGCGGCAGGGCGCGCGGGGGAGGGCCGATGAAGAGTGACTCATCCTGCCGGGGGCTGCTGCTCCTGGCCGCCCTCCTCCTGCTCGTGCCGGCCGTCGCCGCCGACTACACCGGGACCTCGCTCGCTGTGGCGGGAAGCGGCACGGTCACCGGCAGTGTCCTGGTCGAGCACGGCACCAGCCGGTACAGTGGCGAGGTCGGGCCTGGGGGCACCTACACGGTCACCTTCCCGGTCACCGCCCCCTCCGATGCGACTGTCCGGACCGCCTGGGTCTACCTCTTCTGGACCTGGAGCCACGACGGGACCGAGGGGGTCGCGCCCTCGATCCGCGCCAAGGCCGGCGGCGCGACCCTCTCGCCCATCCGCACGTACACGGACCGGAAGGGGTCACAGCCGTACGATTATCCGGCCGGCACCATTGTTTACAGCGCGGCCGGCCATGCCCGGCCCGGGAAGCCGCTCGCTTTCACGGTCACGAACGCCGCGTCGAGCGCCGGTATCTCGTTCTCGGGGGCGGTCCTGCTGCTCGCGTTCGACGGGGGCTCGACCGGGACCCGGTACTGGGTCGCGGAGGGGGCCGACATGATCTACGCGACCGGGGGCGTCACCGCGGACGCGGCCACGACCCGGGTCGTGTTCTCCGACGTCCCCGCTCCGGGGGCGGGGACGACCGCGGACCTGGTCTCGGTGGTCCCCGGCGGCAACAAGGGCAGGAACACGCTCTCCTTCAACGGTAAAGCCTTCCCCGGCCTCTTCTCCGGGAAGCCCTACGCCGACCTCGCGATCGCCACGACCGCGGTAGGGCCGCACCTGGTGGCCGGGAAGAACACGGTCGCGATCCGGGACGAGGGGGACTACATGGTCCCCGGGCTCGTCGTCCTCCGGGTGGCCGGCACCGCCGCCCCGTCGACCACCACGCCCCGGGTGACCGCCACGCCGAGTTCCACGGCGACCGGGCCGACCCCCACGCCGTCCGCGACCCCGACGATGACCACTGCACAACCGAACGCCACGCAGGAGACAACCACCATGACAACGACACCGCAGACAACGACCTTCACCCCGGCGCCGACAGGTTCCGGGCCGGGCCTGACCTTCACGCCGGCCGTCACGATCCTGCCGTCCGTGACCAGCACGGCCACGACGGAACCGCTTCCGACAAGCGCCGACCAGACGGTGGTCTTGCCGTCCACGACGGCGCAGACCGGCGGGACCACCACGGCGGGAGACTACGCGTCGACGCCCGTCGAGATCGTCCCGGCCCCGTCCGACCCTGCCGCCGCCACGCCGGATCCCGGGACGACGATCGACCCGGCGGCAGGGGAGAACGCCACGGTGGTCTTGAACGCGACCGCGGGGAACCTGACCCCCGTCCCGGGCGCGACCGTGGAGAACGTCACTGTGGAGAACGTGACCGCTGGGGAGACCGAACCCGTGACAGTCCGGACCACGGAGCCCTACAACGACCTCCCGACGGAACCGACGGAGGAGCCCACCACGGTCACCTTCCTTCCGACGGCAGAGCCGCCCGCTGCCACGGCGGCTCCCGCGACCCTCGACCCCGCCGCCGGTGACCCCGTCGTCATGGCCGCCAGGGAGGGGCCGGCCGGCGGCCCCGGGCAGGAGCCGACGGCAGAGACGAACGCGAGTGCGCTCCCCGGCGAGCAGGGCTACCGGCCCGCGGAGCTCGGCGGGGCCGTGGCGGATTCAGACCCGGTCGGTTCGCTGCTCGCGACCGAGGGCGCCCTTCCCGGCCTGGGGGTCGTGGTCTTCGGCCTGCTCGCCGGAGGCGGGATCCTCGCCTTCTCGATGCTGGCGGGGGCGGGCGTGGTCTCCTATCTCTCGAGGACCGGCGAGGAGCGCGGCAAAAAGCAGGCATCGCGCGCTCCGACCAGGCCTCACAATCTGGAGGGTCCGAACCGGGCCGGCGACGTGCGGGAGGTGCGGCGATGACCGCCAGCCGCGCCGCCCGGGGCCTTGTGCTCCTGCTCGCTCTCGCGCTTCTTCTCCCTGCGGTCTCTGCCGACTACACGGGGACGACGCTCGCGGTCGTCGACCGGGGCCAGGTCACCGGCGACCTGGTCCTCACCCAGGGCGACAGCCGGTACAGCGGCGAGATCCCGCCCGGGGGCAGCTACTCGGTCACGTTCCCGGTCTCTCTTCCCAACGGCGGGACCATCCGGTCGGCCTCGGCCTATCTCTTCTGGAGCTGGAGCCACTCGGGGTCCGAGGGCGTTCCCGCCTCCGTCGAGGCAACGGCCGGCGATGCGGTCCTCTCGCCCATCCGCACGTACACGGATCGGAAGGGTTCCCCGCCGTACGACTACCCGAGCGGCCTATTCGTCTACGACGTCTCCGGGGCGGCCCGGCCCGGCGAGCCGCTCACCCTGACCGTCGCGAACGATTCGATGGACGCCGGCATCGCCTTCTCCGGGGCGGTCCTCGTCCTCACCTACGACGGTGGGAGCGGCGGCACGGTCAGGTACTGGGTGGTCGAGGGGTCCGACATGATCTACGCGACGGGGGACGTCACCGCGGACGCGGCCACGACCCGGATCGTCATCGAGGACGTTCCGGCGCTTCCCGCGGGCGGGAGCGCGACGCTCCAGGGCGTCGTGCCCGGAGGGAACAAGGGGAAGAACACCCTCTTCGTCAACGACCACGCGATCCCCGCCCTCTTCGACGGCAAGCCCTATCCCGACCTCGCGATCAACTCGACCGCGGTCGGGCCGCACCTGGTGGTCGGGAAGAACACGATCGCGATCCGGGACGAGGGGGACTATATGGTCCCCGGCGTCTTCGTCCTCACGCTCCGGGACGTCGGCGGTGTGTTGCCGTCCGCCACGACGCAGGAGGCCCCGTCCTGCGGTCTTATCGCGCTTCTCGCGGCCATCCCGGTCGCGTTCCTCGCCCGCCGCTCCGGCCGTCCGCCGCGGTGACGGGTCACGCCCCCTTTTTTTTCCTCTCTCTTCAGTTTCGGCCCAAAAAAAGTCTGGGGGAACCCGTCTCCCGATTGACCGTGCGCGCGGGCCGCGGTCATCACGGGTGGGCCCGGCGGACACGTCGCAGTCTCTCAGAACTCCTCGATGATGCCGTAGCCCCATTCCCTCAGGGTCGAGAAGGCCTTCGCTCCCGGGATCGCCGGGCAGTCGAGGCCCCGCTCGCCCAGGAACCGTTCCGCCTGGCGTGCCGGCAGGACGGCGAGGGCCTCCTTCTCCCCGGTGACGAGCGACCAGCGGTGGGCATAGAAGACCTCCTGTCCCCCCTCGTCCGTGTGCAGGTACATGTCGGTTCCCCGCCGGCGGGCGGCGCTCTCGTCGTCGTCGGGCCGCGGGGCTGAGTAGAGGAGGGTGTCCCGATCGGTATCGAGCCCCAGCTCGGCTCCGTCGGCCTGGATGACCTGTTTCATCTCTCAATCGTCTCCCTGTGTGTGTGTTGTCGGGTCTGTGCGTTCTCCATGTCACATTCGATGGGTGGTGTTTGGGGGAACCAACCGGTTGGTCCTGGAAAGCTCCCGGAGTCCATTGGCACCGAAGGGGTAATAAAAATTTGTATAATTGTGTTACTAATTAAGCATAGATTTGAGAAATGTTAGAAAGTTACCGGTCCCCCCGGTCGCCGTTCCCGCCCGACAGCACACCCCGCCGGCTGCCCGTGGTGCAGGATTCCCGTTCCCCGCGGAGCCCTGCCCCCTCCGGATATGCCGGCCCGCACGAAAAAGCGCGGGATCGCCCCGTCCTGCCGTGCGCAGGTTCCCGCCCAGGCGGGCCAGGCCGACGCCCCGAAACCTCCCGGTGAGGTATGCAGGATCGGGGCGGGAGAAGCGGGATCGCGGTTCGTCCCGAAACGGAAGAAAAGAGAGATAGGAGCGGTCAGGCGCCGCCGGGCATGCCCATCGGGGACCTGCTCTGGGTGACCATCATGTCGTCGACACGGATCAGCAGGATCGCCGTCTCGGCCGCCGACTGGATCGCCTGGCGCTTGACCCGCGCCGGCTCGATCACGCCTGCCTCGAGCATGTCGACGACCTCGCCTGAGTAGACGTTCAGGCCCGCGTTCTTCTCGCCTCTCGAGTGCGCCGCCCTGAGCTCGACGAGCTTGTCGAGCGGGTTGAAGCCGGAGTTCTCTGCGAGCGTGAGCGGGATCGACTCGAAGACGGTCGCGAAGGCATCGATCGCGAGCTGGGCCCGGCCCCCGACCGTGGCCGCGTACTCGCGGAGCCGGAGTGAGAGCTCGGTCTCGACCGCCCCACCGCCGACCACGAAGGTGCCGTCCTCGATCGCGTCCGCGACCACCGATGTCCCGTCGACGACCGCCCTCTCGAGCTCGTCGATCAGGTAGTCGGTCGAGCCGCGGAGCAGGATCGTGATCGCCTTCGGGTTCTCGCAGCCCGAGAAGGTCACGAGCTCCGCGTCGTCGGCCTCTTCCACGAGCGCCGCGTATCCCAGGTCGTCGGCCGTCAGCTCCGAGACCTTGTTCACGACCTTGCCGGAGAGCGCGCGGGCCGCGTACTTCATGTCCTCCTCCTTGACGTCCTGGATCGCCAGGACGCCGGCCTTCGCCAGGTAGTACTGGACCGGGTCGGAGATCCCCTTCTGGCAGAGGAGGACGTTCGCCCCCGTGGCGGCGACCGTGTCGGCGAGCTGCTTGAGGGCCTCGCGCTCCTGCGCGCCGAACGCGTTCAGCTGGTCGGCCGTGTTGATCTTGATCTTCGCCTTGACCTGGGTCTTGACGATCTCGAGCGGCTGGGCGACGAGCGCGATCCGGGCCTCCCTGACCCGCTTCGGCATCGATTCCGAGGCGCGGGTCTTGTCGATCACGATCCCCTTGATCAGGCTCGCGTCGTCGATCGTCTCGCCCTTCTGCTTCTTGACCATGATGTCGTCGCGGTCGACGATCTTCTCGCCGTTCCGGTCCTCGGCCACCGTCATGACCGCGTCGACCACGATCCCGTTCAGCTTGTCCTTGACCTGCTCGATCGACTTGCCGGTCATCGAGGTGTCGGCGATCTTGATCAGGGTCTCGCGGTCCCCCGGGTCGACCCGGATCGCGTTCTCCTCCACGATCTCGAGTGCCCTGTTCATGCCCATCGTGTAGCCGTTCGCGATCACGGTTGGGTGGACCATCTTGGCGAGCATCAGCTCCCCCTGCTCCATGAGCGCGCCGACGAGGATGCAGGCCGTCGTGGTGCCGTCTCCGACCTCGTCGTCCTGGGTCTCGGCGACCTCGATCACCATCTTGGCGCCGGGGTGCTGCACCGACATCTCGCTGAGGATCGTGGCCCCGTCGTTCGTGATCACGATGTCGCCGGTCGACGAGACCAGCATCTTGTCCATGCCCCGCGGACCGAGCGTGGTCCGCACCGCGGCGGCGATGGCCTTTGCGGCGGCGCTGTTCGAACGCTGGGCCTCCTGGCCCCGGGTCCGCTCGACGTTTTCCTTGAGAATGATAATCGGCTGTCCTGAAAGCACGGGTATTCCTCCCAGTCGGGTAAGAGTGCTAAAAATGTGATTTGTCGTTCTATATAATCCTTCCTTCGGTTCAGTCGATCCGGGAGACCCGGAAGACCGAGTGGACCGGGACGCCGTCGACCTCCTTGAGCCCGCGCTTGTCGAAAAGCACGCAGATCGCGACCGGCGTCGCCTTCTGCCGCCTCAGGTAGTCGACCACCTCCTGCATGGTCCTGCCGCTCGTGATGACGTCGTCGACGACGATACAGCGCTCCCCGGGCGCCACCGGGAAGTTGCCGGCCATCGAGCCGGTCGGCTTCTCGGCGGACGAGTGCTTGGCCGGGTGGTAGACCGCGAGGCGAACGCCCTCCTCCCGGGCGATCAGGGTCGCGAGCGGGACGCCCGAGACCGCGATCCCGACGATCGCGACGTTCCCGGGGTCGGACCCGGGCGCCGCGACTCCGGCGAGGCGGCAGCGGTCGAGCATCAGCCGCGCGGCGTCGTCGAGCAGCACGGCGTTCGACGAGACCGCGGTCCAGTCGATCGAGACGTCCTTCGGCGCGGCGTCCCCCTTCTTCTGGGTGAGCAGCCAGGTGACGGTCTCCTGCGAGAGCGAGAGCTCGTCCGCGATCTGCCCGGGCGAGTGCCCCTCCGCGAGGAGGTGGCGGGCCTTTACGATCAGCTCGTCGAGCGAGGACATGGAAAGAGGGTCCGCCACAGACTATTTATGCGTTGTCCGGCGGGTGCGGAGCCCGCCCGTCTCGCCCGACCCGGTCATCTCCGCCCCCTTCGCACGGGCTCGATCGCTGCCCCGCAGACGGGGCAGTCGCCGGGCCCGTCGCCGAACCGCCCGCACCCGGTGCACCGCCACCCGCGCCGGCGCGGGGCCGGGCGCCGCCGGGCGATCGGCCGGCATGCGACCTTCAGCCGCGCGGCCGCGTTCTGGAGGGCGAAGTCGTCGGTGACCAGGGTCGCCGCGTGCTCGAGGGCGAGCGCCAGGAGGTCGCGGTCGGTTCGCGAGAGCCGGTCCGCGTCCCCCGACGCGACGGCCGCAGCCTCGACCGACGCCAGCGAGTCCGCCGACGGCGCGAGGACGGCGAGACCGCGCTCGAGCGCGAGCGCGAGCCGGCAGCGGGCGGCCGCGTCGCGGACCTCGTCCACCACCGACGGCGCCGTCAGGCACCGCTCCCCGGTCTCGACCCAGCGGGGCGCCCCGTCGCCCGAACCGAAGAACGCGGACGCGTCGAGGACGAGCGTCATCCCGAGAAGAGCACCCCCCCGCCGTCCCCGGGGCCGTGCGACACCGGGAGGCCGAACTCGCCCAGGAGCCAGGAGACCGTCCCGGCGTGCCGCGTGCAGCCCGTCGCCGTGAACACCCCGCCGTACCGGGCCAGGTAGACGAGGAGCTGGTCCGCGAGGCGGGCGTCGACCTGGCCGGGGAGCAAGACCTCGCCGAGGAGCGCCCGCGCCGCGGCCCGCCCGACCCGCTCGGCGGGCAGGCCCCGCCGCCCGAGGGCGCTCGTTCCCTTCGGCCCGGCCCAGCACGTGATCGACGAGCCGGTCGAGACCCCCCCACCGCGGAGGTCGACGACGGCCTCGCCGAGGGGGCCGGTGACGGGCTCGAGCACCTCCCGCGCCGCCGCGAGCTGACGGGCGGGGACGTGGGCGGGGAGGTTCGCGGCCGCCGAGATCGCCCCGGGGACGACGGGGACGTTCTCCGGGTCCAGGGGGGCGAGCGTGCCCGGAGAGACCGCGACACTCACCTCGCCCCCACCCCGGGGCGCGTAGCCCCGGTTCCGGAGCTCGAGCGAGATGCGGGCGCCGTGGGCCCGGAGAAACGAGAAAAGGACGCGGTCCGCGTAGTCGACCGTCGGTCCGAGCGGGACCTCCGTCCCGCCGGCGACGGTGATCGACCCACCGGCCGCGAGCGCGACCGGGAGCCAGGCCTGGAGTACGAGCGGGACCGCCCCCGCCGTCCCGACCTCGACCCGCCCGTGGGTCTCCCTGAGGGGGCCGGGCCGGAAGATTAGCCGGTCCGAGCCGACCGCGAGCCCATCGACCCGGGCGCCGCAGCACCCGGCGACCGCCCTGACCGCCGCGAGGTGCTGCGGCCGGAGACCGGGCGTCTCGCGCCCCGCCCGGAGCCGTTCGACCGTCACCTCCTCGCCCGTGACGGCGGCGAGCGCGACCGCGGTCCGGACGAGCTGGCCGCCCCCCTCCAGGTGCGCCCCGTCGAGGTGGAGCATCACCGGAGCGCGTCGGCGATCGGACCGGCGGCCATGATGCAGGAGTTCGCCCGCTCGATCGTGTCCGAGCAGACGACCCCGCCGACGCCGGCCGCGGCGAGGTGGAGGAGGGCCCCGCCGGCGAAGACGCCGTGGACGCAGGCCGCCCGGACTCCCGTCGCCCCCTGCTCGAGCAGCATCCTGGCCGCCGCCGCGAGCGTGCCCCCGGTCGAGATGATGTCGTCGACGATCACGACCTCGCGCCCCTCCACCGGGAGCGACTTCGGCCGGATCTCGACCCGGTCACCCGAGAGCCGGGTCTTGTCCAGCCAGTCGGTCGCGAATCCCCCGACCGACGCGACCTCCGCCGCGAACCGCGCCGCCCCGTCGTCCGGCGAGAGGACGAGCAGGTCCCCGCCCCGCCGGACCAGGTGCCGGCCGATCTCGGGCGCCACCGAGACGTCCGTCGCCGGCACGGTGAAATGCGCGAGCGCCGACGGGTCGTGGACGTTCACCGTCAGGACCCGGTCGACGCCGGCGGAGAGGGCCCGGGCGATCGCGCGGACCGAGAGCGGCTCGCCCGGCCTGAAGCGTTTGTCCTGCCGCGCGTAGGCCATGTACGGCAGGACCAGCGTGTTCGCCGAGTCGTCGCAGGCGTCGACGAGGAGCATCAGCTCGACCAGGTCCTCGGCGCCGGTGACCGCCCCCACGATCACGGTCTCGCCGTCGGTCTCGCCCCGTGAGAGGAAGATCTCCCCGTCCGGGAACCGCGAGAACGCCACGTCGATCGTCTCCACCCCGAGCCGGCCGGCGAGCCGGGCGCCGAGGACCTGCGAGGCCTGCGTGCATACCACCTTCATCGTCCACGTCCCTGAGCTGAAAGTACTTAAACGATCGAACTGAGAAATATAAATCAACACGGGGTCGAGAGGTCACCATCACGATGGAAACAGAACACGATCCGGTCTCCACGCGGGAAGAGGTGCTCTTCGACGATGTCGTCGTCGATACGTCCTCGGAGATCGAGGTCCCGCCGCGCCTGGTCGACCAGGTGATCGGCCAGGAGCACGCGGTCGAGGTCATCAAGAAGGCCGCGATCCAGCGACGGCACGTCATGATGATCGGGAGCCCGGGCACGGGCAAGTCGATGCTCGCGAAGGCGATGGCCGAGCTCCTCCCGAAAGAGGAGATCCAGGACATCCTGGTCTACCCGAACGCCGAGGACTCGAACAACCCGGTGGTCAGGACCGTCCCGGCCGGCCGGGCGAAGCAGATTGTCGGCGCCCACAAGGCCGAGGCGAGAAAGAAGATCCAGTTCCGGAACACGCTCCTGATGCTGCTCATCACGGCCATCATCGGGTTCGCGTTCATCTCGTCCCAGTGGCTGATGGGGATCATCGCGGCGGCCTTCATCTTCATGGCCCTCCGGTACTCGGCGCCCAAGGAGGAGGCGCTCGTCCCCAAGCTCCTCGTCAGCCACGACCCGTCGGCCGTGGCGCCGTTCGTGGACGCCACGGGGGCCCAGGCCGGCTCGCTCCTCGGCGACGTCCGGCACGACCCGTTCCAGTCGGGGGGGCTCGAGACGCCCGCCCACGACCGGGTCGAGTCGGGCGCGATCCACCGGGCCCACGGGGGGGTCCTCTTCATCGACGAGATCAACACCCTCACCCCCCATTCGCAGCAGAACCTCCTGACCGCGCTCCAGGAGGGCGAGTTCCCGATCACGGGTCAGTCCGAGCGCTCCTCCGGCGCGATGGTCCGGACCGAGCCGGTCCCCTGCCGGTTCGTGATGATCGCGGCCGGGAACCTTGACGCGGTGCAGGGGATGCACCCGGCGCTCCGCTCGCGGATACGTGGCTACGGCTACGAGGTCTACATGCGCGAGACCATGGAGGACACCCCCGAGAACCGGCAGAAGTTCATCCGGTTCATCGCCCAGGAGGTTACGAACGACGGGAAGATCCCGCACTTCGACCAGTCGGCGATCCGCGAGGTGCTCCGCGAGGCCCGCCGCCGCTCGATGCGCAAGGGCCACCTTACGCTCAAGCTCCGCGACATGGGGGGGCTGATCCGGGTGGCGGGCGATCTCGCCCGGCAGGAGGGGGCGGAGCTGACCACGGCGGCCCACGTGATCGCGGCCAAGGAGACGGCCCGCTCGGTCGAGGAGCAGATCTCGGACGACTACATCCGCCGGATGCGGGACTACGACCTCTCGGTCGTGCAGGGCACGGAGATCGGGCGCGTGAACGGGCTCGCCGTGGTCGGCTCGGACTCCGGCTCCGTCCTTCCGATCATGGCCGAGGTGACCCCGGCCCAGTCGTCCGCCGGCGGGACCGTGATCGCGACCGGGATGCTCAAGGAGATCGCCCAGGAGTCGATCAAGAACGTCTCGGCGATCATCAAGAAGTTTACGGGTACGGACATCCGGAACGTGGACGTCCACGTCCAGTTCATCGGCACCTACCAGGGGGTCGAGGGGGACTCGGCCTCGATATCGGTAGCGACGGCCGTGATCTCGGCGATCGAGGGGATCCCGGTCCGGCAGGACATCGCGATGACCGGCTCGCTCTCGGTGCGGGGCGACGTTCTCCCGGTCGGCGGGGTGACCTACAAGATCGAGGCCGCGGCGAAGGCCGGCATCCGGACGGTCCTGATCCCGGCCCCGAATCTGGACGACGTGATGATCGAGGACCGGTACCGCGCCGGGGTCCGGGTGGTCCCGGTCTCGCAGATCGACGAGGTGTTGAAATACGCGCTCGTGCCGCGCGACGAGGCCGGCTTCCTCACCAAGGTCCGGAAGATCGCCGAGCAGTCGGCCGGCACGATTCACCCGGGCTCGACGGTGATCGCCCCCGCGTGAGATGGCGCGCTACTTCGACGTGCGCCACGTCTCGGGCGAGGCGACCAACATCGACATCGACAACGGGGTCGTGGAGTCCGCGACCACCTCCTTCTTCGACCGCGCGGTGGTGCGCGTGCTCGGCCCGTGGGGCTGGGGCGTGGTCTCGGTCGACAACTACCGGGGCGCCGACCTGGACCGGTTCGTGGCCGAGGCGCTCGCGCTCGCGGAGCTGACCGGCGAGGAGGTCGCCCTCGCGGACGCCCCCTGCCGGGTGCTCCCCGTCCCCCCTCCGTCCGACGACCCGCGGTCCCTCGGTCTCGAGGAGAAGACCGCCCTCCTCGCCGCCGTCGAGTCCTCGGCCCGTGGGGCGGAGGTCCGGAACACCCGCGCGGTCTACACCGAGCGGCAGGAGACGGTCCGGTTCGCCTCCTCGGAGGGGGCCGAGTACGCCTACGCGCTCGGCCGTTCCGGCTACAGCGTGCTGGCCGTGGCCGAAAGAAACGGCGTGGTCCAGATGGGGTTCGAGCGCCGGCACGCGGTGAACGGTTTTCCCCTCCGGACCGGCATGGGCGACGGCGAAAAGGCCCGGGAGACCGCGCTCGCGCTCCTGGACGCGCGTGCAGCGACGGGCGGGAGGATGCGGGTCGTGCTCGACCCCGAGCTCGCGGGGGTCTTCGCGCACGAGGCGGTCGGCCACGCCTCGGAGGGCGACCTGGTCCGCGAGGGCAACTCGGTCCTGGCCGGCCGGATCGGCGAGCGGATCGGAGGCCCCGGCCTCACCATCGCCGACGACCCGTCTCTCCCCGAGTTCGGGTTCGATCCGGTCGACGCGGAGGGGGTTGCGACCGGCCGGACCGAGCTGGTGAAGGACGGGGTGATCAGCGCCTTCCTCCACACCCGCGAGACCCTCGCCGCCGTTGGGGACGGCCAGGCCGGCCATGCCCGGGCCATGCCGGGCGAAGCCCCGCTCGTCAGGATGTCGAACACCTTCATCGAGAACGGGGACGCAAACTACGACGAGTGCCTGGAGGAGTGCGGGACGGGCATGCTCCTGATCGGCTCGCGCGGCGGGCAGGTAGACCCGGGGCGCGGGATGTTCCAGTTCAACGCCGAGTACGGTTACCTGGTCGAGGACGGCGCGCTCGGCGGGATGGTCCGGGACGTCTCGCTCTCGGGCGAGATCCTGGGGACGCTCCACGAGATCGCCCTGATCGCAGACGACCGGCGGATGCACCAGGGGTACTGCGGCAAGGGCGGGCAGTCCGTCCCCGTTGGGGACGGTGCGCCGCACGTCCTGCTCTCGAACGCGGTGGTGGGTGGCAGTGGACGCGATTGAGGCGATCATCGAGGGGGCGGCGGCGCACGCCGACGAGGCCGAGGTCTATCTCTCCGGGGCCGAGTCGGTGGGGGCCGAGCTCTCGCGCGACCGGGTCCGGATCGGCCAGGCAGGGCACGCCACCGGCCTCGGGATCCGGGTCTTCCGGGACGGCAGGGTCGGGGTCTCGTCCACGAACGACCCGTCGCGCTGGGAGGCCTGCCTGGAGGCCGCGCTCGCGGCCATGCGGCTGGCCGACCCCCAGCCCTGGGGAGGGCTGCCGGGCCCGATCGACCTCCCGGAAAGGCGGCTCGCCTACGATCCCGCGGTCACGCTCGAGCCCGGGAAGGTGGCGGAGCTGCTCGAGGGGATGAAGGAGGGCGCTCTCGAGCACCCTGCCGCCTCGGTGACGGCCGGCTCGGCCGTCCTCTCCCGGACCCGCGTCGAGGTCGCGAACACCGGCGGGCTCCGGTACGCCGACGAACAGACCCACGCCTCCTGCTCGGTCGAGGCGATCGCCGGGACCTCGACCGGGTTCGAGTTCGACGCGAGCCACGCGCTCGACCTCGACCCCGTCCACGTGGGGGAGCGGGCCGCGTTCTTCGCCGCGCACGGCGCCGGCGGGGAACCGCTGGCGCCGGGGACCTACGACCTGGTCCTCTCGCCGCTCGCGCTCGCCGAGCTGATCGAGGTCGTGCTCGCGCCCGCGCTCGTCGGCCGGAACGTCCACGCCGGCCGCTCCCGGCTCGCGGGGCGTGTCGGGGAGGCGGTCGCCGACCCGGGGCTCTCGCTCTACGACGACCCGCACCTGCCGATGGGGCCGGGGGCCGCCTGGTTCGACGCGGAGGGTGTGCCGACGCACCGGGTCGACTTCATCCGGAACGGGGTGCTCGCGGGGTTCGCCTACGACCTGCGGACCGCGTACCGCTACGGCGCGACGACGACCGGGTCGGCCGTCCGCGGGGGGTACGGGGGTGCGCCCTCGGCGGGGTTCCACACCCTCGTGCTGGAGGCCCCCGTCGCCGACGTGACGGCCGACGAGGCGGTCTACGTCCGTTCCGTCGTCGGGGCGCATACGGCCAACACGATCACCGGCGACTTCTCGGTGGAGGTCTCGAACCCGACGTTCGTCGCGGGCGGCGAGTTCACGACCCCGGTCTCGACCGCGATGTGGGGCGGCAACCTCTTCGACCTGCTCGGGGCGATCGAGGGGGTCTCGGCCGAGAGGCGGGAGATCGGGGGGATGCTCCTGCCCGCGCTCCGTCTCGGGGAGCAGCGGCTGGTGGGGTGACGGGGACGCTCGATCTCGTCGTCACGATCCTCGCGGCGGTCACGGTCGCGACCGTGCTCTGGCTCGTGCTGAAGCGCGCGACGCTGCTCCTGGTCAACTCGGCGGTCGGCATCCTCGTCCTCTTCGCGATCGACTGGTTCGACGTCCTCTCGCCGGCGATCCCGATCACCCTCGGCGCCGTGCTGGTCTGCGCGTTCGGGGGCCTCCCGGGCGTCGCGGTGCTGATCGCGCTCCACTCGATCGGTCTGGACGCCTGAGGCGGGCGCCGGCCGGGTCCGCGGGAGAGTCCCGCGACCGATCCGCTTAAGAGGCCGGGTGTGAAACGGAGTCCCATGATCGGCGAACTCATCGCTCTCGTAATCGCGATCATCGTCGTGGTGGTGCTCTTCAAGGTCCTGAAAAGCGTTCCGGCCCTGGTCATGAACGCGGCGATCGGCGTCGCGGCCCTCTGGGTCCTGAACCGGTTCTTCGGCCTGAATGTCGCGATCGATCTCTGGTCCGTCCTGGTCTCCGCGATCGGGGGAATCCTCGGCGTGATCCTCGTGGTCGTGCTCTCCTTCTTCGGGATCGCGTTCGTCGGTTAGGCCCGGTACCGATAGTATTAGGGAACGGGCCCGCGAACAACGAGGTATCATGGAGCTTCCCCGGAACGCCACCGAATGGCTCGCGCTCGTCGTTTTCGTCGTCGGCAGTCTCGCCGCCGGCCTCCTCGGCTCGATCGCGACCTATCCGAACATCCCCACCTGGTACGCAGCGCTGGCGCGTCCGCCCCTGAGCCCCCCGAACTGGGTCTTCGGCCCGGTGTGGACCACGCTCTACATCCTGATGGGCATCGCGGCCTTCCTGGTCTGGCAGCGTCGCGACCACCCGGCGGCGAGGAGGGGGCTCGCGCTCTTCGGGGTCCAGCTCGTTCTGAACGTGCTCTGGTCCTGGCTCTTCTTCGGGGTACACTCGATAGGGCTCGCGTTCGTCTGCGTCGTCGCCCTCTGGCTCGCGATCCTGGGCACGATAGAGCGGTTCTACCGCGTCCGCCCCGTGGCGGCCTACCTGCTCGTCCCGTACATCGCGTGGACGACGTTCGCCACGTACCTGACCGGCGCCTACTGGTACCTCAACCCCCAGTGGACCTGACGGTCGGCGGGAGCCCTCCCGTCACCTGGTCCCGGGTGCCGGGAGGACCCGCACGTCCTCCGCGCCGATCTCGTACGGCCTGATCTCGCGCGAGTGGGGGGAGTGGCGCATCTTGACCACCTCGACCGCCAGGTTGACGCGGGCGAAATCGTCGGGGCGGACGTACCGGAGCAGGATTACCGTGTCGGCCAGGTACTCGATCAGGTTGTGGCGGCTCGCCAGCGGGTTGTCCCGGGTCGTCTCGGAGGTCATCACCATCGTGCAGTGCTGTTCACGGAGCAGCTCGACGAACCGGTACATCTCGTTCCTGCGCCCGGAGTCCGACTCGAAGAGGTCCTCGAAGAGCGAGACCGGGTCGAAGACCACGCGGGTCGCGGAGACCTTCCGGATCAGGGGCGGCAGCTCGTTCCGGATCGTGTTGACCGAGAGGTTGAAGTTGGTCGGGTCGAGCTTGAGCACGAAGAAGGATCTGTTGCGGTACGGCCCGACGTCGCGCCCCCTCATGGCCATGAACCCGAGGATCGAGTCCTCGGTCTCCTCGGGCGAGATGTAGATCGCGGTCTCTCCCCTTCTGAGCCCGTCGTAGAGAAACTCGAGCACACACGTCGTCTTGCCCGTGCCGTAGGCCCCGACGATCGCCGTGATCGAACCCCGGACGAGCCCGCCCGCGAGCATCTCGTCGAGTCCTTCGATCCCGGTGCTGACCCGCTCCTGTCCGCTGTTCGGTGTGATGGCCATGTCAGATGATGAGCCGGATGTTGTTCACCTCGAAGCCGAGGGCGGGCGAGATCTTGATCGAGAACTTGACCAGGTCGTTCTCCTCGAGGTGGGTCATGACCCCCCGGAACTTCTCGAAGAACATCACGCGCTGCCGCCGCGCCGCGACCGACTCCTCCCACCGGTAGAGGATCACCGAGTCCGCGATGTCCGCGATCTCCTGGACCCGGGCACGGTCGATGATCCCCTGGGTGAGGAGGAGGTAGATCGTCGAGTTCCACCGCTTCGTGACCCGCTGGAGACCGCGCAGGTACGCCGCGAGCTCTTTCCAGTCCGCGGGGTCGGAGTACGATACCGCGAGCTCGGTCAGCGAGTCGAGGATGATCAGCGAGCGTTCGGGCGCGGTGTCGAGCACGGACGAGAGCCGCATCAGGGTGGACTTGTGCTCGGAGCGGCGTTTTAAACGCGTGATCAGGTCGTCCGAGGTGTACCACTCGTTCGGCACGGCCGACGTCTCGAAGTACTGCTCCGAGAGGTCGCTGAAACGGACGTAGTCGGTCTCGAGCTCGGAGGCGAGGGACTCGTCGAACGAGAGGCGGACCTCGCGGTCGACGTCCTCGCGCATCTTGGTGAAGGTGATGTACAGGATCTCGGACGGCAGGGCGGGGTTCTCCGGGTCGTGCCGCTTCTGCATCGCGAGGTTGATGATCGAGGTGTAGACGAACTCGAACGAGCCGGCCCCGATATCGCCGAGCAGGAGCATGATCGAGCCCGGGGGGACTCCTCCCTCCATCACGGGGTCGAACGACCCTATTCCGGTGGGCATCCGTATCGCCGCGCCCGCCAATTGCTGCACTCCAAGATAGTCACCTGTAGTCTCGATAAATGTTTGTAAAAGCATAAAGAGAAGAACTGTCCCCGCCGCACCGTATCGGATGGTTAAAGTATAACGAAGATCAGATGATTCCATCGACACAACCTGCGGGGTTCGGGTGACCCGGCAGGGTTGCCGGAGGTCGTGTAACAGTGGAGTTGCCGCGTCTGAGGAGAAGGAAGCAGGAACAAGCGCGCGTCCTGACGCCGCCGCCCGACGCGAAGACGATGCAGCCCCCCAGGCAGACCGGGCGGCTGATGGCCCGGAAGAGGCCCGAGCCCGAGATCGTTAACTACGACCCGTCGATCCACGGCTCGCTCGTCGACCGCGAACTCCCCGAGGAGTTCGACCTGATCGAGCAGTACTGGGTCGACGAGGGGCTCAGCTAGGTGAACGTCGTCTTCAACCGGAGGACCAAGCAGGAGGAGTACATCCTCTACGAGCCGACGCTCACGCCGTTCGAGTACGAACTGATCGAGCGGATTTTCGAGGACCTGCGCGACGTCCTGATCCTGACCGACGCCGAGATCGACGAGGACAAGCACCACCTGCTCTACCGGAAGATGATGGGGCTCCTCGAGGAGTACGGGATCACGCTCGAGCAGATCCCGCTCTTCAAGCTCCGCTACTTCCTGGTCAGGAACTTCATCGGATGGTCCCGGATCGAGCCGCTGATGAAGGACCCGAACATCGAGGACATCTCCTGCGACGGCAACGAGGTCCCGATCTTCCTCTACCACCGCAAGTACCGGAACATCCGGACCAACATCCGCTTCGACGAGGAGGCGCTCATCTCGCTCGCGATCAAGCTCGCCCAGCGCTCGGGCAAGCACGTCTCGATCGGCAACCCGATGATCGACGCGACCCTGCCGGACGGTTCACGGCTGCAGCTGACGCTCGGCAAGGAGATCACGACCCGGGGGACCTCGTTCACGATCCGGAAGTTCCGCGAGGAGCCGTTCACCCCGGTCGAGCTGATGGAGTACCACACCTTCAGCCCGGAGTCCCTCGTCTACTTCTGGCTCGCGATCGAGAACCAGAAGTCGCTGATCTTCATCGGCGGCACGGCGTCCGGGAAGACCACCTCGCTCAACGCGGTCTCGCTCTTCATCACCCCCCTCGCGAAGGTGATCTCGATCGAGGACACGCGCGAGGTCACCCTCTACCACGACAACTGGATCGCCTCGGTGACGCGCGAGTCCGTGGCCGAGGCCGGCAACACGATCGACATGTTCGCGCTGCTCAAGTCCGCGATGCGGCAGCGGCCCGAGTTCATCCTGGTCGGGGAGGTCCGCGGCAACGAGGCGCAGACGCTCTTCCAGGCGATGAACACCGGTCACACCACCTTCTCCACCATGCACGCGGGCTCGGTCGACGCGGCCATCCACCGGCTCGAGTCCGAGCCCCTCAACGTGCCGCGCAACATGCTCCAGGCGCTCAACATCATCTCGATCCAGGCCCTGATCTACCAGGGGACGGCGCGCGTCCGGCGGTGCCAGGAGATCGTCGAGGTGATCGGGATCGACCCGTCCACCGGGAACCTCCGGGTCAACAACGTCTTCACCTACGACCCGGTCCGCGACCTGCTCAACTACACGGGCCGGTCCCAGATCTACGCCTCGATCACCGAGAAGCGGGGCTGGACCCGTGAGCAGCTGGAGGCCGAGATCGCGGTGCGGAAGCGCCTGCTGATCGCGATGCACGAGCAGCGGATCCGCGACTACAAGTCCGTCAGCATGCTCTTCCAGAACTACTATATCGACCCGGAAAGCGTGATGGGCAACATCGACGACCTCCGGAAGGCGATCACGTGATCTTCGGGCGCCAGGTCCAGGCCTGGGTGGCCAGGGACCCGACGCGGTTCCAGCGCCTGAACGCTGACCTGATCTCGACCCGCTCGGGGGTCACGGTCGAGCGCTACCTCTCCAACGCCGTCCTGGCCTCGGCCGTCGTGGCCATCGTCTTTCTGGTGATCGGCTACATCGTGACCGGGTTCGTGATCTCGTTCACCGAGGCGCAGGGAACCGGCTTCACGAACCCGACCGGGTTCCACCTGCCGTACTCGCTCGGCCCCATCCCGATGTCCCTGATCACGCAGCTGGTCGGCGCCGTGATCGGGGCCCTGCTCGCGGCCACGATCACATACATGCTCGCCCTCCAGTGGCCCGCGATCACCAAGGGGATGCGCGCCTCGAAGATCAACATGACGCTCCATAACGCCGTCGCGTACATGTACGCGATGCGGAGGGGGGGCGCCGAGCTCCTGACCATCTTCCGGTCGCTCTCGGAGAACGCGAACATTTACGGCGAGGTGGCGCTCGAGTTCCGCCAGGTGGTCCGGGACGCCGACTTCTTCGGCCTGGACGAGGTCTCGGCCATCCGGCAGCTCCACATGACCACGCCGTCCAACAAGCTCAAGGACTTCCTCCAGGATCTCCTCTCGGTGATCGAGTCGGGCGGCGACATGGCCGACTTCCTCGAGGGGCGGGTCCACCTCTTCCAGGAGGAGGCCCGGTACGAGCAGAAGAACTTCCTGGGGTTCCTGGCGCTCGTGGCCGAGTCCTACGTGACGCTCTTCGTCGCCGGCCCGCTCTTCCTGATCATCATCATGGTCGTCATGGGGATGATGGGAGGGGCCGCCGTGGAGCAGCTGGTGGCCGTCATCTACCTGATGCTCCCGGTCGGGACCGCGATCTTCATGGTGATGATCGACCTGGTCTCGATCAAGACCGAGAGCGTCTACCGGAAATCGACGGACCAGGAGTGGCAGGAGTTCACCGACGTCGCGATCAATCCCATCGGCGGGGAGGAGTCGCTCTTCGCCCGGCTCGTCAAGTACGACCAGTCGGCGGGGGTCCGCCGGTTCCTCCAGGACCCGCTCCGGGCGTTCACCACGAAGCCGGTCCGGGTCCTCTTCCTGACGATCCCGATCGGGATCATATACATGGCCTTCATGATCTCGCAGATCGCCTGGATCGGCAACCTGGAGGCCTACGTCAGCGCGATCGACGACCACATCATCATCGGGGTGCTGATCATCCTGTTGCCGTTCGCGATCTTCTACGAGGTCTGGCGGCGGCGGCTCTCGGGGATCGAGGCGGCGATACCGGAGTTCCTGGACCGGATGGCCGGGATCAACCAGGTAGGCCTCACGGTCGCCCAGGCGCTGGCGATCATGCAGAGCGCCAACCTGGGCGTCCTCTCGCACGAGATCAAACGGATCAACCGGGACATGGAGTGGGGCGCCAACTTCTCGGAGGCGCTGCTCCACTTCGAGCAGCGGGTCACCACCCCGATCATCGCCCGGATGGTCACCCTGATCACGCGGGCCTCGGAGATGTCGAGCCAGATCAACGACGTCCTGAACATCGCCGCCTCGGACACCCGGATGTCTGAGATCCTGAAGAAGGAGCGGTTCGGCGAGATGTTCATCTACGTCGCGATCGTCTACCTCTCGTTCGGGGTCTTCATCTTCGTGATCGCGACCCTGAACGCGCAGTTCCTGGTCGAGCTCGCCAAGCTCGACACCGCCGGGCTCTCGCAGGCCGGGGGGACGTTCGCCGGGCTTGGCACGATGCCGCTCGGCCTGATCCAGGCGATGCTCTACCACGCCGTGGTGATCATGGGGTTCGTCTCGGGCCTGATCGCCGGGCAGATGGGGGAGTCCTCGATCAAGTCGGGGGTCAAGCATGCCTGCATCATGATCCTGATCGCGCTGATCGCGTTCAACACGGTGGTCGCGCCGCCGCTGCCGACCTGACGCGGGCGGTTCTGGTCCCCGCCCGCCCGTGTCCGGCCGGCCGTTTTTTCCCGATAACCTTATCGGGGTGGCGGGCAGACTCTGGCACGGTGATCAGTGGATGTGCTCCGTTGGCGGACCCATGGACGTTGAGTTCGACGAACGCGTGAAGGGGAAGCGGTTCCGGTGCCGCGACTGCGGCGAGAGCTTCGAGGGCGTGGGAAAGCACCCGGTCTGCCCCTCCTGCCAGTCCGACGTGGTCGACGCGATCTGAAAAACCCCGCCGGATGTTCGCGCCCCTGGACGACGGGTTCCTGGTCCTCGAGGGGACCTCCTCTTTTCTCGCGGTGGCCCGCGTGCTCCGTCGCCTGCCGCTCTGCATCGAGACTGTCGAGCGCGAGGTCGTGCAGGGCCTAGGGCCTGACGACCTGGTGGCGGCCTCGGCCCCCGTGGGCGGGCCGCTCGCGCCGGCCCTGATGCTGATCGAGCTGGTGCGCCGGTACGGCCTCCCGCTCGTCGTGCTCCCGAAGGACCACCCCGGTTCACGGCGGCTCCCAGTCGTGGTCTCGGCCGGCCCCCGCATCCGGCTGGCGTGCGGGATCCAGCGCGGGACCCACCCCGAGCAGGACGTGCTCTGCGGCGGCGACGAGTTCGCCGGGCTCGTCGTCTCGGGGGTGCCAGGCGGGGTCGAGATCGAGGGGGGGCCGCCTGGGCTCGCGATCCGGTGCCTGCCGCCCCTCTCCCTGGGGGTCTGAACGGGCTCTCCAGCACCGCGAACGAGGAATACATACACTTAATAAACCTCTTTCCGCCAACTATTACAGTGTAAGGAGGGTTTGATGAAGGTAGAGGTGTTGGAGAGCATCAAGAAGACGGAAGACGAGTACAAGGCCGCGATCAGCCAGGCCGAGGAGGAACGGCGCACGAGCATCCAGAATGCCGAGTTCGAGGCCGACAACCTGATCGCGAAGGCGGCCGCGAACGCCGAAGAGTACCGCAAGCAGAAGCTCGCCGAGGCCCACGCCGAGGCGGACCGCCTCCACGCCGAGATCATCAGGGACGGCGAGGTCAAGGCGGCCGAGCTCCGTGAGCGGGGCAGCCGGAACATGGAGCGCGCGGTCGCGCTCCTGGTCTCCCGGCTCGAGGGAGCCCTCGATGCCGGTGCCTGAGAGGGAGGAGCGGTCCTGATGCTCTATCCGGAGCAGATGAGCCGCCTGCTCATCACCGGGACCAAGGACCAGATGGGGAAGGTGATCGCCGAGCTCCACCGGCGGCGGCTCTTCCACATCGAGGACTTCGTGGGCCAGGAGGAATACGACGGGTTCAAGATCGGCATGCCACTCGAGGGCGCGACCGAGGCCTCCGTCGACCTCCTCAAGATCCGGGGGGCGGCGACCGCGTTCGGGGTCGAGGGGGGGGCTTCTCCCCCCGCCCGGCGCGTCTCTTCCGGCGAGCTCCGGCGGCAGCTCGAGACGGAGCTGCCCGAGCTCGACGCCCAGGCCGACGAGATGGTGACCCGGCGGAACCGCCTCGAGAACCGGGCCCGCGAGCTCGAGACCCGGATCGCGGAGCTCGAGCCGTTCACGGCGTTTCCCGTCGACCTCGACCACTTCCGGGGCTACGAGAGCCTCGCCGTCTTCACCGGCCGGGTGCCGGCCGACGTGGCGATCGAGGCCCCCCACGAGAAGGAGTACGCGGGCGGCCGGAAGGGCGGATTCCTCGCGGTCTTCACGCCGAAAGAGCACCGTGACGCGGTCGAACGTCAGCTCCAGGAGGCCGGGTTCGCGCCCGTCGCCCTCCCGGCTGAGTCCGGTCCAGCGGGCGACGCGATCGCCCGGTACCGGGCGGAGCTCGCCGACGTGAAGAAGGAACTCGAGACGATCGACCGGCAGCTCCACGGGCTCAAGGAGATCCACTCGTCGTTCCTGCTGGCGGCCGACGAGCTGCTCAGCGCGGACGTCGAGCAGGCCGAGGCGCCGCTCCGGTTCGCGGTCACGGACCTGGCCTTCGTCGCCGAGGGCTGGGTTCCGACCGAGGCGGTCTCCGAGATCACCGCGTCGCTCGAGGAGGCGACGGGGGAGAAGGTCCACGTCGAGACGCTCCCGGTGGACTACGAGAATGACCAGGTCCCTGTCGAGTTCCAGAACCCGGACTTCGCGCATCCGACCGAGATGTTCATGGACGTCTACTCGCGCCCCGACTACCGGGAGATCGACCCGACGCTCCTGGTCTCGATCGTCTTCCCGATCTTCTTCGGGATCATCCTCGGCGACGTCGGGTACGGTCTCATCCTGCTCGCGATATCGCTCATGCTGAGGAGGTTCCTCATGACCGACGGATGGAAGCAGTTCCTGGACAACATGCGGAACGCGTCCATCTCCGCGATCGTCTTCGGGGTGCTCTATTCCGAGTTCCTCGGCTTCGCGCTCCCCTGGGACCCGGTCATCTTCTCGCGCCACCTCAACATCGGCGGCGGAGCGCACGGGCACGGGCCCGACGCGGCGTCGCTCCTGATCGTCGCGATCTGGATCGGGATCCTGCACATCACGCTCGGGCGGATCATCTCGCTGATCAACCACGCGCGGATGGACCACGGGACCCACCGGACGAAGGCGATGATCGCCCAGACCGGGTGGATCGCCTTCATGTGGGGCCTGCTCCTCGTGATCTGGTCGATCTTCCCCATCCCGCTGATGTTCGACCTGACCCGGATCGGGGACGTGGTCGCGCTCGGGATGCGCCCGTTCGGGATCATCGGGATCGCGCTGATCCTCTACGGCATGATCGCGATCGGCCAGGAGAATGCGCTCGAGCTCGTCGAGGCACCCACGGTGATCTCGCACGTGCTCAGCTACGCCCGTCTCGTCGCGGTCGGCCTCTCGTCCGTCGCGATCGCGATGGTCGTGAACTACATCTCGATCGGCATGATGATCGAGCCGGCGTTGAAGAACCTGACACCGGTCGCGATCGTGCTGGTCATCGTCGGGATCGTCGTGTTCCTGATCGGCCACGCGCTGAACACCGCCCTGGGGATCCTGGGCGGCGGGCTGCACTCGATCCGTCTTCACTACGTGGAGTTCTTCACCAAGTTCTACAAGGGCGGAGGACTCAAGTACAACCCGTTTGGAATGAAGAGACAGTATACTACGGAGGAATAAAGAAATGGTTGATGTTAGCACCGCCGTCATGACGGTAGAGATGATAGAAGCATCGCAGGCAGGACTCAAGGCCGTCGGGGCAGGACTCGCCGTGGGGCTGACCGGTGTCGGCACCGGGATCGCCGAGATGTCCATCGGGGCCGCCGCCGTCGGCGCGACCGCCGAGAACCGTGACCTCTTCGGCCTGGCCCTCATCTTCACCGTCATTCCGGAGACCATCGTCATCTTCGGTCTCGTCGTCGCGATGCTGCTCCTGTTCTGAAGGAGACGCATCATGGGACTGGAAGCAGTCATCGGGGAGATCCAGGAGAAGGGGCGGCAGGAGGTCGACCAGATCCGCAGGGAGGCGCTGACGGAGTCGGAGCGGGTCCTGCGCGACGCGCGGCAGCGCTCGGACGAGATCAAGCTCCAGACCGAGGCGGACGTCGTCCGTCAGGTCGAGGCCGTCCTCAGCCGGGAGACCTCGTCGGCGAACCTGGTCACGAAGCGGGCGACCCTGAACGCCGAGAAGGAGCTCCTGGACCAGGTCTACGCCTCGGCGCTCACCGCGATCCGCAAGGAGCCGGCCTCGTTCCACGAAAAGGCCCTCAGGCGACTCCTCGAGACCGCGAAAACCGAGATCGGCGGGGGGCGCGTCCGGGTGAACCGGGCCGACCTGCCGATCGTCGAGGCGCTCGTCAAGGAGCCGGCGTTCGCCGGATTCACGGTCGGGCCCCCCGCGGAGATCGAGGGGGGCCTGGTGGCCGAGTCGAACGACGGGGCCTTCCAGGTCGACCACTCGTACCGTACATACCTGAACGCCGTCTGGGAGTCCTCGCTCAAGGATGCCTCGGACCTCCTGTTCGGGTGAGGTGAGCCGGTCATGGCAGAGGTGATGGCCGGACCGGCGCCCTATGTCTACGTGGCCACGCGGCTCCGCGTCAGGAAGGCGAAGCTCCTGCGCCCGGAGGAGTACCTCCGGATGCTGAACATGAGCCTCCCGGAGATCACGCGGTACATCGAGGAACTGGAGTACAAGACCGAGATCGACGAGCTCTCGCCCTCGTTCTCCGGGGTAGACCTCCTCGAGGTCGCCCTCTCCTGGAACCTGGCGAAAGAGTACCAGAACGTCCTCGCGCTGGCGCCCGGGACCATGCACGCATTCACGGCCGCGTACCTGCGCCGCTGGGATATCGCGAACATCCTCACGGTCCTCCGGGGCCGCACCCAGGGGTTCGGGGCCGGCAAGATCAAGGAGGTGCTGATCCCGGCGGGGAGCCTCGACCGGGCGGCCCTCGACCGGCTCGTCACCGAGGATTCGCCCGAGCGGATCGTCGAGGGGCTCCGCGGGAGCCATCTCTACCCGGTCGTGACCCGGGAGCTCTCCGCGGCACTCGAGTCGGGGTCGTTCGCCAGGCTCGAGAACGAGCTCTACAAGCAGTACTACGCCGACCTGGTCCGGGTGGCCCGCTCGGGGATCAAGGGTGGGTACGAGTTCCTGCAGTACATCCAGCTCGAGATCGATATCACGAACCTGCAGAACCTCTGGCGCCTGCGGGAGGGGGGTGCGACCGAGGAGGTCCGGGAGTTCATGATCTCCGACGGCCGGATCCCGGTCGACGAGCTCGACCGGGTCGCCAGGCTCGACTCCGTCGACGAGATCGTGGACAGCCTCAAGAAGCGGGCCAACCTCGAGCCCCTGCGGGAGGCGATCGAGGAGCTCAGGTGCGGCTGCCCGGTCCGGCAGGTCGAGAGCCGCCTCACCCGGTTCAAGCTCGACCTGATGGACCGGATGAGCCGGCGCTACCCGTTCTCGGTCTCGCCCGTGCTGGTCTACCTCGAGCGCAAGCGCTACGAGGTCTACAACCTCCGGGCGATCGCCCGCGGCAAGTCCGCGAACCTGGCCCCCGAGCGGATTCAGGAGTACCTGGTGATCTAGATGGAGATCGCAGTCATCGGTTCGAGCGATTTCATCCTGGGGTTCCGGCTCGCCGGGATCCACAGGACCTACGCGGTCGACGACGAACCCCGGCTCGTCGAGGCGGTCAACCAGGCACTGGCCGACCCCCAGGTCGGCATCCTCGTCCTATCCGCGAGCGACATGGAGCGCGTCCCACGGCGTCTCCAGACCCAGCTCGAGGAGTCCGTGCGGCCGACCGTTATCGCGATCGGCGGCAAGGAGGCGGGCCTGTCCCTCAGAGAGAAGATAAAGCGTTCAGTGGGTGTTGATCTGTGGAAGTAACCGAAACGAAGAACCAGGCCGGCGGCGTTCTCAAACGCGTCGCCGGACCGGTCGTCACGGCCGTCGGGCTCGACGCCCACATGTACGACGTCGTGAAGGTCGGTAACGAGGAGCTGATGGGGGAGGTGATCAAGGTCGACGGCGAGGCGATCATCATCCAGGTCTACGAGGACACGACCGGCCTGAGACCCGGTGAACCCGTCGAGAACACGGGCCTCTCGCTCGCAGTCGAGCTCGGGCCCGGCCTCCTGACCTCGATCTACGACGGGATCCAGCGCCCGCTGGCAGTGCTCGTCGACAAGATGGGCTCGTTCATCGAGCGCGGCGTCTCCGCCCCCGGCATCCCCCGCGATAAAAAGTGGGAGTTCAGGCCGCTGGTCAAGGCCGGCGACGAGGTCAAGCCCGGCTCGATCATCGGCGAGGTCCAGGAGACGAACATCGTCCACCGGATCATGGTGCCGCCGAACGTGAAGGGCGGGAAGATCCGCTCGATCCAGGGCGGCAGCTACACGGTCGAGGAGACGGTCGCGACCCTCGAGGACGGGACCGAGATCCAGATGATGCAGCGCTGGCCCGTCCGGGTCCCCCGGCCGGTCGGTGAGAAGAAGAACCCGACGATCCCCCTCATCACGGGGCAGCGGATCCTCGACGGGCTCTTCCCGATCGCGAAGGGCGGGACGGCCGCCATCCCCGGGCCGTTCGGCTCGGGTAAGACGGTGACGCAGCAGCAGCTCGCGAAGTGGTCCGACGCCGAGATCGTCGTCTACATCGGGTGCGGCGAGCGCGGCAACGAGATGACCGAGGTGCTGACCGAGTTCCCCGAGCTCCAGGACCCGAAGTCGGGCAAGCCGCTCATGGAGCGTACGATCCTGATCGCGAACACCTCGAACATGCCGGTCGCGGCCCGCGAGGCCTCGGTCTACACGGGGATCACGATCGCCGAGTACTTCCGCGACATGGGTTACGACGTCTCGCTGATGGCCGATTCGACCTCCCGATGGGCCGAGGCGATGCGCGAGATCTCGAGCCGGCTCGAGGAGATGCCCGGCGAGGAGGGCTACCCGGCCTACCTCGCGGCGCGGCTCTCCGAGTTCTACGAGCGCTCGGGGCTCGTCACCACGCTCAACGGCGACTCGGGCTCCGTCTCGGTCATCGGCGCGGTCTCGCCGCCCGGCGGCGACTTCTCCGAGCCGGTGACGCAGAACACGCTCCGGATCGTCAAGGTCTTCTGGGCCCTGGACGCGAAGCTCTCGCAGCGCCGGCACTTCCCGTCGATCAACTGGCTCAACTCCTACTCGCTCTACCTGGACAGCCTCTCCGACTGGTACGACCGCGAGGTCTCGCCGGAGTGGAACCTGCTCCGGACCTGGGCGATGGAGGTGCTGCAGAAGGAGTCGGAGCTCCAGGAGATCGTCCAGCTGGTCGGCTCGGACGCCCTCCCCGAGGCCGAGCAGATCACGATCGAGGTCGCGCGGCTGATCCGCGAGGTCTTCCTGCAGCAGAACGCCTACGACGCGGTCGACACATTCTGCTCGATGAGCAAGCAGTACGACATGATGAAGGCGATCCGGGCATACGCGGACCAGGCCTACGCGGCCCAGGCGGCCGGCGTGACCCCGACCCAGATCATCACGATCAAGGCCAAGAACGACCTGCCCCAGGTCAAGTTCGTGCAGGACTACGGGCCGATGCTCGATGGGATCCTGAAGTCGATGGAGGCCGAGTTCACCCAGCTGAGGTCGAGCGCATGAAGGAATACCGGACCATCAACCGGATCGCCGGCCCGCTTCTCTTCGTCCAGAAGACGGAGCCGATCGGGTACGGCGAACTCGTGAACATCACCCTCGCGGACGGCTCGACCAAGCGCGGCCAGGTGCTCGACACCTCGGACGAGCTGGTGGTCGTCCAGGTCTTCGAGACGACGGCCGGGATCGGCCGAGACTCGGGCGTCCGGTTCACGGGCGAGGCGATCAAGATGCCGGTCGGCAGGGAGATGCTCGGCCGGATCCTCTCGGGCGGCGGCAAGCCGATCGACGGGGGGCCCGAGATCGTGCCCGAGAAGCGGCTCGACATCACCGGCGCGGCGATCAACCCGTACGCCCGGGGCTCCCCCGAGGACTTCATCCAGACCGGGATCTCGACCATCGACGGGACCAACACGCTCGTCCGCGGCCAGAAGCTCCCGATCTTCTCTGCCGCGGGCCTCCCGCACAACAACATCGCGCTCCAGATCGCGCGCCAGGCCAAGGTGCCGGGCTCGACCGAGGAGTTCGCGGTGGTCTTCGCCGCGATGGGGATCACGAAGGAGGAGGCGAACGCGTTCATGCAGGACTTCGAGCGCACGGGCGCGCTCGAGCGGGCCGTCGTCTTCCTGAACCTGGCCGACGACCCGGCCGTGGAGCGGACGATCACGCCGCGCCTGGCCCTGACGACGGCGGAGTACCTGGCGTTCGAACTCGGGATGCACGTGCTGGTCATCCTGACCGACATGACGAACTACTGCGAGGCGCTCCGCCAGATCGGCGCCGCCCGAGAGGAGGTTCCCGGGCGGCGTGGCTACCCCGGGTACATGTACACGGACCTCGCCTCGATCTACGAGCGGGCCGGGATCATCAAGGGCGGGAAGGGCTCTGTGACCCAGATACCGATCCTGACCATGCCCGGCGACGACATCACCCACCCGATCCCGGACCTGACAGGGTACATCACCGAGGGGCAGATCGTGGTCAGCCGCGAGCTCCACCGCAAGGGGATCTACCCGCCGATCAACGTGCTCCCCTCCCTCTCCCGGCTCATGAACCTGGGGATCGGGGAGGGCCATACCCGCGAGGACCACAAGAAGGTCTCGGACCAGCTCTACGCGGCCTACGCCGAGGGCAACGACCTGCGCGGGCTCGTCGCGATCGTCGGCAAGGACGCGCTCTCCGAGCGGGACAGGATGTTCCTGGAGTTCGCCGACCTCTTCGAGGGCAAGTTCGTCCGCCAGGGGATCGACGAGGACCGCACGATCGGCGAGGGGACGCTCGACCTCGGCTGGAACCTGCTCGCGACGCTCCCGGTCGAGCAGCTCAGCCGGATCGACCGCGAGCTGATCGAGAAGTACCACCCGAAGTTCCGGGCGAAGTGAGGGACTCATGGCACTCCGCGACATCAAGCCGACCCGGTCGGAGCTGATCAACCTGAAGAGGCGGATCCAGCTCTCCGAGCGGGGGTACAAGATCCTGAAGATGAAGCGGGACGGGCTGATCCTTGAGTTCTTCAAGGTGCTCGGCCAGGCGAAGGACTCGCAGAACGCGCTCAACGCCGCCTACGCCCGGGCGGAGGAGATGATGGCCGTCGCGAACACGGTCGAGGGGGCGATCGGGGTCAAGTCGGCCGCCTTCTCCGTCAAGGAGGTCCCCCAGATCGGCGTGAAGCAGAAGAACATCATGGGCGTCGTGGTCCCCGAGATCCAGGGGTCGTCCGTGACCAAGCCGCTCGTGGACCGGGGCTACGGGGTGCTCGGCACCTCGTCCACGATCGACGAGACGGCGTCGGCGTTCGAGGACCTGGTCGAGCAGATCATCCGTTCGGCCGAGATCGAGACCACGATGAAGCGGCTTCTCGAGGAGATCGAGAAGACGAAGCGGCGCGTCAACGCGCTCGAGTTCAAGGTGATCCCCGAACAGGCCGAGGCGCGGGACTTCATCAAGATGCGGCTCGACGAGATGGAGCGCGAGGAACTCTTCCGCCTCAAGAGGATCAAGGCGCGCTCCCAGGCCTGAGGTGGACGGGATGGAGATCGGCACCATCGCCTCGCTCGGGTGCGGGGGCAGGACGGTCCTGCTCAGGCTGGACCTCAACTCCCCCATCGACCCGTCGTCGGGGCAGATCCTGGACGACAAGCGGTTCCGCGAGCACCTGCCCACTATCCGGGCGCTCGAGGACGCGAAGGTCGTGGTCCTGACCCACCAGTCGAGGCCCGGGAAGAAGGACTTCACCCCGCTCGCGGCCCACGCCGAGAAGCTCGGCGGGATGCTCGGGCGCCCGGTGCGCTACGTCGAGGACGTCTTCGGCACCTGCGCCCGGGAGGCGGTGGCCGGGATGGCTCCCGGCGACGTGCTGATGCTCGAGAACGTCCGCTTCATGGCCGAGGAGAACCAGACTGTAAAGCCCGAGGAGGCGGCAAGGACGATCCTGGTCAGGCGGCTCGCGGCGCTCGGGGACGTCTTCGTCAACGACGCGTTCGGGACGGCGCACCGCTCGCAGCCGACCGTGGTCGGGCTCCCGATGCTCCTGCGGTCGGCCGCGGGTCTGTTGATGGAGCGCGAGGTCCAGCAGCTCTCCCGCGTCTTCTCGGGAGCGCCCCGCCCGGTCGTGGTGGTGCTCGGCGGGACCAAGGTCGACGACTCGATCGAGGTGGCCCGCCACGTCCTGGCGAACGGGGTGGCCGACACGGTCGTCGCGATCGGGGTCGTGGCGAACGTCTTCTACCTGGCGCAGGGGCTCTCGATCGGCGCCCCGTCGGCGGGGCTCATCGAGCAGCTCGGCTACACCCCGCTCGTGGAGACGGCCCGCGGGCTCCTGGCGACATACGGCGACCGGATCGCGCTGCCGGGGACGGTCGCGGTGCGCGAAGACGGCGACCGGGTCGAGTACCCGGTCGACCGGATCCCCGCGGAAGGCCAGGTGATGGACGCGGGGGCTCCGGCCGTGGGCGAGCTCGCCCGGATCCTCTCGGGGGCCGGGACGGTGGTCTTCAACGGGCCGGCCGGCGTCTTCGAGGAGCCGGGGTTCGAGCTCGGGACCCACGAGCTCCTTCGCGCGGCTTCGGAGGCCGACTTCTCGGTGATCGGCGGCGGGCACACGGCCGCGGTGGTCGAGAAGCTCGGGATCGAGGACCGGTTCACCCATATCTCCACCGGGGGCGGGGCCTGCATCGAGTTCCTCACCGGCAGGGTCCTGCCGGCCGTCGACGCCCTGGCGCGCTCGCGGCAGGCCTTCGGGTAACTCCATTTTTACGGGCGCCGCTCTTTCCCCATGTCACTCCAGGTGAGCCCGAGCGGTCCCGGCCGGTCGGCGGACGCGAGCCCGGGAGCGTGGACGGGGCTGATCGGGTGGTCGGGAACCCGGAGCCACCGATCGTGGTCCCGCTGGGGCGGTCCGACCGGTTCACGGAACGTCTCCGGAAACGCGGCGCCGGAGAACCTTGCCGGGACGGTTCCGGTTCACCCCCTTCGCAGGGCCGCCGGTCCGGAGAGATCGGACTCTCGTGCGCCGATCTCCGGACTCATGGAGGGAGGGGGGAGCGTTCAGAGCGAAGGGACTCGCGGCCACAGGCCTTCGCGTCGATCTCCGGGAAGAACTGACAGGACCGGGAGACCCCGATCTGGGTTGCAGCAGGAGATCCTCGAGGCGGACGACGACGGCACCTTTCGGGAGCTTCGCCCTGTGCAACGGCCGAGGGCGTCTGCTCCTCCGGGGTCGATTCATGCCTGAAGATACCTTCCCGATTCCTGCGTGCGGACAGATCGATCCTGTGTAACACCCGAGGAGGCGCCGGGGTGATCCGACTCGACATGCCTCTCCGGTTATCCGGGAGCTGGACTATCGCTCAGGACGGGGTGTTCGGCCAGGAGCTCAGAGGCGGTCTGGCAGTGTCGTTCTCCTCGCCTGAGGTGACGATCATACCGGATCCCCGTTCCATCGTCCGCGAGGACCGTCTACAGGGTGAGAAAGACGAGGCTCATGCTGGGCCAGGCCCCGGGCGATAACGCGTTCGAAAACCGCGGAAGGTATGGCCTGAGGAGGCATGCAGTACACAGTCGCCAGGGCCTTCAACCGGGAACGGCCGCGCGTCTCAGACCGTCGTTTCGTGGCTGGGAGGCTCCGTCCCCGTCTGGCGACACGCTGCCAGGATTCCCCCGGACGGTCCTGCGAGCCGCAGGGCCCGGAGACGGGCCCGGAGACGGCGGTGAGCCGGCGCATCCTGCACGTCGATGGTCGTCGCTCGAGGCGAGCTCACTGTGCGTGGCACTTCTCGGACCGCTGGGAGACATCAGGATCAGACAGGATGTCACCGACCCGATCCCGGCCTCTTTCTGCCACCGCCCTGCAACAAGTCACTCCGGGGCACGCATAGGGCGCCCGGGCATCCCCGTTGTGTGATGTTCTCATCGTATTTGTCGAATCGACCATAATCCGCTCTGTTGAAATATATTGGTGATGCACATTCTGCGGTGAGATCGGATTGATGAACAGGAAGCGCCTGGTCTACCTGGACCACGCGGCCACGACGCCCACCGCACCCGGGGTCGTCGAGGCGATGCTCCCGTATTTTTCCGGGCGGTTCGGCAACCCGTCCTCGATCTACGGGATCGCCCGGGAATCAAGGTTGGCGGTCGACCACGCCCGCGAACAGGTCGCGAGGGCGATCAACGGATCGCCCGAGGAGGTGTACCTGACCTCGGGCGGGACCGAGGCGGACAACTGGGCGATCAAGGGTGTCGCATTCGCGGACCGGAAGCGGGGGGATCACATCATCACCTCCTCGATCGAGCATCACGCGGTCCTCCATACCTGCCAGTACCTTGAGAAGCAGGGGTTCCGGGTGACATACCTTTCCGTCGACGAGTTCGGCCGTGTCGATCCGGCGGATCTCGAGAACGCGATGACGGACCGGACCGTGCTCGTATCGATCATGGCTGCGAACAACGAGATCGGCACCCTCGAGCCGATCGCCGCGTGCGGGGAGATCTGCCGTGACCACGGCGTCCGGTTCCATACGGACGCGGTCCAGGCGATCGGGTCGGTCCCGGTCGACGTCGAGGCCTTGAACGTGGACCTGCTCTCCCTCTCGGCCCACAAGTTCTACGGACCGAAAGGCGTCGGTGCGCTCTACGTCCGGAAGGGGGTCCGGCTCGACAACCTGCTCCACGGAGGGGCACAGGAGCGCCACCGGAGGGCCGGGACAGAGAACGTGCCCGGCATCGTGGGCATGGGCGTCGCGATCGAGCGGGCGTGCGAGCGGCGCGAAGACTACGCCCGGAGGCTCACCGCGCTCCGCGACCGGCTCTATGGGGGGATCACCGAACGAATCGAGCACGTCCGGCTGAATGGTCATCCGACCGAGCGGCTCCCCGGAAACCTGAACCTCTCGTTCCGGTTCATCGAGGGCGAGTCCACGCTGCTGATGCTCGATCACGCGGGTATCTGCGCCTCGAGCGGGTCGGCCTGCACCTCGGGCTCGCTCGACCCCTCGTATGTGCTGCTCGCGATCGGTCTCCCCCACGAGATCGCGCATGGCTCGCTGCGGTTCACGCTCGGCGAATCGAACACAGATGATGACGTTGACTACGTGCTGGAGACCCTCCCGCCGATCGTGGAGCGGCTCCGCACGATGTCACCCCTTTATGCAGAGTACCGGAGGTCACAGGATGTACAGTGAGAAGGTGATGGACCACTTCATGAACCCGCGAAACCAGGGAGAGATCGAGGACCCCGACGGTGTCGGCGAGGTCGGAAACCCCAAGTGCGGGGACATCATGAAGATCTTTCTTCGGGTCAGGGACGATCGCGTCGAGGACGTCAAGTTCCAGACGTTCGGATGCGGAGCCGCCGTGGCAACGAGCAGTATGGCGACCGAGCTGGTCAAGGGCAAGACCCTCGAGGAGGCATGGGACCTCTCGAACACGGTCGTCGCCGAGGCGCTCGGCGGACTGCCGCCGGTCAAGATGCACTGCTCGGTCCTCGCCGAGGAAGGGATTCACAAGGCGATCAACGACTACCGCGTCCGGCACGGGCTCGAGCCCTGGGACGAGAAGCCGGGGGCCCCGAAGGCCCACTCAAACGAGACGTGCGAAGCCTGATTCACCTCTCCCCCCCGTTTCTGTTCGAGAACGAGGACCCGACCGAGGACCACCAGCCCGAGCCCTTCATGGAGTGCCGTGGGTGTGGCAGCTGCCACTACCTCGCCGACGAGGTGGCCTGATGGCAGATGATAAGGAGAACCGGTTCGTGGCTGAGTTGCAGTATGTCGGACACGAGGAACTGACCGATGAGGAACGCAGACAGATCGAACGAGATTGGGCGCTCGTCGAGAAGCGGCGGCGGCGGGTGGGGGCGTTTCGCAAGCGCGGGGGCTCTGAGATGACCCAGACCTTCCTCTGCACCAACTGCCCCGGCGGGTGCCGGCTGGAGGTTCCGGATCGCTGTGATCCCCCGACCCTGTGCCCGTATGACGTGCATGGCGAGCCCGTGCAGTGGACGCCGGTGGAGGTGGCCTGAGATGGTATATGCACGGTTCCTCGGCGCGGGTTTCAATGCCCGCGTCGTCGGCATCGATGACTCCGGCGTGGTCCGGGTCGATGGTAAAGTAGTCGGACAGGTCCATGTCGAGGCAGACATCGACCGGGTCGCCAGGTACATCAAAGAGAAGCTCCACATCCGGGGCAACGTGGCGGCATGGCTCGCCAACCACCTTCCTCCTGCCGAGGACGGCGACGTATGTCCCTACTGTGGCGGGACAGACCTGTTCGAGAACTATGACCACCCGGCTGAGACCTTCATGGAGTGCCGTGGGTGTGGCGGTCGCCACTACCTCGACGACGGTGGGGCCTGATGGCAGACGATGAGATTAGGAAATTCGTGTCGGATGACATGAAGTTTCTCGGAAACATTGAAGTGACCGACGAGATGATCAGACGGTTTAAAGAAAAGCGGAAGCTCGCTGAGAAGCGGCGGCAGCAAATAATGCGGGGTGACTGAGATGGTCACCTACCCGAACACACTACGAGGATCGTGACGTGACAAAAATAACGCGGTGGGGAAGTTTGAGCGAGCATCTGGTCGTTCTGTTCCTGACGTGGTGGAGCCTCGGTCTCGGAAACATCTTCTACGCCATTACGCACGGCATCGCGTATGAACAGGACTACGAGGGTCTTCGGCGGGAATACGAACGCCGCCAACGCCTCCGTTCACAACCGAAACCGAAGGAGCCCGCGAAATGGGGGAGTTTTTGGGTGCATCTGCTCCTTTTTCTCTTCACATTCGGTTTCGGGAACGTCGTCTACGCCGTTCTGTCCGTCGTCATGTACTACAAGAACGAAGAGGCGCTGAGGCGGGAAAACGCCCGCCGGCGCTGACCTCTCTTTTTCCGCCCCGCGCCGGCGGCCCCGTCGACGCCCTCGGGGACGAGTATAGCGGCCCGTGGCGGCCCTATCGCCGCCGATGCCGTATCAACTATCTATCGGCCGGACGGGGAACCGAACGCCGGCGAGGTCCTCGATCTCTCCGGGTCCCCGATCCCCTCGCGGATGGTCCGTGTAAAGGTGGTTAAGGGGATAGCCCTGTCACTCGGTCAACCATGTAACGTATATACTCATCGTTGTCATAGAAATAGAGTTTCGCGTGGTATGTCATGCCAGGATTATCCAAGGTGTCGAAGACGTAATTTCCCCGCCGCGACTGTCCCGGAAGGAGCGAGCCAGCGGTCATTAGGTCAACGTCGGCGGACAGAGACGCGCTGGCCCGCACGCCTCCGGCGTCGACGAGTTCGACGGTATTTATATCGACAGGGAAGGCCGGCATGTCGATATTTGTGATGGTGACATCTGCGACCAGTAGCATATTACCGGGTTCTGGCCGGTCTATCTCCGGAATAGTTGACGAGTCGAAGCGGGTCAGCCCGTGAACCGTCAGGGTAGCGTGAGAACCCGATGCCCTACCAGAGGTGGTTGAAGTTGTCTTGATGGGGGGGGGAATATTGGGTCACTGTTGGGGTCGGTGCGGAGGTCGCTGGTGAGGTGGGTCCAGTCTGGGTGGTGCACCCGGCCGCAATCAGGATGAGCGCGAGAGCAGCGAGCAGGGCGAGGAATCGCATGACCAAAAGGTTAGAAGAGGTCACTATAGTTCTTTCTAATTGCTTGTCGCCCCGCCCTGGCGCGGGCGCACATACCCGAAAAGTAGACCTAAAATGGACCTTTCTGGCGGGGGCCTCCCCCCCTCGCCGAGGTCTCGAGGACCGGCCGCCCTCCTCGCCCCGATTCGGGATCGAGGCCCGCCGGCCGTTTTCCCGATCATACCAAAAACGAACAAATTAGTTACTTATCAGTGACTTCGTTTCATCCAGACACGGAACGATACCCTTTTCGATATACGGTTACCATGGACCTCTAATGGCCAAAGTATGTTCTCGGTGCGGGAAGAAAATCGGTTTTTTTGGATATCAATCAAAAATGGGGCTCTGTTCGCCTTGCGAACAAGAAGATCGAAAGATTATTGCCAGCAAAGACACTGGCATCACTCGGATAAAGGAGACCGTCGCATCAGGCGTCTCGTCTGATTGGCAAACTTCGAAGCCATATCTTCAGTTATTGTGCAACTTTCGCTCTCCGCGATTCATGAATGAATTCGTTACATCAGAACATTGGAGAGAGGATCTGGCTGAGGAACCCGCAATAGTAATAAAAATGGGCGATTATTCAGTTAGTGCCACCCATGCATATTCCTCAAGCGTTTCAATCAGCCGATCAAAGAGATCGACGTCCCGGTAATTATACCGGAACTCCAGTTCCTTGAGATAGAACGGGAACCGGGTCG
>JAAYEG010000069.1 GCA_012728895.1 Methanospirillum sp. | reverse complement strand
CCATGATCGTCGCTGCGGTCGTCGCGTTCGGGAAGAGACCCCAGCAGGTGATGAACCGGGAAGCATCGTCGAGGAATGCGATCAGCCACTGGATCTCGCCGTCGATGGTCACCTGCTTCCAGTCACCCTGCCGGGGGCCCGTCGAAGGCTGCCGTTCGGACCGGACGCGGGTCTCACGGGACGGCTTCATTTTTTTCGCCCTGATGAGTTCCCGTTCCGCGATAACTATCCGATACACTATCGATTCCGGGACGGTTGTCCCCGTCTCCGCCGCGATGCGACGGGTGGGCACACGCGAGATGGAATGAGAGAGCTGGCGGCAGACGGGCACCGGGGAGACAGGCCCGGTAGCGGCAGTTGCCGCCCCGGGGACTCCGGGAGCGCGGGACGACCGCGCGCGTAAGCGTGCCGAAGAACCCGACAGACCCGCCCCAGGCTGACAGGAGACCGCGCCGCGTTCGGGGGAACCGGTTCTCCACGGTGATACGTGGGATCGGCAGCCCCCGACGTCGGCACCCACCCCCTCTCATGGGGTCAGGTGACGAGGAGGTTTTTTTAGTTCGCATGTCGACGGATAAAATACGCGAGGGACCGGTTTCTCTCCGCTCCGCGTTCGAGAGAGTATTTATCCAGAAGATCGAGCATGAACCCGACGCGCGAGACGTACCGGCGAGGGATCAGGCTGTTGAAATCCTCCTTGGTCATGTCGTCGGTGGATGCCGGAACCCCGATCCCGCACCCGGCGAGGAATCCATCGTCCGCGCCCGCCAGGTACCAGGACTCGATCTCCATGATGACCACCACGATCCTGGTTTGCCTGACCTCGGTGAAACGAGCGAGGATCATCCGCTTCTTGGCCATGACGGACGGTTCGGCGTCGATATCCGCCACGATCACGTACGATTCGCCGAGGCGGGTGAAACCGCGGATGAGCCGGTCGACCGCGACGCGCCGCAGGCAGGCGTACGGGACCAGCCTGACGACCCCGTATCTCTCGGCGAGAAAAGGAACGAGTACCCGCTCGAAGAACCGGACATCGTCGGCACCCTCGACCAGGACGTTCAGGCGTTTCATGGGATCAGAGGAGATCCGTCAGGAAGAGCTCGTCGAGACCGACCTCCTCCTCGAGAAAGGTCCTGACGTCGGGGGATTCCGCCGGCCTCGTGATCACCGAGAACCCATCGGTATCGCGCGACACCAGGCAGACGGCCTCGACGGGGACGTGCCGGAGAACAGCAGGGTGCTGGGTCGAGACGAGGAGTGGTTGTTCCTTCGATGCTTCCTCCATCAGCCCGACAAGACGACCGACCACGAGCGGGTGGAGACGGGCGACCGGTTCCTCGAAGATGGCGAGCTCCCTCGGCGAGAAGAAGAGTGCCACGATGAGCGCAAGGAGCTCGATCGTCCCGCTCGAGAGGGCATCGGCCGGGAGATACCGGCCGGGGGCGTAGATCTCGGAGACCATGATCTCGGGAGCCCGGCCCGTTCTGTCCCCGACCACGACGTCCTCGATGAACGGGAGCAGGTCGCGCAGGATACCGAGAAACTGCGAACGGGTCTCCGGCTGCGAGAGGACCCTCCCGAGTGCGATCGCGGTGTTGGAGCCGTCCTCGGCCAGCTCGGCAGCCCCCGTGCGGAGTTCAAGCCGGCTCGGCAGGCTTGGACCGAACTCGTAGCAGCTGACCAACGCGAGCGCACGCCGCACGAGCCCCATCGGGTAGATGGTCGGCGACTCCAGCATCAGGGTATCAGGCCGGAGCCTGGCCTCGCGGAGGACCGGCGGCATGAAGACAGACGGGTCGAGCCCCATCGGCAGGTCGAACACGTACTGGACGCGGTCTCCCACGTGGACGAGTTCCACCGATCCCGAGACAGGTCCCCCGTCGGGCGCCGTCACCGTGAAGTTCATGAGGAACCGGTCCTTTCGTACCTCCGGGCGTTCATTGCACGCGAGAGCGAACGAATAGGTGCACACCCCGGGCCTGATCCCGAGCTGCCGGCCGTCCGGGAGCGCGAGTTCCGATTCGACGGTTGGCAGGGTGAGCTCGACCTCGACCTCGAGGTTCCTCCCGCAGGCGAGTGCAGCGTTCTGGAGGTAGGTGAGCCCGCCCTGGCGTGAGATCGAGTTCGCGAGACCGGACCGGGCGATGTCGCGAAGGAAGGTGAACCCGTGGATAAGGTTCGATTTGCCGGCCGCGTTCCTCCCGATGAGCAGGACGAAAGGACGGAGCCGGAGCTCCGTGTCGCGAAAGGAGCGGAAGTTCCGGAGAACGAGGGAGTGGATCACCATCGACAGGTATCTCGGCGGGGCGGGACTTCAGAGTTGCTGTTCCCTGCAGGGCGCGGCGGTCGAGACGCGGCTGACGAGCAGGTTGAAGGCCCTGGTCCTGGGATTCCTGCGCACCAGCACGCCGCGCAGGTGGAGGACCGTCCCGTAGGGCGCGTCGAGTACCGCCCGGTTCTCCGGGGTGACATGGAACGCCGGGAGGACTGCGAAGACCGGACTGCGTGCCGTGCCGTCGCAGAGCTTCCGCACATGCGACCTATAATCCCCGAGCTCTCCCGACATCACGGACGCCAGGCACGCGATCCGGCGTCCGAGGTGCCGGGGGAGCTGGGAGAGCGGGGAGAGGCGCCTGCGATCGAGACCTTGGCACGGGATCCTGGGCGGGGGCGCTCGCCGGAGGACGGCGGAAGAGAACTTGATGTCCGTGTTGCGGTACCGGAACGGCTCCAGCGAGCCGGCGGCGAGCGCTTCCTGGAGCCGTGTCTCCCGGACTGGAGGTGCTTCCTCGAACGACCAGCACGGGACCGGACCACAGGTGGAACCCCAGACGGACCGGCACGGGTGGTGGACGTGGAACCCTTCCCGGACCAGCTCGCGCTGGACTTCGCGCAGCGCGGTCGAGTTCCTGAGGTCGGCCGGCTCGACCAGGAGGGCCGTCCCCTCCTCGCCGAGGTGCGTGAGCCAGCGCATGACGAACCGGGAGCGGGTCGCAGCGTCGCCGGGGAGCTCGTTCAGCACGTTCGAGAGAACCAGGAGGTCGATCCCTGCGGGGATCTGCTCGTCGGGGACGGTCCTGGCGTCGGCGGCGAGGACGGAGCGCACGCGGACGGTGTCGCCGGGCTCGGTGAAACCGTTGACCAGGTAGTCAAAGGCTTCGCGATGCTCTGCGGAGGGCTCGACCGCCAGTACCCCGGCAGAGAACCCGGGGAGGTACCGCGCGAGCGTGATCAACGCCAGTGGGATCACCCCGGGCCCGGTGCCGAGGTCCACAGCCCGGATCTCCCCGGCGAGCTCACCCCGGGAGGCCATCTGTCCGAGGATGCGGCAGGACTGGAAGTAATAGACCGGAAACTGGTACGCCAGGTAGGCGAGGACCGAGTAGCCGGAGCGGTACGAGATGCTCCGATCGGTGCCGGATCTCCAGTAGACGCGCTTCTGTGCCACGATAGCCCGCCTGAGCCGCGCGAGGACCATGGGGTCGCCGAACGGTTTTCCGGTCTTCACCTGGATATACCCCTCTATCAGCGCCTCGAGTGCGGCGGGCAGGCGACCCTCGTCGAGGAACGAGAAGAAACGCCTGAGATCGCCGGGCGCGGACGGTTCGGATCCGCCGGTCATCCCGGCCACTAGACGACCTGGGCGTCGCGCGCGAGGTAGGCGTCGGCAAGGCGGTTGAAGATCCCCGGGCCGAACGTCGACGCAAAGGCCGCTGCCTGGTACTTCCAGTTGCCGGGCTGCAGGTTCGCTCCCCGGCGGAGGTAGTCCCGGCCCTTCTCGAACTCGCCTGCCTGCGCATACTGGAGGCCGAGACGGACGTAGTGCTCGGCGAGGATCGCGGGGTGGTCCGCGAACTCGTCCTGGTGGAGCTCGAGGATCCGCTCCATCGAGTGGTAGATGCCCAGGCAGTTGTTGGAGATGCCGCCCTCGGTGAAGCGCGAGTTGAGGAGCGGTTCGTCGATGAACCGGAACTGGTAGTCCCGCGAGATCCTGAGAAAGAGCTCCCACTCCTGCTTGCCGGGAAGGCCCTCGAGCCAGAACCCCGACGTCTCGAAACACTCGCGCCGGACGACTGCCGCCTGGGTGGTCACGAAGTTGTTGCGGAGCAGCTCTTCATGGATCCAGCCGTCGCGCCGCTTCACCCAGGGGAGCGGGATGTAGATCCGGTTCTCGTGCGAATCGACATACTTCCAGTACCCCGAGTAGACGACACCGACCTCCGGGCCGGACGAGGTGAAGACGGCCATGTTCTTCTTGAGCTTCTCGGGGAACCAGTCGTCGTCCGAGTCTTGGAAGGCGATGTACCGGCCCCTCGCCTCGCGGATGCCGACGTTCCTGGCGTGGTTCGCCCCGCGGTTCTCCTCGTAACGGACGTACCGGACCCGCGCGTCGGTGAAAGAGGCCATGACGGACGCCGTGTCGTCGCTCGAACCGTCATCGACGACGATCAGCTCAAAGTCGGTCCAGGTCTGGACGAGCACGCTCTCGATAGCCCTGGGCAGGAGTGGCGCGCGGTTGTACGTCGGGAGCACGACACTGACAGTCGGAGCGTCCAGTACCGTCGGCATAGTCTCACTGATATTGGGGTTCGGAGGTCAATAATGTGATCCCCTGAGTTTTATGGGGGCGAAATGGCATGGAAGGAGGGGCAATCGGAGGAAAAAAGTGAGACGCGGTCTGTCCCGCTCGCCATGATCGAAGGGGTGACCGGGTGACGGGTGGCTCCTGGGACCGATCCGGGCGGTCCCCCATCAGGCCCCTGGCAGGGCAGACCCATGACCGGAACGAGGAGGTCTTCCCGACCAAGCCGGCAGGTGCGCGTCTCCTGCTCTCATCGGGATCGGCAGCTGGAGTTGGCTCGTCGCGACTTCGGGAGGTGAGGTCGCAGGCGATCATCCTGGCATCATCCCTCCATCGGCGGCCCCCGCTTCCGAACGGCCTTCCGTGCCCGGGACCGTGACTCTGCTTCACCAGCTCCCGGGACGATCGCGGCGTTTCCCGGTGAACGGCCGAGATCGACCCGACCGGAACCCACGCATCGCGATGGCCCGGGCCCGGTCGTCACGGGCGGTAACCGGGTCGGGGGCAGGAACACCCTGGCTCTCCCGAAAAAAGGAAGGAAGAGTAAGGGGGTGGCGGATCACCCGAGATCGTGTCATGATTCGGGGTGATACCGTGTTGCCCATCGGGCACGGTGACTCGCAGGCGCATCGAGATCGGCACGTCTCGTGGTCTCTCCGTGACTCCGCGGTACACCGTCCGCGACAGAACCGGGATCTCCCCGACCCGTGCCTTCCGCGTGCTCCCATCGCTGGGATCGCATGGATGCCGCCCATCGGGTAAGCGGGGCCCTGCCCGGGTGACCGGCTCGTCGGACAGCGGTTCCGACCCGCCCTGGAGGTGGACCGTCGCTCGCGAGTGCGATGGGGAATTTTTCACCGGATGCGGGAGCGGTGGGGGCCGTGCGTGCGGGGTGCCCGGGGTCGAGCCAGCGTGCCCGGTTTCCCGGGCCGGCCCGGAGTTTTCGGCGTACGAGGACCGGATGACACTCGCGTCCATGGGGGTGCCCCTCCGTTTGGGGACGGAACGCCGGGGTCACCTCGCGGTTCCAGGTGATCGTACACACCGTCGCGCACGGAGAGAGATCGCCGGCAGAGGTCGTCCAGCACCTCCGGACGATGCGAACCCTCGCTGGCCCGGACCACCCCGGCGAACCGCCCGTTCGCGAGAACGACGGGGCCGGCATGCACCACCTCGGGCGCCGGGAAGGAGGGGTGCCACGTGGTATGGAACGGCTGTTCTCCTGCGTCCGGAGTTCTCCATGGAGAGATTGGCGAGAAGTTGCCGCACCGGGGATAGACTCGGAACCCGCTCCGGCGGAGTCTCGAGGGAGCGGGTCGCGTGGTGCTGCGCGCCATACCCGCCGGCGTGGGGAAGACCGTGCTCCTGGGCCATGGATCTCGAGTGGGGATGCCCGGGGGACGGTTGGAGGGGGGGGAGGAGGTTGCAGGAGAAGAGGGCGACGGAAGCCCATGGCATCCTACCGGGAGCTGTTGGTGCAGCTGGTGCTCAGGGGGTTGGAGGACCGGGGGGTTTCCCCCAGCAGAGGAGTCATCTTCCCGGGAAGTCCTGGAGTCAGGGGGAGAGAGGCTTCATCCGGCTTCAAAGAGACCGCGTGCTTCCGAACCGGGACCGCCGGGATCTCGCGCCGACGACGCGGCGGGAGACCTTGCGGTGGCAGGCATACCTGGTGCCGGCGCGACCCGGGCCCCCGGCGGCGCTTTCTCTGATCGGGTCACCCGAGCTGGACCGCGACCTCGTGCTCGCGGAGGTCGTTGACCAGGTGAACGGCCCTGTCGGGCTGCTCGACCCCGTCGACAACGACCGACCGGACCCCGCATCCCGTCCCGCTCGCGGTGATGGTGCAGCGGTACACGGTCTCCCTGAAGCGGTAGCGGAGCGTGAAGCGGTCCCATCCCGGTGGTGGGCAGGGCGCGAACCGGAGCGTATCCGCGTCGAACCGGACTCCGATCAGCGACTCGACGAGCAGCTGGTAGGCCCACCCGGCCGAACCCGTCATCCACGTCCAGCCGCCCCGGCCCTCGTGGGGTTCGACCCCGTAGACGTCGGCGGCGAGGACATAGGGTTCGACGCGGTACACCGCGACACCGTCCCGGCTCTGCCCGTGGTGGATCGGGTTAATCAGGTTGAACAGTTCCCAGGCCCGCTCGCGGTCCCCGAGGGCGGCAAATGCCATTATCGCCCAGATCGCCGCGTGGGTATACTGGCCCCCATTCTCACGAACGCCCGGGACATAGCCTTGGATGTAGCCAGGGGACGGATCTGCGTGGTCGAAGGGGGGTGTGAGGAGCGCGATCAGGCCCACGTCGCGCTGGACCAGGTGACGGTCCACCGCGTCCATCGCCGACCGGGCCCGGGCCGAACCGGCAACACCGGAGAGAACGGCCCACGACTGGGCGACCGAGTCGATCCGGCACTCATCGTTCTCGGCGGAGCCGAGCGGGGTGCCGTCGTCGAAGAAGGCGCGGCGGTACCACTCGCCGTCCCATCCCACCCGCTCCAGGTTTGCCGCCAGGTGTTCCGCCTCGGCCATGCAGCGTTCGGCGAACGGTTCGTCTCCCCGGGCTCGCGCTACTCCCGAGAACTGGATCAGGATGGTGTAGAGGAAAAATCCGAGCCAGACCGACTCTCCACGGCCCTGGATGCCCACCAGGTTCATCCCGTCGTTCCAGTCGCCCGACCCCATCAGGGGCAGGCCGTGCGCCCCGAAGCGGAGGCCGTACTCGATCGCCCGGACGCAGTGCTCGTACAGGGTTCCCTGCTGTTCCGAGACGACCGGCAGGTCGTAATACGCCTCCTCGTCGGGGTTCAGCTGCCGCCCCTCGAGGTAGCGGACGCGTTCCGACAGGACTCCGGTATCGCGGGTCGAGAGGACGTACCGGCAGGTGGCGAACGGCAGCCAGAGATAGTCGTCCGAGCAACGGGTCCGCACTCCCCGGTCCGATGGCGGGTGCCACCAGTGCTGGACATCCCCCTCCACGAACTGGTGGCCGGCCGCGAGCAGCAGGTGCATGCGGATCAGGCGGGGCTCCGTGTGGAGCAGGGCGAGTACGTCCTGGAGCTGGTCGCGGAACCCGAACGCCCCGCCGGACTGGTAATACCCGGAGCGGCCCCAGAGCCGCGAGGAGATCACCTGGTAGAGGAGCCACCCGTTCACGAGGAGGTCTATCGAGCGGTCGGGCGTCTCGACCGTCACCGACGAGAGGGTCCAGTCCCAGTACTTTCGGACCGACTCGAGGCTCGCGCGGGCCGTCGCGATGCCCCGGAAGCGCCTCGCCAGGTTCTTCGCCTCTTCAGGCCCACGCCCGACACCGAGCGTGAAGACGACGTCGCTCTCCTGGCCGTCGGCGAGCTCGACGGAGACCTGGATCGCACCGCACGGGTCGAGCCCCGCGCCGGACCGGCCGGAGAGGCGGATCCGGTCCATCGCGGCCGGGTGGACGAGCGTCCCGTTCCGGCCCAGAAACTCGTGCCGATCGCAGGTGACCGTCCGGGTCAGCTCGTTCACGTCGAAGAACGCGACGCGATCGGAAAACTCGGCGCTGTACGAATTCCTGGCCAGGAGTGCTCCGGTGACGGGATCGATCTCGGTCACCACGTGCATCGCGGTCTCCGGGCGGAGCGAGCCGAGGACCCACTCGATGTACCCGGTGATCGAGACGGTCCGTGCCCTCCCCGACCTGTTCCTGACCCGCACGTGCCAGACCTTCACCTGCGCGTCGACGGGGACGTGGATCGTCATCGAGGTCGAGAGGCCGTCCTCGGCGTGCTCGAAGACCGAGTACCCGAACCCGTGGCGGGCCACGTACGACCCTGTTCCCCGGGCCGGGAGGGGGGAGAGCGACCAGAACGCCCCGGTCTCCTCGTCGCGGAGATAGAATGCCTCGCCCGTCCTGTCCGTGACGGGGTCGTTCCACCACGGGCTGAGCCGGAACTCGTGGGCGTTCTCGGCCCAGGTGTACGACCCGCCGCTCTCGCTCACGACCGTCCCGAAGGTGGAGTTCGCGAGCACGTTGACCCATGGCGCCGGTGTCACCTGGTCGGATCGGCTCTCGATCACGTACTCCCGCCCGTCCACCGTGAATCCGCCGATACCGTTGTAGTAATCGAGGACCGCGCCCCCCGAAGGCGGCAGCGTCTTCACCTCCGGCCGCTGTCGCTGGGGGACCAGGCGGGGGATCTGGGGATCGATCCAGCGGACCCGCTCGATCTGTTCGACGAGCGGGCCGTCGCGATCGGCCAGGATCACCCTGGCAACAGCCTGCATCAGGAGCCTGTCCTCTTCGGGGATCTGGTCGAACCGCCTCACGAAGACCCCGCCGGGCCGATCGATCAGGCCGGGATCCGGTCCGAGCGAGACCTGCCGGATGATATCGTCGGTGAGTTCCTGCCGGTACCCCGAGGTGTCCTCGTTCCAGAAAAGGAGGTCGGCCACCAACCCCTTGCGACGCCAGTACGCATGGGCCTGGATCACCTGCTTCACGAACGCGGTCTGCGTCTTGTCCTCGACACGGACCAGCACGATCGGGTGGTCCCCCGAGATGCCGAATCCCCAGAGGCCGCTCTGGCCGCGGCGGTTCCGGGCGATGATCTCGGGGACGGCGCGCCGGGCAGGGTTCGGGTAGATGATGGGCGACGCGAGGCGGGCGAAGACACGCGCGTCCAGCTCGGTCGCGTTGAGCTGCCGGAGGGTCACCTGGGCGTGTGTCCAGGCCAGCTCGGCGACACGGTCTCCCATGCGCCGGTCCTGGTACTTCTCCACCAGCCCGATCGCTTCGTCCCGGTCCTCGCCGACGCCGAGGTACATGTGAACCGTCACCGTCTCGTGCGGCTTGATCTCGAACGAACATCTCATGGAGACGATCGGGTCCAGGACGGAGCCCTCGGTATCCGAGAGAGGCGCCGAATCGTCCATCGCCGCCGGGCTGGCGAGGGAGCGCCCCCTGCCGATGAAACGAACCCGGTCGGTCTCGAACGAGGTCGGGCGGACGAGCGGGGCGTCGACGACCATCATGTGGACGAGCCACGGGGGGCGCTCCCCCCCAGAACGGGGACGCCGCGTCGCGAGGATGGCATTCCGGTCGCGGAGCAGGCTGGTGGTCACGAAGAGGTTCGAGAAAGCCGGGTGGGCGGCGTCGTGCCCGGACGGCGCGATCACGACCTCGGCATAGCTCGTCAGCTCGATCTGGCGGGTCCGCCACGACCGGTTCATGATCCGGATGCGCCGGAGCTCGAGGTCGTCCTCCGGGGAGACCATGCACTCGGTGTGGATATCGAGGTCCTCGTCCCTGCGCCGGAACTCGGCCCTGGACTGCTGGAAGATCACCTCGTAGTGCCCCGACGTCCGGAGCGTCGGCTGAAAACAGGTCGACCAGACGCTCCCGTTCTCGAGGTCCCTCACGTAGCAGAAGATCCCGTGTCCGTCGGCGACAGGGTCCTCGCGCCACCGGGTCACCTCATGATCGCGCCAGCGGGAGTAGCCCGAGCCGGCGTTGTTGATCATCACGTGGTACCTGCCGTTGGAGAGGAGGTGGACCTCGGGCCTCGGGAGGTCGGGGGTCGAGTAGATCCTCATCATCGTCTCGCCCTCTCCGCCCCGGCGGAGGAGACCGTCCATCTCCACCGCGTGCGGGTAGAACGGAGTCACCTTCGGTATCCGCTCCTGCAGCAGCAGGTCGGTGGCGCGGACCTCGGGGACGCCCGTGAACCGGCGCTGCATCGGGCGGTCCCGGAGCAGGGCGACCAGCGAGAGCAGGGTCATGCCCTGGTGATGGACCATGAACGAGCGGACGAGGGAGTACTTCTGGCCGCGCGAGACCCGGGAGGGGGTGTAGTCCGCCGCCTCGTAGAACCCGTATCGTCCAAAGAACCCGGCGTCGGCCATCTTTCGGAGGTTCCCGGTGGCCTCGACCGGCATGACGAGCAGGGCGAGAGCGGTCGCGTAGGGGGCGACGACCAGGTCGTCGCCCAGCCCGCGTTTTAACCCGAGACCGGGCACTCCGAAGGCCCGGTACTGGTAGTTCAGGTTCGCATCGGTCAGGTTGTAGCCCGACTCCGAGATGCCCCACGGCACCCCGCGCAGCCGGCCGTACTCGATCTGGCGGTGGACCGCCGTCCTGCAGGTCTGGTCCAGCAGCGTCTCGGGGTAGCTGGGCATCACGAGCAGCGGCATGAGGTACTCGAACATCGACCCCGACCAGGAGAGGAGGAGGGGGCCGGACCCGCTCGTCGTCAGCTGCCGGCCGAGAGCGAACCAGTGGGCCTGGGGCAGAACGCCATTCGAGATTCCGACGAACGAGGCGAGGCGGGCCTCCGAGGCGAGCAGGTCGTAGAACGAGGCGTCCCGCCGCATGTCCGAGACAGTGTAACCGATGGCGAGGAGGTCCCGGGCAGAATCGTAGAGGAAATCCCCCTCGACCCGGATGAAATCGCTCGCGTACGACCCGATTCGGTCGAGCTGGTTCAGGATCTGGGCGGCGACGGCGTCGGCGTGCCGGAGAAGCTCCCGGGCCTGCATCAGCGCCCTGCCGTCCGCCCTGCCATCCCCGGAGTCCCAGCCGGAGCCCATCATCCGGGTGAGAAGACGGTCGATCGAAGGCAGGAGGTCGGCGTGCAGCTGGCGTACACGGATCAGGCTGGGGGGCTCTTCGTCGAAATCATCGAGGATGCTCCTGACGGCCTGGACCTCGTCTGACCCGACCGTTTCCAGCCGGTCCAGGAACCCGGGGTCCCGGCGAATGACCGACCACCAACCCAGGAGGTCGTCGACGTACTCCGTCAGGTCGTGAGACCCTACATCGAGGGCGAGGGCCCACCACCGGACCTCCTCGTCGGAATTCGTCCGGAGATCCCCCGCTATCCGGGCCGCCTCGTCCGAGCATCGGGCCAGGACCGAGAAGCGATCGGCGAAGGAGAGGGTCGGAACGGCCAGCAACTCCTCGAGGGCGGCGATCCGCGCCGAGACGCTTGGAGAGACGTAGGTCGCCTCGTCATGGTCGGATTCTGCGTCTCTGACGGCTCCGCGGAGTTCCCGGACCGTGTCGAGCAGCCCGTCGAGCGCCGATTCCGGGAGTATCGGGGTGCGCGCAAGCTCGGCAACGCCGGACCGGAGCGTGATGAGCAGGCCGATCAGGTTACCGGAGTCCACCGTCGAGACATAGTGCGGGTTCAGGGGGCTCAGGGTCACCGTATCGTACCAGTTCAACAGGTGGCCCTCGTAGCGTTCGAGCCGGGTCATGGTCTCGAATGATTGCTCAAGCCGCTCGGCACAGCGCCGTGGCGAGAGGTACCCCAGATCCAGTGCGCCGAGGGTCGAGAGGAGGGCGAGACCGATATCCGTGGGGGAGGTCCGGTGCGCGGTCCGCTCGACCGGGATCTCCTGGTAGTTGTCCGGCGGGAGCCAGTTCTCTTCGGGCCCGACGAAGACCTCGAAGTAGCGCCAGGTCCTCCGCGCGACCGACCGCAGGAACCGGATCTCGTCTGCCTCCAGGACAGGGACCACCGGGATCAGGGGGGTGCTGAGGTACCAGGCAACGGCCGGCGACGCGACCCAGAGGCCGACGATCGGGATGGTCGCCGGAAGCGCCTCGGGCCGGAGCAACCCGACGAGCACGCCGGAGACCGTCCCGAGGGCGACTGACGGCCACATCCGCCGGTAATGCCCCACGAGGGCGTGCACGGTCCGGCCGGCGTCGCGCGACGTGGTCCACTCGAGGAGGTGGCGCCGGGTCACGAGAAGCCGGAAGAGGGTTTTGAGCACCGCGTCGGCGGCGACTCCGGCCTCGAAAGGAAGGAAGATGAACGACAGCACGGGCCTGGCGAAGGAGCGGCGGAGGGACCGGGCCATGTCCTGCAGGTGGAGCCGGAGACTCTGGTCCTGCGGCACCTGGACGAGCCGATAGAGGAACGTGATGACGGGGGGCGCGAAGACGAGGGCGGCGACGGCCCCGGTCCAGGCGACGGGGGCAGGGAGGAGGAGCCAGGCGAGGAGGAGCAGGACCAGTTCGGCAGGAGCGACCAGGCTGCGCCTCAGGTTATCGAGGACCTTCCAGCGGGAGAGCGCCGAGAGGGTGTTGCGCCGTCGCCCGCCGTCGGGACCGGGGACCAGCGGCAGGCTCCACGAGCCGATCTGCCAGTCTCCCCGGATCCAGCGGTGCCGGCGCGAGATGTCGGGCAGGTACCGGGAGGGGGAGTCCTCGAAGAGCACGACGTCGGTCACGAGCGCGACCCTCGCGTACGACCCTTCGATCAGGTCGTGAGAGAGGACACGGTTCTCCGGGAACCGTTCGCCGAGCGTCGCCCCGAAGGCCTCCAGGTCGTAGAGGCCCTTCCCGATGAACGAGGCTTCCTTGAAGAGGTCCTGGTAGACGTCCGAGACCGCGCGGGTGTACGGATCGATACCGGGCTCGTCGCCGAAGATCCGCACGTACATCGAGCGTGCCGCGTCGGTCAGGGACAGGCCGATCCGGGGCTGAAGAACGCCGTAGCCCTCCACCACGCGCCCGAGGTCGGTATCCACCACGGGCCGGTTGAGCGGGTGCGCGGCGGTCCCGATCAGCTTTCGAGCCGCATCCCGGGGCAGCCCGGTGTCGGCGTCCAGCGTGATCACGTACCGCGTGCCTGCGAGGAATTCGAGGTCCCCGACGATGACCTCGAACGGTTCGGTCTTCCCCTCGATCAGCAACCTGTTCAGGTCCTCGATGGCGCCGCGCTTCCGCTCGAATCCCATGAACCGCCCCTCCCGCGGGTTCCAACGGCGCGGGCGGTGCAGGAGGAGAAACGGCGACCGACCCGAGGCGACGTGCCGCGAGTTGAGCTCCTCGGTTCCGGCGACGGCCCGCGCGATCAGCGCCTCGTCGCCCGGCATGACCCCCGCGTCGGCGCCCGGCAGGTCCGTGAGGAGCGCGAACGAGAGCTGGGGGTCCCGGTTGCCGAGGTACCGGACCTCGAGCATCTCGAGCAGCCTATCGACGTCGTCGGGGCTCGAGATGACGGTCGGGACGACCACGAGGGTCCGGCACTCGATGGGGACACCGGTCTCGAAGTCGAGCCGCGGCAGGATCTTCGGCTTCGCGGTCACCATCACCATCCAGTTCACGAGCGAGACCGCGGTCTGGCTCGCGGCGAGGAATAGGACAGTCACGAACAGGGGAAATACCGCGAGCGGCAGCCCACCCAGGGCGGCCGAGACCGCGCCGAGCACGGTGATGGCGCTCGCGATCAGCAGGATCCCGCTCAGGAAGAGGGCGAGTGGAGCCCGTCGCCCGATTCGACGAAACCTCTCCGAGAGCGAGGGGGCATACTCTATCTCCCGCTCGAGCTCGGGCAGACCCCGGTCGACCAGGAAATAGCCCACGTGGGCCGAACGGTCGGCGCCGCCGAGCCGGATACGCTGAGCGACCGCGAGCTCCATCGCCCGGAGGGCGACATCCTCCTCCGAGAGAGAGGAGCTGCGCGCGAGCCGTTCGACCACGTGCCGGTACCGGTCCCGCGTCGCGAAATCCATCTGGGCATACGGGTCCTGGGGATTGGACCGGAGGGCCCGCTCGACGACCGAGAGACGCTCGACGAACTCGCGCCAGTCGATCCCCTCGAGAGTCCGCAGAGAGGTGATCGAGTTGCCGATAGAGACCTGATCGGCGGCCTGCGCCCTGGTCTCGAGCTGGACCATCTGCTCGATCGACGAGCTCGTCTCGGAGAGCTGCTGTTCGATCCAGGTCAGGGCGAGCGAAAGGGCGGGCGATCGCCCCCGGAGCTGACGGGCGAGCTCGGCCACGAACGCGCTGGTCAATCGAGGTCTGGACCGGGCGAGCTCGGCCACGAGCAGGATCATGTTTTTCGGGTCCTTCTCGGCGACCTCGATCATCCGGTCCGCCCAGGTCGAGGCGCAGTCCGAGTCGATCCTGTCCGCCCGGATCCTGATCGCGACCCGCCGGAGGTTCTCGATCAGGGCGAGCCGGAGCATGATCGGAACAGCCCAGAGCTCGCCAAGCCGCAGCGGCACCTCGGACTGATAGGCATCGACGAACGCGCTCAGCACATCGAGCTCGACCTGGCCGTCGGTGTGTGCGATCAGCTCGCGCGCGATGAAGTAGACACGGGGATACCCGGCGAGCGGTCCGTTCTCGAGGCGGGGAAGCCGCCGGCTGTACCCGAGCGGCAGGTGACGGCGGGCAGTCCGGATCTGCTCCTCGACCAGGTAGAAGTTGTCGAGGAGCCACTCTCCGGCAGGGGCGATACGGCGGTTTTTTTCCAGCGCGGCCGTGATGAGAGAGAAGGTCTCGACGAGGATCTTCTCGTTCTCGGCGAGGCGCGGGAGGAGCCGGTCTTCACCGCCGGCCAGGTCGACCCTGTACCAGCCTGCCATATCCGCGGCGTGGGCCGAGAGCTGCTCGGTCGAGAGGAGCTCGCTCCTGAGGGGCTGCGTATCCCTCGGCACGGAGCCCGTGCTCCTCGCCTCGGCCACACGTTCCCGGAATCGCGTCACGTCCCGGTGCAGCGAATCGATCCCGTTCTTCACCGTCTCGTCCTCCGGTCCCCCGGGTGCTGCTTAACGTGTCTCTTTCCTGTCTTATTCCCTTTGTCGTGGAACAACGGGATCGGCGGCACCCGGTGCCGTAGTCTCTACCTTAATATACTATCCGATTCATCGTGAACGGGAACGTATCATGGAGGAGAATTCGACCGAACCCTACGTCTGCACCGACCCCGAGAAGAAAGAGACCTGCAGCGGCGAGTGCGAGACGTGCCCGAGCGCCAGCGTGCACGGAAAGGGAGCCGGGCTGCCCGAAAAGGCATCGATAGACGTCCGTCACGTCATCCTGGTCCTCTCGGGAAAAGGAGGCGTCGGGAAATCGACGGTGGCAGTGAACCTGGCGCACGCGCTCTCGAGCCATGGGTACAACACCGGCATCCTCGACCTCGACCTCCACGGGCCGAGCGTCCCGAAGATGCTGGGGATCGATGGCTCCAGGCTCCAGACCATCGGCGATAAGATCGAGCCCATCCGCGTGACGGGGACGCTCTCGGCGATCTCGATGGCATTCCTGCTCCCAGAAACCTCGACTCCGGTCATCTGGCGCGGCCCCATGAAGATGTCGGCGATCGGCCAGTTCCTCAACGATGTCAACTGGGGCTCGCTTGACTTCCTGGTGGTCGACCTGCCCCCGGGGACGGGGGACGAGGCGCTCACGATCGCCCAGCTCGCGCCGAACGTCCGCGGCGCCGTGATCGTGACCACGCCCCAGGAGGTAGCCACGCTCGAGACCAGCAAGGCCGTTCGCTTCGCTCAGAAGCTGGAGCTCCCCGTGCTCGGCGTGATCGAGAACATGAGCGGGATGGTCTGCCCCCACTGCCACGCCGAGATCGATGTTTTCGGACGCGGGGGAGGGAAGAGGATGGCCGAGAAGCTCGGCGTGCCGTACCTCGGGTCCATCCCGCTCGACATCGACATGCGGGAAGCGGGCGACGAGGGCCGTCCAGCCGTGATCCGCAAGGGCTCCGACGATCCCACGTGGAAGGCGGTCGACCAGGTGATGGAGAACCTGATACGGAGCGTGGAAGAGGACTGAGTGTTCTTCGGCCGGGGAGCACGGCAACGCCGCGGTGTGCGCTATCTCGACGGAACTCCCATCCAGCCCTGATATGAAGGGTTCTGCCGGTTCGGGTCGCCGGATCGCAGATCGGAACCCCCCGGGCCGGTTGTGCCTGCCCTCTTTTTTTTATCAGGGTCCTTTCACGGGGCACCCGGATTTTTTCCGGCCGGTGGTATCGGGCCTGCGCGGCAGATCGTTTCAAACCGGGATGGTCGCTGCAAGGGGTAATACGATGGCTTAATATCGAGGAGATCAAAAATTTTCCCGGTTTATGAAATACCATTCTCCGGACGGAGCCGTTGTCCTGCGGGACATTCATCATTCTGACCCGAAACCTCCAGGATGCCGGGGACGGGTCGCCCGTTCGAGAGATACGGCGATAGACCGGGGAGCAGATCCGTCCTTCTGAATCCATGGTTCGGTCGGTATAACGTGTAATTATAAAAGAGTGTGAACTGTTATGGCTCTGGAAAATCGGTACTTACGAGAAGTCTATGAACAGGTCTGTAAAAAGGACCCTGACCAGAAGGAGTTTCAGCAGGCGGTCTACGAGGTCCTCCAGTCCTTCGAACCGGTGATCGTGAAAACCCCGGCACTCTTCGAGAACGGCCTTCTCGAGAGGCTCGTCGAGCCGGAGCGCCTGGTGACTTTCCGTGTCGCGTGGGTGGACGACAGGGGGAAAACCCAGGTCAACAGGGCATTCCGCTGCCAGTTCAACTCCGCGATCGGGCCGTACAAGGGCGGACTGCGTTTCCACCCCTCGGTGAATACCTCGATCATAAAATTCCTGGGTTTCGAGCAGATCTTCAAGAACAGCCTCACCGGGCTCCCCATGGGTGGCGGAAAGGGCGGTTCAGACTTCGATCCGAAGGGCAAGTCCGACGTCGAGGTCATGCGCTTCGCCCAGGCGTTCATGACCGAGATGAGCAAGTACATCGGAGCGGATACCGATATCCCGGCGGGTGATATCGGCGTGGGCGCGAGGGAGATCGGGTACCTCTTCGGCCAGTACAAGAGGATCCGGAACGAGTTTACGGGTGTGCTCACCGGAAAGGGGCTCGCCTTCGGAGGCTCTCTCGTGAGGAAGGAGGCCACGGGTTACGGCCTGCTGTACTTCGTGCAGGAAGCACTCGCCACGATGCGAAACGAGACCATGAAGGACAAGATCACCGTGATCTCGGGATCCGGCAACGTCGCGCTCTACGCCGCCGAAAAGGCCCAGCAGCTGGGCGCCAGGGTCGTGGCGATGTCCGACTCCGCCGGCTTCATCTACGACCCCAACGGCGTCAGGGTGGAGGTCGTCAAGCAGCTCAAAGAGGTTGAGCGGGCACGGATCAGCAAGTACGCCGAGCTCGTTCCCGGCAGTGAGTACCACGAAGGCTGCAGACGCATCTGGCAGATCCCGTGCGACGTCGCGCTGCCGTGCGCGACCCAGAACGAGCTCGACGGGGAAGACGCGAAAGCGCTCCTGAAGAACGGCGTCATCGCGGTCTGCGAGGGCGCGAACATGCCCTGCACCCCGGAAGCCGTGGACGCGTTCCTCGCCGAGAAGATCGTCTTTTCACCGGGCAAGGCCTCCAACGCGGGCGGGGTGGCGACGTCCGGACTGGAGATGTGCCAGAACTCCGAACGGTGCTGCTGGACAGCAGAAGAGGTCGACACGCGCCTCCAGCAGATCATGATCAGCATTTTTCACAACGTTTTCGATGCGGCAAAAGAGTACGGCATGGAAGGCAACCTCGTGGCCGGAGCCAACATCGCGGGCTTCCTGAAGGTGGCATCGGCCATGCAGGCCCAGGGAATTTTCTAATCTCGCCTTTTTTATACAGCGTCATTTCCTCCCCGCCCCCGTATCCTCGAGAGGGGTTCGTGATCAGAAGGCATCGTCGACGTCGTCACTGCGAGAGGCTGTGTCGTCCGAATACCGGAAAACGTCGGTGCTCCCGATGTCTCTCCGATCGTCGTCCGTTCCGATTGCCGCTGTTCGCGGCACCCGGCCGGTGATAAGAGCTCGTCGCCGGGCACCTCCCTGAACGGTGTTGAATGACAGAGACAGATGAGACTGGAATTATCCGAAAAGGGGGCTTTTAGACCGGAAATGGATTTGTCGGGCTCTCATACGGGGTGCCCCGGAGGCAGTTTCGGGAACCGTCGAAGTGGTAACAACGTATGCCGTAGACCACTGGAAGAACGAGGGAAGGTTGATCCGGGACAGGTGGGCAGAACAGGGGGTAGGGTAGTCCCCGCTTTTTTTCCGGTGCCTGACTCCCCGGTGGATCATACCTCATCGATTGACAGGTTCCTCCTGCCGGATCTCCACTCTTCGTTGAGAGGCGATCTCGATCGCCGACCTCCGGAAGGTCGACGGGATCATACCCCGGGTGCGGGGGCTGAACGCCCTCGACGGAGAGACGGCTATCGACAACGGGCCGCCACGTCGGGGAGATCGACGCTGGGCACGGCGACCGGCTGTACCTCTTCCGGATCGCCGCCCCTCGGGAGAAGGCCGCGCGACGCATCGTCCTGTCCGTGAACCGGACCATCCTTTTTTTTGGTCGCACGAATGATCAGCCGGAGATCACATCATGACGACCGCAGGGCCGGGCATGGGGATGAGGCGGAGGGGTACACCCCCGGACGCATGCTTCTGTCCGGAGTGTAACAAAGAGTTCCCGAAGACACGGGGGACTCCGTGCCGGAGTCAGACATGTCCCGACTGCGGTGTCCCCCTGGCGGGGAGATAAAACCCCGGGCAGCGGGGGAGGTTCGCGTCCCCCCCTAGCGAGAACAGTCTCCCCCCGGAGGCACACGCGCCCCTTCTTCCGAGGAGCCGCACTGTGCCGGCGGTCTCACGGGAGCAATCGCCCGTCGTTCCTCCCCCTGTGGCAGGATTGCCCGGGACCGTGGGTGGGTCCGCCACGGGCAGGAAACCCGAGATCTCGTGATAAGTCCCGTTTTAATCGGGTCAAGGGATGCCCTTCTCTCATCCCTAACGAGCACGGTGCCCTGGCTGGGGCCACCTCCGGCTTCGCAGCACGGGTGCGCCTGACGGGGTGCCGGCAGGAACCTGGTCTCTTCGTGATGGGAGGAAACTACAGGCTCTCGAGCCTGTCCCGGATAAACGAACCCAGGTCTTCGGCGTCTGTCCTGACGGTCTCGAGTCCCGCCTCCACGAAGACGTAGCCCGGTCCCTTCCCGGCGATCTCCTCCCGCGTCGCGACGGCGGCTGGTTTGAACGTCAGGATGAAGTTCGCCACGGCGAGGCCCTTTCCCTTCGCCAGGTCCCGGTGCGGGTTCGCGACGACTTCCGTCCGTTCGACGCTCTTCGACGGGATGTCGATATCCAGCAGGGCGAAGAACGGAGCCTCGCCGAAATGGCCGCTGATCGCCCCGTCGTAGTCCGCGAGCGGAACGGCATACCTGATCTTCGTGGTGTGCCAGGGCTCGTAGTGGATTACGGGATGATCGACGTTCGGGACGGCTCGCAGTATCTCCTGCTCGATTCGCTGGCTGACCCGGTGCGCCTGTTCGAGGTTCAGGGCCCGGAGCAGAATGTCGGCCTCGACGAAGACGTATCTCCCTGAGTTTCTCCCCCTGAGGCTCTTCACGCCGACGACGGCGGGATCCCTGATGATTACCGATCGAATTCTCTCCAGGGTCGCGTGGTCGATCGAGGCATCGAGCAGCACCTTCATGCCGCCCACGAGGATCTGCCAGCCGGAGATGACGATGAAGACGGCGACGATGATCGCGGCCAGCCGGTCGACGGGGAACTGCAGGTACTGGCCCAGGAGCCCGAGGAAGACGACCATCGACGAGAGGACGTCGGCGGTGAAGTTCTTCCCGTCCGCGACGAGGCCCGGGGAATTGTACCGGGTTCCCATCCGGACCTCGTATCGCCCGAAGAGATAGGGGACCAGGATCAGGGAGGCGGTGAGGGCGAGGACCCATCCGCTGATCTCCCGGACCTCCGGCGCGGCGAAGATCGCCTGGAGCGCGATCTCGTACGCTGTCCCGAAGAGCAGGAACGAGATGACGACGGCGACGATGTTCTCCACCTTGTAGAGACCGTAGGGAAACTCGCTGCTCTCTCTCCGGGAGATGACGAGCCCGAGGATGAGCGCCGCCGATCCGAAGAGATCGATGAACGAGTGGACAGCGTCGGCCCTGAGCGAGAGGCTCCCCGTGGAAGACGAGAGGAGGAGCTTGACCAGCACCAGCCCGATGTTGACCAGCATCGAGACGAGCGCCACCCTGAAGAGGATCCCGGCGTCCGTATCCCGTCCGTTTTTCATCGAGCCCCAGCCCCTGGCGAGATATCGGCTCTGCAGGTTAAAAACTCAGGGTATGTGTTCCCGCGTCATCGGGATATTCCAGCGGTTGATGGTCCCGCGGGACAATCCGGACGAGAAGGACGCCGATCTCCCGTGCACGGTGCGACCGCCGGATACCGGCGCCTGTCACCCCTCCCGCTCTCCAGGTGCGCCCGGAGGTCCCTCCGGGCGCACTCCCGGGGGGCCTGCTCGCACGGACCGTTCCTTTCGCGCGAGATAGGCGCGCACGGGAAAGCGCAGGGAACGCTCCGGATCCATCCAGGCCGTGAACTCGAGCGTATCGACCGGGCGGAGCCCGCTCGTCTCGAGCCACCCGGCCACCTCGCCGATCGCGTGACAATACATGGTGACGGATAAACCGGTGCCCGTGAACCCGGGGCCGACGACCACCGTCTGCTCCTTTCCGCGCGCGCGGTCACCCGTGACGAATGCGAAGACGCCCCCGTCCCGCAGGAGACGGCTCACCTCCCGGAAGATCGGCGCGAGGTCCCGGAAGAACTGGAAGACACCCGTCGAGACCACGCAATCGAAGGAGGCGTCCTGAAACGGGTAGGGTGTCACGGCAAGGTCGTGACGGACAAGCTGCGCCGCCCACCCCTTCGTTCTGCACGCGCCCAGCATCTCCTCCGAGATGTCCATGCCGGTCACCCGGCACCCGGCCCGGTGGAAGGGTGCGGAGCCCAGACCGGTCCCGATACCGAGATCGAGGACAGACCAGCCGGGCTCGATGTGCATGAAGGCAAGACCGAACGTCACGGCAGGGCCGAGCCAGCCGCACCTCTCGGCCTCGTCGTCGTAGCCATCGGCATGTTCGCGGCTCGGGGGCCTCAGGTGCATGAGCCCCCCGGACGGGCGAGGCACGGCTGTACCCGCGGCGAGCCATGCCCCGGTCGTCCACACGGCAGGCCCCGCCGCTCAACGCTGTGCATCCCGAACGCCCTCCTCTTGCTTTCACACCGCGACCTTCTTCCTTAAAAAGTCTGGCCGGCGGTACACTGTACCGGCCCCGCCACGCCGTCGATCAGGTTAACGGCCCCGCGTGCGGACGGAAGCCTTGCTTTTTGCCATGATACCCGGAGACGATGGACGCGGGATCAGCAGCACCAGGAGAGATCACACAGCCCCTTCTCAGGGGGTCAGGTGTCGAGGAGATCCTCCACGATCGGCCGGCAGCGAAATCCTTGATGCGAGGATAATGTGCACGTTTTTTCGGTCTGCGCCGTACTTTCCAGAATTTAATGAATAGAAGCGGCACTAACAGGATTGTCGTTGAGGAATATATAAATATAAATTCAACCTCTTGTACACTCAAACCAGACTCCCCCGGGCGTTGAAGGCAGATACCATGTTGAAGGAGCGAATTGCGGCATACATGATCGAGGTCAGGGCCATCGACGGGGTCGAGGGCTGCGCGCTGGTCACCAAGGACGGCATCATGATCGGCAGGTCCTTTCCCGGGGAGATCCAGGAGCGGTGGTTCGCCGCGATGACCGCGTCGGTGCTCGCTTCGGCCGAGTCCGCCGCCGGAATCGTCGGTCTTCCGCCACCGGTCACCGTCCAGATCTCCTCCGATCCGGGTCGATGCGTCCTCCTCCACGATGCGGGCGAGAAGGTGCTGATCGCGTCCGTTCTCGCCGAGGGGGCCGATCCGTCGGCAATCGACCCGCAGGTCGGAGAGATCGCCAGGAGGATCGGGGAGGCACTCTGATGCACACCATCATGGTCGTCGACGACTCGACCTTCATCGTCGATGTCTTCGTGACGATGCTCGAGCGCGGTGAGTACCGGACGCTTCAGGCGTACAGCGGACAGGAGTGCCTTGACCTGCTCCGGACCGAGCGACCGGACCTGATCCTGCTTGACATCATGATGGAGCCGATGGACGGGCGCGAGACCCTGGAGCGGATAAAGACGAACCCCGATACCCGGGACATCCCGGTCATGATGCTGACCGCCAAGCAGCTCACCCCAGAGGAGGCCCAGGAGTACGCGATCTACGTCGAGGACTACGTGATGAAGCCGATCACCCACCGCGAGCTCTACGACGTGATCGAGCATGTCCTGGACCGGACCAACCGCATTCGGGGGGACGTCCAGGCGGCCCGCGACGCGGGCATCGACGAACCGGTGGTCGAGGAGTACACCCGGCTCGCGAAGACCATCGAGGTGAACCGCCGGCTGATGTCCCTTCTCGAGTCGACGTACAACCTCTCCGACGCACACGTCCGGGTGAGCGAGGAGCTTGCGCTGGCGATCCGTTCGATGAACACGAACATCGCGTTCCAGGAGGAACGGCTGCGCGAGCTCCGCGACCGGATGACGCTCTCCCTGAACGAACCGGGGACGGTGTGACCCCGACCGGGTCGGGGCGTCACGGTCCCAACATTTATCTCCTAATCCCGCATTTTCTTAATGCTGTGTCGCAGGAACGGAAGGGCTCGTAGCTCAGTCTGGCAGAGCGCCTGGCTTTTAACCAGGTGGTCGGGGGTTCAAATCCCTCCGGGCCCGTTTCCACCGAGGCGACTCCGGTTTTTGATCTGGCGATGCAGACCAAACGTGCAGTCGTCCCGGGGCGGGAGGGGCAGATGAGTATCAAGTTGAATGTGCTGGACCATGTCATGGTCCCCGATCATCAGGTCATGAGCGCGGACGAGGTGCAGGCCCTCCTCGAGCGCTATTCCATCACCTTTGAACAGCTGCCGAAGATCTACCACGACGATGCGGCCGTGAAGCAGATCGGGGGCAAGGTCGGCGACGTCATCCGAGTCATCCGGCAGAGCCAGACCGCGGGGATTGCGGAGGCCTACAGGCTCGTGATCAGGCGTCCCAAGAAATAAACCAATTCCGGGGTTGATTTTCTGTTAGACAGAAGCATATTATCGAAGGCCTACTTCTCACACGAGCACGTGGCGAGACATCAACTGGACTCGTTCAACCATTTTCTCGCCCACAACCTCCAGAAGGTCGTGGACGAACAGCGGGTCATCGAGACCGACATCGAGAACCGCGGCAAGTCCAACGAGCCCGTCTGGGTCGAGCTCGGCCAGGTCCGTATCATGAAGCCGCTCGTGCGGGAGGCCGACGGCTCGCAGGGGGATCTCTTTCCCAGCGAGGCGCGCCTCCGTAACCTCACCTACGCGGCCCCGATGCAGCTCGATATGACCCTGGTCACCAGCGGGGAGCGGCAGGAACCCGTGGTCACCACGATCGGGCAGCTCCCGATCATGGTCGGGTCGACGGCCTGCAACCTCTTCGGGATGAACGACGACGAGCGGACCTCGCACGGCGAGGACCCGCTCGATCCCGGGGGCTACTTCGTCGTGAACGGGACCGAGCGGGTGCTGATGACCCTCGAGGACCTCGCCTCGAACAAGATCATGACCGAGTTCACCGAGCGCTACAACGAGCGGATCTACGTCGCGAAGGTCTTCTCGCAGTACCGCGGGTACCGGGCCCTGGTCGTGGTCGAGCGAAACAAGAAGAACCTGCTCGAGGTCTCGTTCCCGTCGGTGGCCGGCCATCTCAAGTTCGTCGACCTGATGCGCGCGCTGGGGCTGGACTCGGACCACGCGGTCGTCGAGGCGGTCTCGACCGAGGAGGATATCCTGACCTTCATGATGCAGAACCTCGAGGAGTCCGCGTGCGACTCGGTCGACTGCGGGATCATGTACGTGGGCAAGAAGCTCGCGCCGAACCAGACGCGAGACTACCAGCGGAAGCGGGCCGAGTTCGTGCTCGACAACTACCTGCTGCCCCACCTCAACTACCTGATGCCGTTCGGATTGAACGAGGAGGACGACGGCTACCTGGAGGCGGTCCGGGGTGTCCGCCTGGCGAAGGCCCACTTCCTCGGGCGGATGGCCGAGGCCTGCTTCGACCTCGTGCTCGACAAGCGACGGATCGACGACAAGGACCACTACTCGAACAAGCGGCTCAAGCTCGCGGGCGACCTGATGGAGGATCTCTTTCGGATCTCGCTCAACCGCCTGACCCGTGACGTCAAGTACCAGCTCGAGCGCGCCTCGATGCGCCACCGCGACCTCTCGATCGGGACGGCCGTCCGAGCCGACGTCCTGACCGAGCGGCTGCTCCATCCGCTCGCGACCGGGAACTGGGTCGGCGGCCGGACCGGCGTCTCCCAGCTCCTGGACCGTGTAGACCACATGGCGGTGCTCTCGCACCTGCGCCGGGTCATCTCGCCGCTCTCGCGGTCTCAGCCCCACTTCGAGGCCCGCGACCTGCACCCGACCCAGTGGGGCAGGATCTGCCCGAGCGAGACCCCGGAGGGGCCGAACTGCGGCCTGGTGAAGAACTTCGCCCAGCTCGTCGAGATCTCGAAGGGGGTCCAAATCGATGACGAGGTGCTCTCGGCACTGTACGCGATGGGTGTCGAGGGGCTCAAGGGGGAGGCGGTCAGATGAAGAAGTCGAGGGTCTTCGTCGACGGGGCCCTGATCGGGCTCGTCGAGAACCCGGAGACCCTGGTCGGGGAGATCCGGCGGATGCGCCGGTGCGGGGCGCTCTCGACCGAGGTCAACGCCTCGTACAAGCCGTACAACGGCGACGTGATCGTCCACACGGACCGGGGTCGCGCCCGCCGGCCGCTGATCGTGGTCGAGAACGGGCGGCCCGTGCTGACGAACGAGGACCTGGTGCGGCTCGAGCAGAACGAGATCGAGTTCGCTGACCTGGTCCGCCAGGGGCTCGTCGAGTTCATCGACGCCGAGGAGGAGGAGGACCTCTTCATCGCGATCCGAGAGGAGGAGCTGACGCCCGAACACACCCACCTTGAGATCGACCCGTCCCTGATCCTGGGCCTCGGCGCGGCCCACGTGCCGTTCCCGGAGCACAATGCGAGCCCGCGGGTCACGATGGGCGCGGGGATGGTGAAGCAGGCGCTCGGGTTCAGCTCGGCCAACCTGAAGCTCCGGCCGGACACGCGCGGCCACCAGCTCCACTATGTCCAGAAGCCGCTCGTCCGCACCCAGACCAACGAGGTGATCGGGTCGGACGACCGGCCTGCCGGTCAGAATTTCGTGGTGGCGATCCTCTCGTACGAGGGATTCAACATTGAGGACGCGCTCATCTTCAACCGAGCCTCGATCGACCGCGGGCTCGGGCGCTCTCACTTCTTCCGCACCTACGAGGGGGAGGAGCGGCGGTATCCCGGCGGGCAGGTCGACCGGATCGAGATACCCGACTCGGAGGTGACCGGCGCCCACGGCGAGGAGTTCTACGTGAACCTCGACGACGACGGCATCATCAACCCCGAGACGATCGTCAGCGAGAAGGACGTGCTCATCGGCAAGACCTCGCCTCCCCGGTTCCTCGAGGAGCCGACCTCCGACCTGATCACGGTCGAGAAGCGGCGCGACACCTCGGTCACGATGCGCTCGAACGAGCGGGGGATCGTCGATACCGTGATCATCACCGAGGGCGAGAACTCGTCCCGGCTCGTCAAGGTCCGGACGCGGGACCTTCGCGTGCCCGAGGTGGGGGACAAGTTCGCCTCCCGCCACGGGCAGAAAGGGGTGATCGGCCTGATCTCGGCTCCCGAGGACCTGCCGTTCACCGAGGGCGGCCAGGTCCCGGACCTGGTCATCAACCCCCACGCGATCCCCTCCCGTATGACGATCGGGCACATGCTCGAGATGATCGGCGGGAAGGTGGGCTCGCTCGAGGGGCGCAGGATCGACGCGACCGCGTTCTCGGGCGAACGGGAGGCCGACCTCCGCGCGGAGCTGATGCAGTTCGGCTTCGCTCCCACCGGGCGCGAGGTGATGTACGACGGGATCACCGGCAAATCGTTCGTGGCCGACATCTATATCGGCGTCATCTACTACCAGAAGCTCTACCACATGGTCTCGTCAAAGATGCACGCGCGTTCGCGCGGGCCGGTGCAGGTCCTGACCCGGCAACCGACCGAGGGGCGCGCCCGAGAGGGCGGTCTGCGGTTCGGCGAGATGGAGCGCGACGTGATGATCGGACACGGGGCCGCGATGGCCCTGAAGGAGCGCCTTCTCGACGAGTCCGACAAGGTCCAGCAGTACGTCTGTGCCAAGTGCGGCATGGTCGCCATGCTCGACCGGAAGCGGAACACGACCCGCTGCCTCGTCTGTGGCGCCGAGACCGACATCTACCTCGTCGAGATGAGCTACGCGTTCAAGCTCCTGCTCGACGAGATGAAGAGTATGGGGATCGCCCCCAGGATGGTCCTCGAGGACCAGGTGTAATCGACACATGCCGAGTCCAAAACGCATCGGAAAGATCACGTTCGGCCTTCTCTCGCCCAAGGAGATCCGGACCATGTCCGTCAGGAAGATCATCTGGGCGGATACCTACGACGACGACGGGTTCCCGTACCCCCAGGGACTGATGGACCTCGCGCTCGGGGTGATCGATCCCGGGCTGCGCTGCAAGACCTGCGACCAGAAGGCCGCGGACTGCCCGGGCCACTTCGGCCACATCGAGCTCGCGAAGCCTGTCATCCACGTCGGGTACACGCGCCTGATCCGGAAGCTGCTCCGGGTCACCTGCCGGTCCTGCGGCCGGCTCCTCCTCTCGCCCGACGAGATCCAGAAGGTCTCGCTCACGGCGGATGACGAGCTCGGCGGGGAAGTTCTGACCGAGAAGGACATCAAGAAGGAGCGGGCGTGCCCGCACTGCGGGGAACTCCAGCTCAAGGTGAACTTCGAGAAGCCGACCACCTTCTCGGAGGTGCTGCTCGAGGAAGGCAGGAAGAGCGAGCACAAGCTGACGCCGGCCGATATCCGCGCCCGGCTCGAGCGGATCCCCCCCTCGGACCTGCGCCTGCTCGGGATCAACCCGGATGTCGCGCGGCCCGAGTGGACCGTATTGACCGTGCTGCCGGTGCCGCCGGTCACGATGCGCCCCTCGATCATCCTGGAGAACGGCCAGAGATCCGAGGACGATCTCACGCACAAGCTCGTCGACATCATCCGGATCAACCAGCGGTTCAAGGAGAACCAGGACGCGGGCGCCCCCCAGCTGATCATCGAGGACCTCTGGGAGCTGCTGCAATACCACGTCACGACCTACCTGGACAATGAGGTGGCCGGCTGCCCGCCGGCGCGCCACCGCTCGGGCAGGCCGCTCAAGACCCTCTCGCAGCGGCTCAAGGGCAAGGACGGCCGGTTCCGCGGTTCGCTGTCGGGCAAGCGGGTCAACTTCTCGGCCCGCACGGTGATCTCCCCGAACCCGAACCTCTCGGTGACCGAGGTAGGCGTCCCGCTCTCGATCGCCGTCGAGATGACGGTGCCGGTGAGGGTGACGACCCACAACCTGGAGGAGATGAGGGAGTTCGTGCTCCGGGGCCCCGAGAGGCGGACGCTCAGGGATCCCTGCGGCGCGAACTACGTGATCCGGCCCGACAAACGGCGGTTACGGCTCGGGGGTGACAACCTGGAGACGATCGCCGAGCAGCTCGAGCCGGGCTACACGGTGGAGCGGCAGCTGCGCGACGGGGACATCGTCCTCTTCAACCGGCAGCCGTCGCTCCACCGGATGTCGATCATGGCCCACCGGATCAAGGTGATGGACGGCAAGACGTTCAGGCTGAACCCCGCCGTCTGCCCGCCGTACAACGCCGACTTCGACGGGGACGAGATGAACCTCCACGTGCCGCAGACCGAGGAGGCGAGGGCTGAGGCCGCGATCCTGATCGCGGTCCAGGAGAACATCCTCTCGCCCAGGTTCGGCGGCCCCATCATCGGGGGAATCCACGATCACATCTCGGGGATCTTCATGCTGACCCACGACCTGCGCTGGTTCACTAAGTCCGAGGTCCTCTACCTCCTCAAGTACGGCGAGATCGATCACCTGCCGGAGCCCGGCAGGATCGACGAGGACGGCACTCCACGCTGGTCGAACAAGCAGGTCTTCTCGATGATCCTGCCCTCGGACCTGAACATGGTCTTCCGCGCCTCGTCCTGCGTGAACTGCGACGAGTGCCGTCACGTGGACTGCGAGCGTGACGCCTACGTGCGGATCGTCGACGGACAGCTCGTCTCCGGCACGGTCGACAAGAAGGCGATCGGCGCCTTTGACGGGGCGATCCTGAACCGCATCATCCGGCGTTTCGGCATGGACCGGGCGAGCCGGTTCATCGACGACGTGACCAAGCTCTCGATCCGCGCGATCATGATCGACGGCTTCTCGTTCGGGATCGATGACGAGGACCTCTCCAGAACCGAGCACGGCCAGATCGAGGAGGAGCTCGCGCGGGCGAAGGACGACGTCGAACGGAGGATAAGGATCTTCGAGGAGGGACAGCTCGAGCCGATGCCCGGGCGGACGCCCGAGGAGACGCTCGAGATGCAGATCATGCAGGTGCTCGGCAAGGCCCGAGACCGGACGGGCGAGATCGCGGGCCGGCACCTCGGGCTCGGGAACTCCGCCGTGCTGATGGCCGTCTCGGGCGCCCGCGGCTCGATGCTGAACCTGACCCAGATGGCGGGCTGCATCGGCCAGCAGTCTGTCCGCGGTGAGAGGATCATGCGCGGGTACGAGGAGCGGACCCTGCCCCACTACCGGCGGAGAGACCGCGGGGCGGACGCCCACGGGTTCATCCTGCACTCCTACAAGGAGGGGCTCTCCCCGACCGAATTCTTCTTCCACGCGATCGGCGGGCGCGAGGGCCTAGTTGATACGGCCGTCCGGACATCCCAGTCGGGCTACCTCCAGCGGCGCCTGATCAATGCGCTCCAGGACCTGAAGGTCGCGTACGACGGCACGGTCCGGACCACGATGGGGCGGATCATCCAGTACCACTACGGCGAGGACGGGACCGACCCGATGAAGGGCTCGTTCGGGGACCCCGTCGACGTGAAGGGGATCGTCGAGTCCGTGCTCAAGGAGGAGGTCTGATGCTGACCGACGCGATGCGCGACCGGATCGAGTCGTCCGACTTCCCGCCGCTAACACGTCAGCAGCTCCTGGACTCGCTGGGAGACAAGGAGTTCTCCGAGGAACAGTTCGAGGAGATCCTGGAGGCGGTCCAGAACGAGTTCGAAGAGACCCGGATCGAGCCGCTCGAGGCGGTAGGGGTGATCGCGGCCCAGTCGATCGGTGAGCCGGGGACGCAGATGACGATGCGGACCTTCCACTACGCCGGCGTGGCAGAGATCAATGTCACGCTCGGCCTGCCGCGGCTGATCGAGATCATGGACGCCCGCAAGGAGCCCTCGACCCCCACCATGACCATCTACCTCTCGTCCGAGTTCAACGAGGACCGTGACCGGGCGCGGATGGTCTCGTGGCAGATCGAGGCGGCCCCGCTCCACGAGTTCGGCGACATCACGACCGACATGGAGAACATGCAGGTGCTCGTGGCTGTCAACCAGGCCGTGCTCGCCAAGCGCAAGATCTCGATGGAGATGATCGTCGAGACGGCGCAGAAAAAGATCCGCGATCGACGCCACTATCGCGACTTCGAGGTCGAGGCCGATCCCGAGAACCACGTCATCATCTTCACGCCGAAAGACCAGGAGAAATATCAGAACCTCTTCCAGCTCGCCGAGCACGTCCGGAACGTGATCGTGCAGGGGATCGACGATATCGAGCGGGTCGTTGTCCGGAAAGAGAGCGGTGAGTACATACTTTATACTGAAGGCTCCAACCTAAAGGACGTCTTCGAGGTCCCCGGCGTCGATACCGTTCGGACCCGGACCAACAACATCAGCGAGATCGCCCAGGTCCTCGGCATCGAGGCCGCACGGAACGCGATCATGGCCGAGGCCCTCGCGACCCTCGGTGAGCAGGGGATCAAGGTCGACGTGCGGCACATCATGCTCGTCGCCGACATGATGTGCATGGACGGCGAGGTCAAGCAGATCGGCCGTCACGGCATCGCCGGCGAGAAGGAGTCGGTCCTCTCGCGCGCTGCGTTCGAGGTCACGGTCAACCACCTGCTCGACGCGGCCGTCGCGAACGAGATCGACGAGCTGAACGGCGTGACCGAGAACGTGATCGTCGGCCAGCCGATCCAGCTCGGAACGGGCGACGTCAAGCTGGTCGCCAAGTCGAGAACGTAGAGGAAATTCAATGGAATTCAACGTATCCCTTCGAAAAGCCATCAAGACTGGGAAGGTGGTGCTCGGTCAGCACGAGACCGAGCGGTGTGTCATGGACGGCGAGGCCAGCATGGTCGTCGTAGCAAAGAACTGCCCCGAGGCGTACCGGGACAGTTTGACGAGCGAGTCGGAAGTCTTCGTCTATACCTTCGACGGTTCGTCGGTCCAGCTCGGCAAGGCCTGCGGCAAACCGCACATGGTGAGCGCGCTCGCGGTCGTCAACCCCGGCGAGTCGGACATCATCAGCCTGAAGAGGACCTGACCATGACCGACATCGTTCTGACCGAGGACTGCATGCGCCTGATCGCCGAGTTCGAGAGTCTCACCGGCGCATCCTCGCGCGACTGCGTCATCGACGAGCGCAACAGCCGGATCATCTTCGTGGTCAACCCCGGCGAGATGGGGCTGGCGATCGGCAAGAAGGGAGCCTCGATCAAGAAGGCCTCGGACGCGATGGGCAAGAGGATCGAGGTCGTCGAGTACTCGGACAGCGCCGAGCAGTTCGTCAAGAACTGCTTCCTCCCGGCCCAGGTACTCGAGGTCGACTTCGAGGAATCGGAGCGGGGCCTCGTGGCCCACGTCGACGTCCGCGACGAGGACCGCGGGATCGCGATCGGGAAGGAGGGCAAGAACATCTTCAAGGCGAAGAAGCTCTCGAACAGGCAGCACAACATCCAGGATGTGCTGCTCGGGCAGCCCAGCGCCTCCTGACCCCCCCTTTCAACAACCTTCTTCTCCTGCCGGCACGACATCTGGAGTACCGTGACCGAGGGCATGGACTGGCTCGTCGTCCGGGGGTCCGGCGCGCACATACGCTCGGCCCCGGGCCGCCTGATCGTCAGCCAGGGGTCGGTCGTCACCGATCATCCGCTCGAGGGGTTCCGGCACCTCCTGCTCCAGGGCCGCCACACGATCCAGACCGGGACCGTCGACCGGCTGGTCCGGGAGGGCATCCGGGTCACCTTTCTCGAGCCCGACGGCGAACCGGTCGCGGTCGTCCGTCCGTTCGGCGACCGCGACGACGAGCGGATGCGCCGGCTGCAGGAGACGATGCCGATGCACAACGTCGCGACGACCATCGTCACGTTCGCCGCCCACGCACGGCTCGGGCTCCTGGACGAGGCGAAGGCGAACCTCTACGAGGGAGAACTCGAGCTGGTCCGGGGTCTTCTCGCGGAGCTGCCCAACCTCGTCCTGCTCCAGGAGCTCCGCCGTGTTCACCGGATGATCGGCGACATGTACTACGAGATCATGTCGCGGACCCTCCCCCCCGGGCTCGGCTTTAAAAGAAGGACGCACCGCCCGCACCACGACCCGGTGAACGCCCTTCTCACTCTCTCGTACGGCTACCTATCGGTCGCCGTCCTGCACGCCTGCATCGGCGCCCGGCTTGACCCCTCCGTCGGTATCCTCTCCGCAGGCGACAGGGGACTCGTTCTCGACCTCTCCGAGTGCTTCAGGACCGAGATGGTTGACAGGCCGGTCTTCGCCCTCCTGCGCGAGGGGCTCGACCCGGCCGCGTTCGAGCGGACCGCCGACCGTTGCCACCTGGCCGACGACCTCGTCCGCGAGACCTCGGCGCGCCTCCGCGGCTCGATCGACCGGGCCAGGATCGACCTGCAGGTCCAGAGGTTCGTGAAAGCCCTGGAGCGCGAAGGCGAGTTTGCGATCGTCTAGAGACGCCCCTTCCGGACCGAGAAGTCCGCGAAGGCGAGCGGTTCGCTCTCCACGACCCGGACCTCCCGCACGATCGCCCGCGGGCAACCGTAGAGCATCGAGACCAGCTTCTCCAGGACCATCTCCTCGGTCGTCACCACGAGCCGGACGCGCCCGTCTGCGAGGTTCATCACCTCTCCCACCACGCTCAGGCTGTCGGCGATCCTCTTCGCGCACGCCCGGAAGCCGACCCCCTGGACGCGGCCCGAGATCAGGACCTCAACCGTCCTCATACCCGCAGCTCCTGCATGACCCGGATCACCATCGCGAGCTCGTCGAAGATCTGGTCCCGCTGGCGGTACTCCCGGATGTTCGTCGCGGCCTCTCCGGCCATGTCCATGATGTCACTCGACCGGGTCTCGTCCCGGGCCGCGAAGACCTTGAGCGCCATGTTACCCAGCACGTAGACCCGGCGCGGGAGCGGCCGGATGATCTCTGCAGCATTGATCGCCGACCTGAGAAACTTCTCGGCCAGGTTCTCCTGGCCCGATTCCTTAGCTGCGACGAAGAGCTCTGTGTAATACCTCGCCTGGAGCGCCCGGTCCTGGAGCGCGTGCAGGGTTCGGTCGACGGAGGCGATCATGCTCTTCGAGAACTCGCCCGTGTAGATCCGCCGCTTCGCGTCCAGGACGGCCCCCTGGACGCTGTCGGGGACCTGGGGAATCTGGTCGGCGCCGAGCCTTCGGAGGGCCTCGTGCCGGACGTCATCGTCCTCGATTCCCCGGGCGACCTCGATCGCTCTCGCCGTGAAACGCTCGGAGTCCCGCCGCTGGGCGATCGCCACCAGCCGCTGGATGAGCGCCCGTTTCAGAACCGCGACGATGAACGGGATGTTGATCTGGCCCATGGCATGCTCCACCTCGCCCAGGAAGACCTCGACGTACGAGGTCTCACCGCAGACCTCGGCGATCGGGATCACGTTCAGCAGCGCGGTCCCCCGCTCGTACGGGCTCGGGATCGCCTCGATCGAGCGCGAGACGAGGCGGAGGATCTCGCGGCAGGCCCCCGCGTTCTCGCGGACCATGTTCGAGACAGCGATCAGGGCCTCGATGTAGTCGGCGGGGCTCTCGATCCCCTCGATGATCGCCATCGCCCGCGGGACGTGGTCCGGGGTGCGGTTGACCGCGTTGATACTCACGATCGAGAGGACGAGCTGGACACGGACGAACGATGCCCGGTCGGGTTCGATCTCGTCGAGCAGCCCGATCGCCCGCTCCAGGCAGTCCCTGGCGCGGGCTTCGTCCGTGGCGACGAGCAGGGTTGCGATATCGGCAAGGATCAGGATCCGCTGGAATCGGTGGGGGAGCCGGTCGAGCCTGGCCAGGATCCCGTCGATCAGCCGGAGGCCCTGCTCCTGGCGGTCCTGCCGCACCAGGATATCGGCCAGCGTCGCCATCCCGGAGAGCCGGGTGTACGGGTCCTTGACCTGCCCGTTGAGCTGGCTCGCGAGGTCCATGATCAGCGGCGAGGTCTCGGCCTGATCGAGCTGCATCAGCAGGTAGGTGAGCACCTCGTACGGGTCGGTCGAGTCGAGGAGTTCCACGATCTCGCGCAGGTCTGCCGCGATCCGCGTGATCATCGCGTCCCGCTCGAGCGGATTCTCGATCTCGAGCGAGAAGAGGGCGAGCGGCACGAAGAAGGCGGACGAGTTCGACCGCTCCGCGTACGAGAGGACGATATCGATCGCCCCCGCGAGCCTGAGCGAGACCTGGTCCGGCGCCGCGTGCTGACGGATCAGCGCGAGCGCCTGCCGGAAGGGCTGCACCTCGTCCTCGAAGTCGGGCGACTGGTTGGCGGCGGTCCCACCTACCAGGCGGAGGCAGCCGACCCGGATGTAGGTCTCGATCACCCGGTCGCGCAGCTCGCGCTGGAGTCGGGCATCGTCCACCATCCCGAGCATCCGGTCCGCCTCATCCAGCGCGTACGGCGTCTTCTCGGTCATCGCGTACCGGATCATCCCCTGCACGATCTTCCCGATGGCGGCGGTCGCGTACTCCTTCGCGAGGAGGGAGGTCGACCAGGACTTCATACGCCGCAGGAGGTCGAGGTCGGACTGGTCGACCGCGAGCTGCGATGCGGCTTCGATCACCGCGAAGAGGGCCTCCGAGCGCGTGTGCTGCCCCCCGATGTTCGACGCGAGCCCGATCCCGCGCTGGATGTAGTCCCGGCTCCGCTTCTCGACCCCGATCGCGGTCAGGTTCCGGATGACGTGGGCGATCGCGCCCTCCCGGGCCTCGTCCTCGAGGATCCCCTCGGTGAGCCTGAGTAATACCTCGGGGTCACCCTCTTCCAGGAACCCGTGCTCGATCAGGACCTCTATCGAGTCGAGCAGGAGCCGGTCCGCCTGCGGGTGGAGCGCGGCGAGGCCCCCGATCGCACCGACCTGGCCCGCCATCTCGGCAAACGGGCGCTCCTTGCAGAACTCGAACACGGCGCGATAGATCGCTGCCTCTGCCTGTTCGGGGGCGAGTATCGAGAGCACACGGGAGTTGACCAGGTCGATCTCGTCGCGGAGGATCGCCTCCTTGAGGAGGCGGACGCTCGTCTCCTCGATCTGGTGCCGGTGGTGCTTGTCGCGTACATCCACCCTCGCTTGGGTCTCGATGGCGTCGTAGAACTGTCCGGTTCTCAGCAGGGTGTTCGTGAACTGGAGGTAGGTCCGCGTCAGCGCCTCGGGGTCGTAGAGCCGGTCGACGAGCGGCAGGACCGCCATGAGGATCTCGGCGTTCCGGGTCTTCTCGGCGATCAGGATCCCCGAGTGGACGATCTCCCGGACGGGGACCTGCGCCGTGTCGGTGATCCGACCGTTGAACTCGAGCGCCTTCTTGATGAACCAGTAGTCGCCCGAGGTCTCGGCCTTGTTGAGGAGGCGGATCACCAGGTGGCTGCGGAGCTCGGGCGAGTCCCGCTCGAGCGAGAGGAGGATCGAGTAGAGCTGGGACCGGTCCCGGACCTGTTCGAGCAGCTCCTGCACGAGGCACCCGTAGATTTCGACCCGCTGGGGCTCGGGCACGTCGGCGAGAGCGCCCATGACCGTCCTGATGTCCGCGATCTCCCGGGAGAGCCCGGAACGCCAGACCATCTGGACGATCGAAGAGGTGCAGTGAATCCGGCGTAATTTCTGCAGGATCACGCTCGCGGAGCGGAGTGCCTCGAAAACGACCTCGATCTCCCGCCCGGCGATCCCGATCGAGACCATCGCGGTCACGATGTCGCAGTGAAGGTTCGCCCGCTCGGAGACGTCGTTGACCTCGGGCACCAGGTCGAGGGCATGCCGGAGGTACTCGATGCGGCGCGTTGTGACGCCCCACGCGATCAGGGACGGCAGCACCTCGATGAAGAGGGCAGAACGGTACTTGCGAAAACCGACCCTGGAGAACAGCTCCACGCCCCGATCGATCAGAACCTGCTTGCGCTCGCGGACCCCGGACTCGACCAGGGTGCGGGAGACCTGCGACAGGAGGCGGGACTGGTGGCTCTTCCGATCGAGCTGCCCCGTGATCCCCAGGATCGCATCGATCCAGCGCTCGTCCTCTTTGGCGAGGTAGTGACCGGTCAGGCGCTCGATCAGGAGATCCACCTCCTCTTTCTCGAGCTCCTGCAGGTGCTCGAGGTATGCCGGTTCCTCCTGCACGAGGGCTGCCTCGACCAGGACCGAGTTGCCCTCGCGGATCCGGTTCGCCCGTTCCTTCCGTTTCTGGATCCCCGAAAAACCGCGGACGATCTCTCCGGCAGCTGCCGGATTCCGGGCCTGGACGGCCGTTCTCAGCGGGTCGACGGGACTCTGTTGATTTTGCATCAGAGGCACTATCAATAAATTTATCTTCCTACACTATATCTCACCAGTTCAAATAAATATTCCTTTTCTGTTCTCGCGAATTTATCCGGAAAAAGGTCTCCTAACGTCATATTCAGGCCTGGATTGGGCATCGAAGAATAAACAGTGTCCGGGCCGGCGAACGGTATCGTTCCCCTCTTTTTTCAGCGGTCCGGGTCCCTCGACGCCAAAGGATGTTATTAAACATTTCCCGTCCCGTCGACCGGATCGCGCTCCGTCCCGGGTTTATCCGGGGATCCGGTCCGAGTTCCCTGCCCGGGGCCCCTTCAGCACCCTTAAACCCGATGAAGGCTCATCTCGTGATGATGAAGGTCTGCATCATGTGCGGAGGCGAGGGGACCCGCCTCCGCCCCCTGACCTTTGAGCGTCCGAAACCCTGCATTCCGATCGTGAACCGTCCCTCGATCGAACACCTGGTGGCCCACCTCTCGACGATGGGCTTCAACGAGATCGTGATCACGCTCGGTTACCTCGGGTCCTCGATCGAGGAGGCCCTCGGGGACGGGTCGCTCTTCGGGGTCGACATCACCTACGTCCGCGAGGAGGTCAAGATGGGGACGGCCGGGTCGGTCAAGAACGCCCAGGAGTACCTGGACGGGTCGCCGTTCCTGGTCGTCGGGGGCGACCACGTGACCGACCTGAACGTGCTCGAGTTCTACCGCGAACACCGGCGGAGTGACGGGATCGTCTCGATCGGGCTGATCTCGATCGACGATCCGTCTGAGTACGGGATCGCCGAGATCGACGCCAACTACGACATCCTCCGGTTCAAGGAGAAGCCCGGCCCGGGCGAGATCTTCAGCAACCTGGCCTCCACCGGGATGTATGTCTGCGATCCCGAGATCTTCGACTATATCCCCCCGGGGATAAAGTTCGACTTCGCCAAGGACCTGTTCCCGGGGCTGATGGAGAACGGGGCGAGCCTCAAGGGCTGGCTCGCCCGGGGCAACTGGACCGACGTCGGAAGCCCGTCGTCCCTCCGGGCAGCGGAGCGCTGGATCCTGCAGCGCCTCTCGGTCACGAACATCAGCGGCAATCTCTCGATGAAGGGGGCGCAGATCCTGGGCCCGGTCCTGCTCGGGGACTCGATCTCGCTCGGTAACAACGCGAAGGTCATCGGCCCCGTCTCCATCGGGTCGGGGACCATCATCGAGGAGAACGCCCTGATCGGCCCGTACACCTCAATCGGCGACGACTGCGCGATCAAGGCCAACGCGAAGATCTTCAGCTCCTCGCTCTACGACCGGATCATGGTCGGTCCGAACAGCACCGTCTCCGGGTCGATCATCGACAACGACACGGTGATCCGCGAGTGCTGCTCGATCGAGAACGACACGGTGATTGGGCCCCGCACCATGCTCCAGCGCGGAGTCGTGATCCACTCCAAGACTCGCCTCTGGCCAGAGGTGATCGTGCCCGAGGGAACGGTCGTGAAGGAGCACGTCCTGAACGACCGCTTCGACTCGCGTTGCGAGGGGTCGTGAACGGCCCTAGACCCTTTTCACGAGCCGGTGCGTCAGGGCGACGAGCGGGTGGCGGGCGTAGTCGAGCACCTGGATGTCGTCGAGGGAGTCGAGGTGCATCGAGCGGGCCGTCCGTTCCATGCCGAGTTCGACGTCCTCGTCGACCTCGATGATGTAGGCGTCCAGGTGCTCGATCCCGAGCCGTTTCGCGGCGATCGCCCGGTGGTGACCGTCGACCAGGATGAACCGGCCCGGGCGCTGCACCACGATCAGCGGCTCGGCCAGTCCCTTGCGGAGCTCGTAGACCCGCCCCTCGAGCTCGTCCTCGTAGATCTTGGACTGGGTCGGCAGCAGCCCGGCGATCGGGACCGAGCCCCGCCGGAGGCCCGGCTCGATCCCGTAGAGCTTCTTGAGCGTCGTGATGAAGTTGAAGACCTTCTCGGGGGAGACATGCTCGATCTGCGACCTGATGACATCCGAATTCGAGACGATCCCCACGAGCCGGTTCTTCTCGTCGACGACCGGGAGTTTCTGGATCCCGGACCGGAAGATGACGCGCGCCGCATCGCTGATGCTCATCTCGGGGTCGGCGACGATCAGGTGGCTCGACATCACCTCGGAGATCGGGGTGGACGGGGGGACGAAGAGGAGGTCGCGGGCGGCGATGTAGCCGACGACCTCGTCGCCGTGATCGACGACCGGGAAGCCGTCGTGGAGGGTGGTCTTGATCCGTTCGAAGACGTCCAGGACGGTCCCCCCGACGTCCACCGTGACGACATCGTAGGTCATGTAGTCCTTGACCCGTTTCCTGTCCACATTAGAGATTCGAGGGCGCACCTACTTGAATTGCTCGGTCGGGGGAGTGTCGCGGATCCGGTAGACCGGGCCTTCCTCGGCGACGAAGCCCTCGCTCCGGAGTTTTCCGAGGATCTCCGTTAGCCTCGCGGGATCGGCGCCCGTCCGGGACGCGAGTTCCGCGCTCGAGAGGGGTCCCGCCTCGACGAGCGCCCGAAGGACCCGGCCCCTCAGCTGGCGGGCCGACCCCTCGAACCGCGACTGGACGGCGTGGTGAGCGGAGCGCCGGTTCGGGTTCGGCACGGTCCTGGCGAGCAGGGTGCCGTAGTCCATGAGCGCCCAGTACCACTCGCGGGGACGCTCCCGGTCGAGCGCCCGCTCGACGAGCGGGCGGATCTCGGCGTCCGTGACGCCGCTGATGCCCCGGAAGAAGAAGTGGAGGAAGACCCGCCTCACGTTGGTCTCGATGAAGGCGACCGGCCGGCCGAACGCGTACACGGCGATCGCCGCGGCTGTGGCGGGTCCGATCCCGGGCAGGGTCTCCAGGACGTCGGGGTCGTCGGGGACCCGCCCGCCGAACTCGGTGACGATACGGGCGGCGGCTCGCTGCAGCGCGAGGGCCCGGCGGTTGTACCCGAGCCCCTGCCAGGCGCGGAGAACGTCCGCCGCTTGGGCGCGGGCGAGCGCCGCGGGATCGGGAAAGGCCTCCAGGAACCCGGCGTACTTCGGGCGGACCCGGTCGACCTGGGTCTGCTGGAGCATCACCTCGGAGACCAGGACGCGGTACGGGTCGGTCGTCTCACGCCAGGGCATCCGCCGGCCGGATTCCCGGTAGTGATCGAGGACGATCCGGCGGAAGAGGAGGATCGCGCGGTCACTCGGTCCCTCGGTGTCCAGGAGCTCCCGGAGCGCCCGTTCCCCGCGATCCCCGTCCGCGAGCGTGCTCTGGCTGTCCACCAGGAGAGTATGGTCGCCATGGCCGATAACCCTGCAGATAAATACACGCGGCGACCACCTCCACCTGCATGCGGATCGGGTACCCGTGCATCAACCGCGCGATCGGCTGCACGGCGAACCACACCTTCCGGCTCGCATCGTACTCCGACGGGCGGCTTCTCAGGACCGTCGGCGACAACCTCGACTGCCTGGAGCGGGTGCTCTCCTGGAACGTGGACCGCGGCATCCTCTCGTTCCGAATCGGCTCCGGGCTCGTCCCGTTCGCCTCGCACCCGGTCTGCACGGCGCCGTGGCAGGAGGAGTTCTCGGACCGGTTCGCCGCGATCGGGGCGTTCGCCCGGAAACATGCGCTCCGCATCTCGATGCACCCCGACCAGTTCAACCTGTTGAACGCGAAGGACCCCGCGATCGTCGAGAGGACGGTCACGGAGCTGATGTACCACGCGGAGGTGCTCGACCTCCTCGGGCTCGGCCCGGACGCGAAGATCCAGGTCCACGTCGGCGGCGTCTACGGCGACCGCGAGAGCGCGATGGCCCGTTTCGTGGAGACACACGGCACGCTGGATCCCCGTCTCCGCCGGCGGCTCGCGATCGAGAACGACGACGGCCGTTACACGGCCAGAGACTGCCTCGCCGTCTCGGGCGCCTGCGGCGTCCCGGTCGTGCTCGACGTCTTCCACCACGCCGTCCACGGCGACGGACGGTTGATCGGCCCCCTCCTCGACGAGGTCGCCTCGACCTGGAAGCCTGCCGACGGCCCCCCGATGGTCGACTACGCCTCCCAGGCGCCCGGGCGGCGGCGCGGGACGCACGCCGAGTCGCTCGACGACGAGGACTTCGCCCGGTTCCTCGCCGCGAGCGCCGGCCGCGACCTTGACCTGATGCTCGAGATCAAGGACAAGGAGGCGAGCGCGCTCCGGGCGCTCGCGCTCGCAACGGGCGATCCCCGGGTACTGAAGGTCTCGTAAGGTATAGCTTTATCTTGTTGGACCCCTATAGGGCCGTGAGTAGTTCGGGAGGAGCGGATGCGATCTGCCGGCGGAGAACTGCGATTCTCCTACCTGATGATGGGGGTCCTCTTCCTGATCATCATCTCCGCCGTGCTCGCCGGGATCTGGTCCAGCTACGAGACCTCGATGAACAGCCTCGGGTCGAACAAGGAGCGGCTCCGGAACATGACCGAGGCGCACATCGACAACTCGTTCCGCCTGATCGACACCGGGCTCAAGATCTACGACAGCACCTACAACGAGGAGATGCAGGAAGCCTTCGTCCCCGTCATGGCGGAGTACGAGCGGGCCGGGGGCGACCCGTCCCGGATGGATCTAGCGGGGCTGAAGAGCCAGATCGGGGGCATGGACATCTACACGATCGACGAGCGCTGCGTCATCGACCACACCACCAAGCAGAGCGACGTCGGTCTGGACTTCCGGGTCATCTACCCCGACTTCACCGCCTACCTGGACGGGATCCGCAACACCTCGGGGTTCTACCCCGATCGCGTCATCCAGGACTGGATCAACGGGACGCTCACGAAGTTCAGCTACATGCCCACTCCCGACCACCGCTACGTTATCGAGCTCGGGCTCGTCTCGGAGCGGTTCGAGCGGGAGCGGATGGAGCTCCAGTACAGCGACGTCGTGGACGAGGTGAGGGCGTTCGACCCGTACCTCGAGGAGGTGCTTCTGTTCCAGAAACAGAAGCGGCTGGTCTACAACACGAGCTATGTCCCGACGCCGGAGGAGTCCGCCATGCTCGACTACCTCCTCTGGGAGAACCGGACGAAGCAGGTCGTCGCGGGCCCAGGCGCGGGCAGGACGGTCGTGTGGTTGCCGATCGACCTCCGTGATCCGACCTATTCCGCGGACATGAGCATCTTCGCCAAGCTCACCTACAACGACAACCTGCTCGCCGACGAGCAGGACCGGGTCGGATCGCTCCACGGGCTCGCTGCCGTGCTCGTGATCCTCACTGGCGCGTTCCTCTCGATCACGGTCTCGCGAAAGATGGCGCGGCCGATCCAGCAGCTCGTGGAGGACGTCGACGCCGTCGCGGGCGGGGACCTGGACCACGCGATCCGGCCCGCGACCTGGTACGAGTTCTCGACCCTCGCCGGGAAGACCGCGGTCATGGTCGACCGGCTCAAGGAGCAGATTCGGCAGCGCGAGGCGTCCGAGCAGCGGTTTGTCGACCTGGTCCAGCTCCTGCCGCAGGGGGTCTTCGAGACCGACCGTGACGGGACCGTGACCTTCGCCAACCCCGCCGCCCTCGAGGCGTTCGGGCTCGGCGAGGACGACCTCGCGCGGGGGGTCACGATCTTCTCGGTGATCGCCCCCGTGGATCGGGGACGGGTGGAGCAGGCGTTCCACCTGATTCTCGGCGGCGGGAAGACGTCCGGGTCCGAGTTTCTGTGCCTGCGCGCCGACGGGACCGGGTTCCCTGCCCTGGTGTACTCCGCGCAGCGGCTGGAGGACGGCGGCGTCGCGGGGATCCGGGGTGGTATCGTGGAGATCAGCCGGTTGAAGCAGGTCGAGGCGGAGGTCCGGCAGCTGAACGCCGCGCTCGAGGCGCGGGTGGAGGAGCGGACGCGCCAGCTCGAGGAGGCCGTCGGCGAGCTCAGGGCGTTCACCTACTCGGTCTCGCACGACCTCCGGGCGCCGCTCCGGGCAATCGACGGTTACTCCGCGATCCTGGCCGAGACGGCCGGCCCGCGGCTGGAGGACCGGGACCGGCACTACCTCGACGAGATCCGCCAGACCGTGCGGCAGATGGCCGGACTGATCGACGGCCTCCTCGCGCTCTCCCGGCTCGACCGGCAGGAGTTCAACCCCGAACGCTTCTCTCCGACCCCGCTCGTCATGGAGGTGGTCTCGGTCGTGATCGACCAGGACCCCTCCCGGGAGGTCTCGGTGACCGTCGGGGAACTGCCGCCGTGCTGCGCGGACCGGTCGATGCTCCGCCAGGTCTTCGCGAACCTGCTCGGCAACGCCGTGAAGTTCACGCGCCATGCTGCGGAACCGGAGATCGAGATCGGTGCGACGAACGAGGGGACAGAGATCGCCTACTTCGTCCGCGACAACGGGGTCGGGTTCGAGATGGCCCAGGCCGGCAACCTCTTCCGGCCGTTCCAGCGCCTGCACGGGGCGGACGAGTACGAGGGGCACGGGATCGGCCTCGCGACGGTGGAGCGGATCGTCCGGCGGCACGGCGGTCGGATCTGGGCGGTCTCGGCTCCGGGCACGGGGTCGACCTTCTTCTTCACCCTCCCCTCCCCCGGCCCCTGACCCCGTGCGCGGGGTCTGGCCGTGCAGAGTTCGACCGGGGGCGAGGGCCGGTTCGACCCCGCCGGCACCGCACTTCTCGCCGGCGACGTCCGGCGTTCGGCGTCCCGGTGGGGCGGGGTCCATCCGCACCCGGCCCGCGAATCCTGCCCGGCGGAGGCGGGACGGCCCCCCGGGCCGTCGCCGCGGTCACCCGCTATCCCTAAATACCGACGCGCCCAACGCGGGCGACGAGGATTCGCGATGACCGACGATGGCCACACGAACCGGCTGATCCACGAGAAGAGCCCGTACCTTCTCGCCCACGCCCGCCAGCCCGTCGACTGGTACCCCTGGGGCGACGAGGCCTTCGAGCGGGCGAGGACGCTCGACCGCCCGGTCTTCCTCTCGATCGGGTACGCGACCTGCCACTGGTGCCACGTGATGGCGCGCGAGTCGTTCGAGGACCCGGAGATCGCACGGTTACTGAACGAGACCTTCGTCTGCGTCAAGGTCGACCGCGAGGAGCGGCCCGACGTGGACCAGGTCTACATGACCGTCTGCCAGCTCCTGACCGGCTCGGGCGGGTGGCCCCTTACGGTGGTCCTGACCCCAGACCGGCGCCCGTTCTTCGCGGGGACCTACTTTCCCCGCGAGACCCGTCCAGGGGCGACCGGGATGCGCGACCTCGTCCCGCGGATCGCCGGCCTCTGGCGCGACAGCCGCGGCTCGCTCGTCGAGGCGGCCGACTCGATCACGTCGTCGCTCGCGATCGCGGCCGGCAGCCGCTCCGGGGACGGGATCGGTCCCGACACCCTCGAGGCCGGGTACCGGGCACTCGCCGTCCAGTTCGACCCGGTCCACGGCGGGTTCGGCAGACCGCCGAAGTTCCCTATGTCCCACCACCTGCTCTTCCTGCTCCGGCACTGGCGGCGAACGGGCGAACCTCACGCGCTCGAGATGGTGGAGCGAACGCTCGCGGCGATCCGGCAGGGCGGGGTCTACGACCAGCTCGGTTACGGGATCCACCGCTACTCGACCGACGCGCGCTGGCTGGTCCCGCACTTCGAGAAGATGCTCTACGACCAGGCCCTCCTGGTCATCGCCTGCGTCGAGGCCTACCAGGCGACGGGGCGCGAAGCCTGCCGGCGGATGGCCGAGGACACGATCGCCTGGGTCCTCCGCGACCTCTCCTCTCCCGAAGGCGGCTTCTTCTCGGCCCTGGACGCCGACTCGGAGGGGGAGGAGGGGCGGTTCTACCTCTGGACGTCGGGGGAGATCGACCGGGTCCTCTCCCCGGACGAGGCAGACGTGTTCCGCCGGGTCTACGGGGTCCGGCCCGAGGGGAATTTCATCGACCCGTTCCACCCCGGCGCGCACGGGAACAACGTCCTTCACCTGGCATCGCCCGTCGACGACGTGGCCGCCGGGCTGGGCCGACCGGCACCGGAGGTCGCGGCCCTCGCGGCGTCCGCGCGCGACACACTCTTCGCGGCGCGGGAGGAGCGGACGAAGCCGGCGATCGACGACAAGGTGCTCGCGAGCTGGAACGGGCTCGCGATCGCGGCGCTCGCGGCAGCGGGGCGGACCTTCGGTAACACGGCGTACGTGGACGCAGCCTGCCGCGCGCTGGACTTCCTGCTTTCCCGCCTCAGGACCCCCGACAACCGGCTCCTCCACCGCTACCGCGACGGGGAGGCGGGGATCGCGGGGCTGGCCGAGGACTACGCCTTCCTGGTCTGGGGCCTGCTCGAGGTCTACGGGGCGACCTTCGACCCGTTCCGGCTCGCCACCGCGAAGGCGCTGGCCGACCGGATGATCGGCGACTTCTGGGACGACGGTGCGGGGGGATTCTTCCTGGCCGGAGAGGAGGCGGCCGATCTCCCGGTACGGCCGAAGGAGGTCCAGGACGGCGCGTACCCGTCGGCGAACTCGGTCGCGCACCTCTGCCTCCTCCGGCTCTCGCGCCTCCTCGGCGACCCGTCGTACGAGGAGCGGGCGGCGGGTGTCGCGCGGCTCTATCCGCCCATCCTCGAGGTCTCGCCCTCGTCCGCGACGCTCTTCCTCTGCGGCCTCGACCTCGCCGTCGGCCCGTCGCAGGAGGTCGTGGTGGTCGGGGCGGACGGCGCCCCCGACACGGCGGCCATGCTCGGGGCGCTGCAGCGCGCGTACCTCCCCTCGGCGAACGTGCTCTTCGTCTCGATCGGGGAGCGGGGGGAGGCGGCGCGCCGGCTCGCGCCGTTCACCGAGGAGATGGCGATGGTGGACGGGAGGGCGACCGCGTACGTCTGCAGCGGTCACGCGTGCGGGCTGCCCATGACGGACCCGGCGGCGGTGCTCGCGGCGCTCGAAGGGCGGAGCCCCGCCTGAAGAGGGGCTGCCAGCGCACCTCCGGCATTTCCGGGACCCGCAGGCCGGCCCCTCCCGGGAATCCCCGAGACCAACCCTTTTCCCGCAGCACCGCGAACCCTGGAGAGGATGAACGCCCAGGGACCGGGGAGGTCCGCCCGGTGAAGGTGCTCTCGGTCGTGGGGGCGCGGCCGCAGTTCATCAAGTGCGCCCCCCTCTCCCGCGAGATCCGGCGGCGCTTCGACGAGGTCCTGGTCCACACGGGCCAGCACTACGACGCGGGGATGTCGGACGTCTTCTTCGAGGAGCTCCAGATCCCCCGGCCGGATTACCACCTGGGCGTCGGGTCGGGGATGCACGCGGCACAGACAGGAGCGATGCTCGCCCGCATCGAGGAGGTCCTGCAGTCCGAGGTTCCGGACCTGGTGCTGGTCTACGGCGACACGAACTCGACGCTCGCAGGCGCTCTCGCGGCAGCGAAGCTCCACGTCCCGGTGGCCCACGTCGAGGCCGGCCTCCGGTCGTTCGACCGGGCCATGCCCGAGGAGGTGAACCGCGTGGTCGTCGACCATGTCTCGAGCCTCCTCTTCTGCCCGACTAGGACGGCGGTCGAGAACCTGGAGCGCGAGGGGATCCGGGACGGGGTCCGGGTCACGGGCGACGTCATGGTCGACGCCGTGGAGTTCAACCGGGTCCTCGCGGACGAGCAATCCGACGTGATGGAGAGGTTCGGGCTCGCTGCCGGAAAGTACGCGGTGATGACGGTCCACCGGGCCTCGAACACCGACGACCCCGCGATGCTCGGCGCGATCCTCGGGGCCGTCGGCGAGGCGGGCCTCCCGGTGGTCTTCCCCGTCCACCCGCGGACGCGGCAGGCGATGGCGGCGCACGGGCTCGCGCTCCCCGCGAACATCCTGGCCGTGGAGCCGCTCGGGTACCTCGACATGCTCCGGCTCCTCGGGTCCGCCCGCCGGCTCCTGACCGACTCGGGCGGGATGCAGAAGGAGGCGTTCGTGCTCGGCGTCCCCTGCGTCACGCTCCGCGACACGACCGAGTGGGTGGAGACGGTCGAGCTCGGCTGGAACGTCCTGGCCGGAACGGACCGCGGGGCGATCCTCGCCGGCATCGGCCGGCCCGAGCCCACCGGGCCGCGGATGCCCGTGTACGGGGACGGGCGGGCGTCCGGGAAGGTCGTGGCAGCGATCGCGGACTTTTTTTCTCTGAAGCTGCCCGGCGGCTCAACGCTTCTCGAGATACTGTGCCAGGAGATCCCGGACCAGCGACCGGATAAAGACGGCGTCCGAGCGGTTCGGCAGGAGCTCCCGGACCGGCGTCCCCGACTGGCGGACGAAAAACCAGATCTGCACCAGGGAGGTGAGCCCGTACGAGATGCTGGCCGTGATCCCGGCGCCGATGTACCCGAACGCCGGGATCAGGGCGACGCTCAGCACACCAGTCGCCACGAGCCCGCAGGCCGACGCGAAGGTGTTGACGTGGTACCGGCCGAGCCCGGCGAAGTAATGGCTGATCATCATCGTGTATCCGAACGCGATGTTCCCGACCGCCATGGAGGCGATCACGAAGTACACCTGGGAGAAGTCGGGCCCGAAGATCGTCCCGAATAAACCCGGCGGGATCACCAGAAGCACCCCCACGAGAACCGTGGTTGCGAGCAGCCCGGCCTTCGCGAGCCGGAGGGTGAGGACACGGGAATATTCGAGGTCGTCGGTGTTCGCTATCCGTGCGTACTGCACGAGGGCGATAGATTTTCCCACGATCCAGATGCTCTCGGACAGGGTCACCCCGACGGAATAGATCCCGACGGCCGCAACGCCGGCGAAGTAATTCAGGAGATAGAAACTGACACGGTAGTTGAGGTACTGGACCACGTTCCCGAGCTGGCAGAGAAAACCGTACTGCAGGATGGAGCGGATGGTCTCCCGCACCTCGCCCATGGTCCCCCTCAACCTGTCGAAATACCGCCGTATCAGCAGGAATTCGAGGACCAGCAGCACCGCCCCGGAGATGTACATCGCGTAGAGGTACTTCTCCACGGTTGGCGTCTGGAGAACGAGGAAGAAGACGGAGAGGAGCGATATGTTCAGCAGGGCCTGGAGAACGCTGAGCGAATTGTTGGTCGCGATCCTCTCCTTCGCCACGAGGGCGATCAGGTTGATGGAACCGATGCTCGAGAGGACCCCGAGAATCGCGATCGGAGGTATCACCTCGACCGGGACCAGGTTGAAGACCGAGAGGACCACCGATCCGGCCATCACCATGAGGACGGCCCAGAGATAGCTGGGGACGAGCAGGATCGAGAATTTATGGCGGGGGATGAGGTAAACGAGGGAGCTCCCGCCGATAAAACCGGAGAAGATCGCGATCAGGCTGACCGACGCGCTGATCAGCCCGATGACCCCCGTGCCCTCGGCGCCGAGGTACCGCGTTGTGAGGAGCAGCACCGCAAACCCGATGACGGTGATCAAGATCCTCGAGCCAAGGGTGAGGATGATGTTTCTCAGTAAAGCCATGTATCCTCAAGAGAGTGACGACGGGATACTTGAATAAAAAGGTAAACGTGAGTTTCGAGTCATTCGATTACCTTCAGATTGACACGGTTTTCCCATGAAAAAATCATATACGTACCTGGAATCCGTGACCATTTGCCATTCAAAAAACCTCGTAATCTTCGGGCAGTACGGTCAACGATCGCGATGTCGAAGGGCTCGGTTATGTGACCCGGCCGCGTCTGGTCGTAATAGAATATTCGGTAAAAAAGAGTTGAAAGCGGTCGGAAAAAACGCTTGCGTCGAAACACGAGAACGTTGCCTGAGCGGCACACCCGCCACGGGTGAAACGGTTCGTTCAGGAATATATCGGAGAGTATACCAGGCGTTTCGATATACCCTCTATGCGATATTCGTGTGAGTTCTTGGATGAACAAAGCTGGATTGTCAACGTGTTCGGCGACATGGCTGGCTATTAGGAAATCCACGGTTTTATTTTTAAAAGGGAGGCCGATGGATGCGTCTGCGATAACCAGTGTCTTTCCTTCCGGTATCGCTGCCGGCACTCCCCCCCGATGTGTGGATGCTTCGAGCTCCCGATCCACTAGAATATCGGCCCTTGGATGAGGGTTATGGCCACTGCCGAGATCCAGGACTAACCAGTCTGGATCGATTTCTATCGAGTGACCTCCCTGTCCAACCAGCCATGTCCGTTTCATTCCTTGTCACTTCTTGATCACGAAGATAGATAATTCAGTCGAGATTGTTGGACTGGGTCTGCGTTGCCCATCAGTCCCCAGGCGACAGACCGATGACCTCGTCGTACACGGAGACCAGCTGCTGCCCGACGGACTCTGCGGAGTACTTCTCGGCGATCGATGCGTGAAGGGCTTCTCCGTCGTACCTGTCCCAGGAATCGAGCATCCGGTCCATCGCTGCAACCAGCCCGTCGGTGTCACCGACATCGATCAGGATCCCGTTGCTGCCATCCAGGTAGTCCTCCGGCCCGCCGCACCGTGTCGATACGACCGGGACTCCGCACGCAAGCGCTTCGGCGCCCACGATCGAGAAGGTCTCATAGCGGCTGTTCAGCACGAAGACGTGGGACTGCTGCAGCAGGTCACGGAGCCCGGGGGAGTCGACCCTGCCGTGGAACACCGTGACATCCGAGAGGTCGAGGGCCCGGGAGAGGTCTTCGAGCCGGCTCCTGTCCGGGCCGTCGCCGACGATATGCAGCTCGAAATCCTTCCTCCTCTCTTTCAATTGCCGGGTGGCGGCGAGCAGTCCCGAGACGTTCTTGTCGCTGTCCCGCAGCAGGGAGACATGGATCATCCTTTTCACGGGAACCGCCCTGGACCCCCGGGGGGGCACGAAGAACGACGTGTCCACGATGTTCGGGACGATCCGGAAGCGGGCGCCGGGCGCGATCGCGCCTAGATCCCGTGCGAGGGCCCGCGAGACGGGGAGTACGACCCGGCTCGATTCCAGGACCCACCTGCCGATCCTGCGCTGCAGCCCTTCGGGGGGTGCGTTGTGGTAGTGGCTCGAGTGTTCCGAGGTGACCAGCGGGACGGCGAGGTACCGCGCCGCGAGGGCGGCCGCCAGTCCCAGGTGTGGAACGACGTTCAGGTGGATGAGGTCCACGCCGCCGAGCTCGCGGACCATGTGCCCGATCCCCCGGACGGCGTGAAGGAGAGGGGAGTTCACCGTCCGCTCGAAGACCAGGTTGAGGGGGATCTTCCCGAACGGAGACCGGGACAGGTAGACCCGCACCGTTTTGATGCCATCCTCTTCGGTCACCAGCACCTCCCTCTCGCTCCAGGTACGGCCGAGGCTCTGGTGGACGTAGACCACCCCGACATCGCACCACGGAAGGATCGCACGGGCGTGGCGCTGGATGAAGATGCCGTTGAGGGGGTGGTCCTCGTTGGGGTACCAGCTCGCGACGAAGATTACCTTCGGTCGGCACGTATTCACCTGGGAACCGTCACACTTGTGGCTGTCTCGGAGCATCGGGCTAGAGTGACACACTTCCTCTCTGGCACTTACGGGCCCCTGGTCAACAAGACGAGCGGTTGCCTCCGCGGGATCAGATTAAGACTCGCGAGGAGACACACTACTTGCATCTCTTCGTGAATAATCGATCTCGGGCTTAATCAACGTTCTTCAATCGTATGTGCGGCATCTCGGCGATCATATCAGCTGGCGGGGGCATACCCGGATCCGGTTATTGGATCAGGGCAATGAATGCCTCCATCCGCCACCGGGGCCCGGACGACGAAGGGTATGCGCTGTTCGGCGAGGGGGAACCGGTGCTTTTCGGGGGGATGGATACGCCGGAGAACGTTCTGGCATCCGGTCACGCGTATTCCCCAATCGTCCGGGACCCCCGGGCGGGCACGGATGATGGGGTTCGGGTTGCGTTCGGTCACCGCCGGCTCTCCATCCTCGACCTCTCCCCGGCCGGCCACCAGCCGATGTGCACGCCCGACCGGCGGTACTGGATCGTCTACAACGGGGAGGTCTACAACTACCCCGAGCTCCGGGACGAGCTCTCGGCCCTCGGGCACACATTCCGGACGGGGACCGACACCGAGGTCGTCCTCCACGCCTTCGCCGAGTGGGGACGGGACTGTCTCTCCCGATTCAACGGGATGTTCGCGTTCGCGGTCCTCGACCGCGAGTCGCAAAAAATCTTCGCCGCGCGAGACCGCTTCGGAGTCAAGCCGCTCTACTACTGGCGCTCGCCCGCCGGATTCATCGCCCTCGCGTCCGAGATCAAGCAGTTCACGGTGCTCCCGGGCTGGGAGCCACGCCTCAACCGCCAGCGGGCCTTCGACTTCCTCGCCTACTCCCTGGTGGACCACACCCGCGAGACCCTGTTCGACGGTGTCTACCAGCTGCGCGGCGGCGAGGCGGTCGAGGTCGACCTGGACGGGTCCGGGATCGTCGGGCCCTTCACCTACTACACCCTCGAGCCGGAGACGACGAAGGCGAGTTTTTCCCGGGCCTGCGAGCGCTTCCGCAGGCTCCTCTTCGACGCCGTCCGCCTCCGCCTCCGGGCGGACGTCCCCGTCGGCTCCTGCCTCTCGGGCGGCCTGGACTCGTCCTCGATCGTCTGCGCGGTCGACTCGCTGCTGGGAACCGGGCGGGAGGAGAGGATGCAGCAGACCTTCTCCGCGTGCTCGTTGAACCCGCGGTACGACGAGAAAAGATTCGTGGAGGAGGTCGTCGCGGGCAGGGCGATCGAGGCGCACTACGACTACCCGTCGATCGATTGCTTCCTCGAGGAGCTGGACCGGCTCGTCTGGCACCAGGACGAACCCTTCGTGTCCACCAGCATGTACGCGCAGTGGAACGTCTTCCGGCTTGCCGCCCAGTCCGGGATCAGGGTGATGCTCGACGGGCAGGGCGCCGACGAGCAGCTCTGCGGCTACCACACGTTCTTCCCCGTCCGGTACGCCGATCTCGTCCGGAGCGGTGCGTGGCTCCGCTGCCTCGGCGAGATCCGGCAGGCGAGAGACCTGTTCGGCCTGCCGGCGCGCGAGATGCTCCTCGAGACGGCGTTCTACCTGTTCCCCGACTGGCTCCGGCGTTTCGTGCAGAAAACGATCTTCTCGCCGATGGTCCGCCCGCCGTGGATCGACACGACGAGACTGGGGAACCCCGGGACGATCGAGTCATCCGTCCCGGCCGTCCACACGGTCGCCGACGCCGCGCGGGTCCAGCTCCTCCACACGAGCCTGCCGGCCCTTCTCCACTGGGAGGACCGGAACTCGATGGCCCACTCGGTCGAGGCCCGGGTCCCCTTCCTCGACTACCGGGTAGTCGAGTTCGTGACCGGCCTGCCGACGGAGTACCGCCTCCTGGACTGCGAGACGAAACGGGTCCTCAGGGAGGGGATGCGGGGCGTCCTCCCGGAGACGATCCGGACCCGGCGCGACAAGATGGGTTTCACGACGGCGGAGGAGGAATGGGTGACCGGGAGCGACTCCGGACGCCTTCGCGACCTCGTCGCCCGGGCCGTCGACCGGTCGCAAGGGATCCTGTCGCCGGCGGCGCTCGAACAGTTCGACGGGATCGTCCAGGGGAACAGTCCCTATTCCCCGGATATCTGGCGCTGGATCAGCTTCTCGCGCTGGATGGAGGTATTCGGGGTCGCGCCGAGGGAAGAGGGTGGACGATGAGGATCCTGGTCATCTCCGTCAGCGACCTCGGGCGGGACCCGCGCGTCAACCGCCAGATCCGCCACCTGGGCAGAAAGCACGAGGTCACCTGCATCGGCCTTGAGGACCCGGGGGTCCCGGGGGTGGCGTTCCACCGGATTCCCGGGAACCCCGCCTGGTCGACGGCGTTCAACGGTCTGCTGCTGCTCCTGCGCCGGTACCGGCTGCTCTCGACGACCAGCCCCTCGCTCCAGAGGCTCCGGAGCGAGTTCCGCGGCCGCCGCTTCGACCTGATCATCGCGAACGACACCGACACGCTCTCGTTTGCCAGCGCGGTCAGGAACGGCGCGAGGCTGGTCTTCGACGCGCACGAGTACGCGCCGAGGGAGTTCGAGCACTCCCTCTCGTGGCGGCTCCTCTTCCAGGGCTACCAGCGGCATCTCTACCGCCGGTACCTCGGCGGGTGCGACCGGGTCCTGACGGTGAGCGACGGGATCGCGGAGGAGATCGGGCGGGAGTTCGGTGTACGCCCGACCGTCATGACGAACGCGTCCGAGTACCGGGCCCTGGCCCCGGGCCCGGTGGACCCTGACCATATCAGGCTCGTCCACCACGGCGGCGTGAACCCCCAGCGCCGGCTGGAGCGGATGATCGAGATGATGGACCACCTGGACGAACGGTTCTCCCTCGACCTGATGCTGGTCTCCTCCCCGCGCCACGCGGCGTACTTCGACAGGCTCCGTGCGCTCGCCGCCGGGCGCCCCGACGTCAGGATCGTCCCGCCCGTACCGATGGGGGAGATCGCGTCGGCCATCAACGCCTACGACATCGGGCTCTACATCCTGGAGCCGTCCACGTTCAACGAGCGGCACGCCCTGCCGAACAAGCTCTTCGAGTTCGTCCAGGCCAGGCTCGCGATTGCGATCGGCCCCTCCGTCGAGATGGCCCGGGTCGTGAGAGAGCACGACCTCGGGGTCGTCGCCGAGACCTTCTCTCCCGAAGCGATGGCCGACAGGATCGGAGGGCTCACGGTCGAGGAGATCGAACACTACAAGCGGCAGTCCCACCGGGCCGCTTCCGTCCTCTCGTCGGAGAAGAACCTGGAGATACTGGATGGAATCCTGGAAGACCTCGACCGGCACGCCCCCCGACCCGCCTGACAGGCGCGTCCTCCTCGTCGCCTACGAGTACCCGCCGATCGGGGGGACGGGTATGGTCCGCCCCCTCAAGTTCTCGAAGTACCTGCCGCGGTTCGGCTGGGAGGTCCACGTCCTCACGGTCCGGAACCCCGACCGGTTCTACACCACGACGGGCGGCGACCCCGTCCCGCCCCCGGTCACGGTGCACCGGGCGACAAACCCGCTCAACAACCTCTCCGTGGTCGAGGGTGGTCTCCGGCGGCTCGGGGTGGAGCGGCGCGTCTTCGGGCCCGACGTCTTCCTGGGGTGGGCCTCCCCGGCGATCAGGGCGGGGGCCAGGATCATCGAGGATGAGGCGATCGATCTCGTCTGGGTCACGTGCCCCCCGTTCTCGGCCGCCCGGATCGGCGTCGGGCTGAAGGAGAGGACGGGGGTGCCGTTCGTGCTCGACCTGCGCGACGCATGGACCCCCGGCCCCCACCCCACCCCCTACATCCACCCGTCGCTGGGACGTCGCGACGAGCGGCTGGAGGCCCGGGCCATCGCCTCGGCCGACTGGATCGTCACGGCGACCCCCGGGATCCGCGACGCCTACATCGGGAAGTACCCGTCGGTCCGGGACCGGTCCTCCACGGTCCTGAACGGGTTCGACCCCGACGACATCCCCCCGCCGGTCGAGCCGTTCCCGCGGTTCACGATCGCGTACACCGGGTTCTTCTACGGCGCGCGCTCCCCCGGGCGGTTCCTCGCGGCCCTCGGCCGGATCCACCGGGAGGGGCTGATCCCCGCGGACGAGATCCGGTTCGCCTGGGCCGGCCGGCCGGCGCCGTTCGTGCTCGACCTGGTCCGCCGGGAGGGGGTCGAGCCGATCGTCGAGTACCTGGGCCTGCTCACGAAGGCCGACGCGGACGCGCTCCTCTACCGCTCGCACCTCCTCTTTCTCCTCCCGTTCGCCGAGGTCGAGGAGGGGACGGACCGGCAGGTGCTGACGGGAAAGATCTTCCCGTACCTCGCTTCGGGCCGGCCGATCCTGGGCCTGATGCCCGACGGGGATGCGAAAAGAATGGTCGAGGAGTACGCGGAGACCGCGTACATCGTCCCGTCCGGGGATGTCGAAGAGATCTGCGAGGCGATCCTGGACGCGCACGCGCGGTGGAAGGCGGGGACCCTCCCGCTGGAGCCCTCCGGGCGAACCCTCCGGTTCCGCGAGCGGTACTCGGTCCTCAACAGGACCCGCGAGCTCGCCGCCGTCTTCGAGAGGCTCCGCTCGAGTGAACTGGAAACCCCCTGATGCGCCCCGCCCGCGTGCTTCGCGCTCCGCCGGGCGGGGATGCCGCCCGTCCCCGCGAGGGGTGTCCGTCCGCGTCGGGGCGCCCCGGGAGTGCGACGGGCATTATCACGCGTCAGTGCCCATGATCACGGGTACGATGAACCGGGAAGGTCCGGAGACGTGAAACTCTGCTTTGTCGCCGACGGCAGGAGCATCCACACCCAGCGGTGGTGCGAGTACTTCGCCGGCCGGCACGAGGTCCACCTGGTCACCTACGACCCGGTGGGCCGGCCGATCGACGGCGTCACCGAGCACGTGGTCGGCTCGCCCGGCCGGAACCTCTACCTCGCGTTCTGGCCCCGCCACCTCCGGGTAACGAAAATCATCAGGCAGGTGAAGCCCGACCTCGTCCACGCCCACTTCATCGCCAAGTACGGGTTCCACCTCCCGTTCCTGGACGTCCGGCCGGCCGTCGTCTCGGCCTGGGGAGACGACATCCTGGTCCTCCCGCGGAAAAGCCGGCTGATCGCCGCCTTCACCCGGCGGGTGCTCGAACACGCGGACCTGGTCTGGGCGGTCTCGCAGAACATCCGCGACCGGATCGTCGAAGACTTCGGCATCCCGGAGGAGAAGGTGCGGTACCTGCCGTTCGGGGTCGACACCCGGCTCTTCGCACCGCCCCCCGCCCCGGAGGGTGATCCGGGGACTGTCAGGGTCCTCTCCAACCGGGGTTTCGACCCCGTCTACGACGCGAAGACCGTCGTCGAGGGCTTCTCGGCGGCGTACCGGCAGGACTCCCGGCTCCGTCTGGTCATGAAGGGCGACGGCCCGCTCAGGGCCGGGACGCGCGACCTGGTCCACTCGCTCGGGCTGGACGGGGTCGTCTCGTTTCCCGGCCGGTCCCCGCACGGCGAGGTGCCGCGGGACTACCGGGAGGCGGAGATCTGGGTCTCCGCCGCCCGCTCCGACGGCACGCCCGTCTCGCTCCTGGAGGCGATGTCCGCGGGACTGCCGTGCGTCGCGACGCGCGTCGGGGGCGTCCCCGAGTGGATCGAGGACGGCGAGGACGGGCTCCTAATCCCGCCCGGGGATTCCGCCGCGCTGGCCGACCGGCTCCTCCGCCTCGCTGCCCGCCCCGACCTGCGGACGTCCCTGGGCGCCCGCGCCCGCCGCCGGGTCGTGCAGGACGGGGACTGGTGCACCTTAATGCCTCGCGCCGAGAAAGAATACGGAGAACTGGTTGCCCGTTGGAGAGGTTGATGCCGATGAAATGGGAAGAGAGACGCGTCCTGGTGACGGGGGCCGGTGGGTTCATCGGCAGTCACCTGACCGAGGAGCTCGTGGCGCGGGGGGCGGACGTCACAGCGTTCGTCCACTACAACGCCCGGAACGACTGGGGGATGCTCGAGGGGCGGTTCGGGCCGGAGCAGGAACGGCTCACGGTGGTGCCCGGCGACGTCACCGACGGGAACGCGGTGCGGAAGGCCATCGAGGACAGGGAAATCGTCTTCCACCTCGCCGCCCTGATCGGGATCCCGTACTCCTACGTCGCCCCCGAGTCGTATGTGAACACGAACGTGAAGGGGACCCTGAACGTCATGGAGGCCTGCCGGATGGCCGGCGTGGAGCGCGTCGTCCACACCTCGACGAGCGAGGTCTACGGGACAGCCCGGTACACCCCGATCGACGAGGGCCACCCGCTCCAGGGGCAGTCGCCCTACTCGGCGAGCAAGATCGGCGCTGACAAGATCGCCGAGTCCTACTTCTGCTCGTTCGGGCTCCCCGTGGCCACCCTGCGCCCGTTCAACACCTTCGGCCCCCGCCAGTCGACCCGCGCCGTTATCCCGACGATCATCACCCAGGCGCTCACCTCGAAGACCGTGCGCCTGGGCTCGCTCGACCCGGTGCGCGACCTCACCTACGTCTCGGACACCGTCCGCGCGTTCATCAGGATGGCGGAGTCCCACGACGCGATCGGCCAGACGATCAACGCCGGGCGGGGGAGCGGTGTCACCATCGGCGAGCTCGCGGAGATGATCCTCGCCCAGGTCAACCCGGACGCGACGGTCCTCTGCGAGGACCATCGGGTCCGGCCCGAGAAGAGCGAGGTCCGGGTGCTGGTCTGCGACAACACCCGAGCGGCCGACGTCCTGGGATGGCGCCCGGGCGTCTCGCTCGAGGACGGCCTCGCGAGGACCATCGACTGGATGCGTGACCACATCGCCGGCTACAAGCCCGGCGTCTACACCGTGTAGGTAGCCGGATGCAGGCGATCGTCCTGGCCGGCGGGCGGGGCCGGCGGCTCTACCCCTACACCACCGTCCTCCCCAAGCCCCTGATGCCGATCGGGGACCACCCGATCCTGGAGGTGATCCTCCGCCAGCTCCGGCGGGCCGGGTTCGACGACGTGGTGATCTCCACCGGGTATCTCCACGGTCTGATCCAGGCCTACCTGGAGGGAAGCCCCGGGCTCGACGTCCCGGTCCGCTACAGCCACGAGGAGGAGCCGCTCGGCACGATCGCCCCCCTCCGGCTGATCGACGGCCTCGAGGAGACCTTCCTGGTGATGAACGGCGACATCCTGACCGACCTCGACTACCGGGCCCTCTTCGACTACCACCGCGAGCGGGGGGCGCTCGCGACCATCGCCACCTACCGGCGCGACGCCGTGATCGACTTCGGGGTCCTGGAGCGCGACCATGAGAACCGGATCACCGGGTTCCGCGAGAAGCCGGTCTACCACTTCGACGTCAGCATGGGGATCTACGTCCTGGAGCGCGAGGTCTTCCGCTACATCCCGGAGACGGGGCCGTTCGGGTTCGACGACCTGATGTACGCGCTCACGGGCGCGCACGAGGCGGTCTGCAGCTACCCGTTCGAGGGCTACTGGCTCGACATCGGGCGGCCCGACGACTACGAGCGCTCGATCCGGGAGTTCGAGGAGCACCGGGACCGGTTCCTGGGATGAGGCTCCTCGTCACCGGCGCCTCGGGCTTCACCGGGCGCCACCTGCTCCTCCGGCTCGCCGAGCCCGGGTGCCCCTGCCCGGAGGTCGTCACGGCGTTCCGGACGATCCCGCAGGGCACGCCCGGCACGGGCGTCACCCCCGTCCGGGGGGACCTGACGGACGCCGGCGCGACCGTTCGGATGGTCCGCGAAGCCGCTCCCGGTGCCGTGCTCCACCTCGCCGGGCTGAACGCCGGCCCTCTCCGGGACCTGCTCGAGGTGAACGTCGCCGGGACCGGGAACCTCCTGGACGCGGTCGTCGCGGAGGCCCCGTCGGCCCGCGTCCTGGTGGTCGGCTCCTCGTCCGCGTACGGCTTCGCCGGCGAGGCCCCCGTCCCCGAGACGGCCCCGCTCCGCCCCGCCGGCCCGTACGGGGTGAGCAAGGCGGCGCAGGCGCTGCTCGCACTCCGGTACCACGCGGTCTGCCGCCTCCCCGTCGCGGTCGCGGTCCCGTTCAACCTGGTCGGGCCGGGCCAGCCCGAAAGCTACGTCTGCGGCCGGATCGTGGCCCAGGCGCTCGAGGTCGCGGAACACCGCCGGGAGGAGGTCGAGCTCGCCGGGCTCGGCTCGCGCCGGGACTTCGTCGACGTCCGGGACGCGGTCGCGGCGTACCTGCGGCTCCTCCTGGCGGACGGGTTCGACGACCGGATCGCGGGGCGGATGTTCAACGTCGGCTCGGGTTCGGCGCGCTCGGTGGGCGAGGTCCTCGAGATCGCCGGGCGCGCCGTCGGAACCGAGCTCCCGGTCCGCCTCCCGGACGAGATCCCGCCCGACCCCGTCCCGTCGCAGGCCGCCGACACCTCCCGGATCAGGGAGACGGTCGGCTGGGCGCCGGCGATCGCGCTCGAGACCTCGATCCGCGACATGGTCGCGCACGCGCGGGGCCGGCGAGGCGGCTAGAGCACGCCCATCTCGGTCAGCCGCGCCGGGAGGTACTCCCTCGTCACGAAGTCGAGCCCCCGCGCCGCGAAGGCCTGCTGCTCGGTCTTGAGCCCCAGCTCGAGCTGCCGTCTGATCTGGAGGCGCCAGTAATCGGTGTCGAACCGCGGGTCGGTCAGCTCGGCCTTCAGGGCCTGCACGTCCCTGTCCGTCAGCTTGTCGGACGGCAGCTGGTAATCGGCGATGTCGGTCGGCTGGACCCCGATGAACTGCGCCCGCGGCGTGGCGAGGAGCTCGGACATGTGCGCCGCCTTGATCGAGCCGTAGGCGACCGAGGCGAAGATCCGGTAGGACCAGGGGTCGCCGTCGGTGAAGACCGTCACGGGGAGGTCGAACCGGTCGCTCAGCATGTGCAGCACCCGCCTCGTCGAGCGGGCCGGCTGTCCCTTCAGGTGGACCAGGATCGCCCGGTGCTCCTCGTCGAAGCCGTTCTCCTGGAGCCGGGCGTACATGCCGCCCGTCTCGACGGCGACCACCATGCTCGCGTCGTGCTCGAGGAATTCCAGCCCCTCGACGGTGTTCGGGATGGCGTAACCCGCCTCGCCGACATCGTCCCGGCAGTGGATCTCGCGCGGGCCGCGCCGGGTCGCCTCCCGGATCCGGAGCGGACCGAAGATCGTCGCGCCGTCCTCCTCGGGCCGGAGGTGGAAGGCCTCGCGCTGGAGCGCGGTCAGGATCTCCAGGTCCTCGATCAGGAGGTTCGACTCCTCCTGCGCCCCGAACTTCGCCCGTTTCCAGCCCTCCGAGATGTAGTAGAGCTCTCTCAGGGTCGACGACCGGTTCTCGGCGAGCTGCTGCTTGAGAAAGCCGATCACCCAGGCCATCTTCAGGAGGTGGAGCGCCGACTTCGCCGTGTGGGCGGAACGGAGCGACTCTTTCTCGCCGTACTTCCAGACCTCGGACTCGTCGTCGTACTCGATGTTCTGCTTGGTCCTGGTCGGGAGCGCGATCGACGGCACCTCGCCGCCGTGCATCTGGTCGTACCAGGCCTCCGCGATCCGGAGCAGCTCCGCCCGCGCCCGCGCGTCGAGGTCGTTCCTAGACATCCAGGTCCACCACCACTTTCCGGTGCTCGTCAACGCCCCGGAGGTCGATCGTCCCGCTCCCCGACCCCGTGTACTCCGCGCGCCAGGCGCCGCCCGGCGGGAGCGAGACCTGCCAGACCCGGGTCACGACCCCGTCGAGCTCGGTCGCGAAGTCCGGCACCGGCTCGGCGTCCCCGGCCGGGTCTCCCGACTGCTCGTAGACCTGGAGCGCGAGCTCCCGGCCGGTGTGGTTCTGGACTTCTATCCCGACCCGGCCGCCCAGGGTCCACTTCTTGGCCACCACCTTCCGCATGATCTGCCCCTCGATCGGCGAGATGTCCGGGACCGGCCGTTCGGTCACCTCGGCCACCTTGGCAGCGAGCTCGGGGAGGATCGCGCAGACCGCGCGCGCGCGCTCCTCGGCCTGCCGGGTCCGGTCGCGCCGCGAGATGAACGTCTTCAGGTCCCGCCCCAGGTCCCGGAGCGCGAGCGTGATCTCACGCTCGATCTCGGGGATCGCCGCGATCGCGTCCTTCGACTCCGAGGTGAACGGCACGTTGGTCGAGGCGACGTGGACCAGGATCAGGAGCGGCCCCTGCGGGAGACCGGCCTGCGAGAGGCCGTAGGCCTTCCAGTTCACCTCTGCGACGCACCGGGTCACGGCGCAGGCCCCCTGCTGGTAGACCAGCGGGACCCGGTTCGCGAAGCGCATCAGGTGCGCGCTCCCCTCGACCGGGAGGTTCCCCCCGTAGCCGATCGCCGCCTCGACCATGAACGGGTGGCCGCCGTAGACCGCGCTCGGACGGGTCCGGGCCACGACGAAGTCCATCCGGTATTCGGCCGAGAGCCCGCGGACGAGCAGGTCCTGGCCGATGGGCGAGAGGCACTGCGTGGTCGGCGGCGGGGGCACCCGGACCGACTGGAGGGCCCCGAGCAGGCGGGAGAGGTCGTCGCCCGAGAGGGACTCGACCCGGGCCGTCGATGCGAGCCCGGCCGCCGCGCAGATCTCGTCCGCGGTCTTCGCGCCGACGCGGACGAACCTGTCGACCAGGAACGGGGCGAGCGGCCCCTTCGCGCCCTCGACCAGCCTGGCGAGCTGTCCGAGCTCGATCCCCAGCGGGTGGGGCTTGATGGCCTTCGGGGGGACCAGCACCTCGTCGACGACCCGCTCCGAGACGAACTCCTCGCCGTCGATCTCGGCCCGGAGCCGCGCGTGGGGGTTCACCACGCCCGTCGACCTGAGGTACTCGACCAGCCGTTTCTTGGCCGCGAGCGAGGCGCGGAACTCGATCTCGACCCGGGTCCCGTGGATCCGGTCCCACTCGACCTCCTCGTGGGAGAGCACCTCGGGCTCGTTGGTCTCGACCCGGATCCGGAGCTCGAACCGGTGCGCCGGCTCCCGCGCGCCGGTCCGGGTGGTCACCACGGTCGGGAGCCCGGTCGTCAGCTGGGCGTAGAGCACGGCCGCCGAGATCCCGATCCCCTGCTGTCCCCGGCTCTGCCGGATCTGGTGGAACCGCGAGCCGTAGAGGAGCTTCCCGAAGACGAACGGCACGTGCTCGGGCATGATCCCCGGGCCGTTGTCCTCGACCGCGATCCGGACGGTCTCGGGGCCTGTCCGTCTCACGGCGATCTCGATGTCGGGGAGCACCTCGGCCTCCTCGCAGGCGTCGAGCGCGTTGTCGACCGCCTCCTTGACGGTCGTTATCACGCCGCGGACCGGCGAGTCGAACCCGAGCAGGTGCTTGTTCTTCTCGAAGAACTCCGCGATCGAGATCGCCCGCTGCTGCCGCGCGAGGTCCTCAGCGATCGGCAGCGGCCGACACCTCCCTTCCGGCCGCCCGCGCGACGGCCTCCTCGAGCGGGAGCGTCTCCTGGATGCCGGTCGCGAGGTTTTTGAACCCGACGACCCCCGCGGATGCCTCGCGGGCGCCGATCAGCACGGCGAAGTCGGCGCCCTTCGCGGCCCGGGTCATCTGGGCCCCAAGCCCCCGTCCCGAGAGGTCGAGCTCGGCCCGGAGCCCCGCCCCCCGGAGAGCGGCGGCCGCGCGGAACGCGTCCTCCAGCCCCTCGGCGGTCGAGAGGACCGCGACCACGGTCCGGCGCGGGACCGGAACCTCGCCGAGCGCGACCATCACGCGGTCGAACCCGATCGCGAAGCCCACCGAGGGCGTGTCCTCGCCGCCGAAGAGATGGGCGAGCCGGTACGCACCCCCGCCGACCACCTGGTTCTCGGCCCCCAGGTTCGCGGCGAAGCCCTCGAAGACCATGCCGGTGTAGTAATCCAGGCCCCGGACGATCCCGAAGTTGAACGAGAAGTCGAGCCCGGCCGCCTCGAGGAGCCCGGCGGTCGCCCTGAGCCGCCCCTCCCCGGGGAGGGAGCCCGTGACCCCGAACGCCTCGTCGAGCGTCGTCGCCGAGACGAGCTCCCGGAGCGGGCCGAGCAGGTCGCCCCTCCCCAGGGCGTCGAGCGCCCCTCCGAGCGCGTCCATCTCGCGCTTGTCGAGGAGCGCCATCACGTTCCGGCGCGCCCCCTCGTCCAGGTCCGCGAGAAGGGACCGGAGCAGGGCGAGGTGCCCGACCTTCATCTCGTAGTCGAGGCCGGCCGCGCGGAGGGCGGCGTCGGCGAGCAGGACCGCCTCGGCGTCGGCGGCGGCGGAGTCGGCACCGATCAGCTCGGCCCCGAACTGCCAGAACTGGCGGTACCGCCCCTTCTGGGGCCGCTCGTACCGGAAGCAGTCGTCGACGTAGTACCAGCGGAGCGGCTTCGGGAGCACGCGGGCCTCGTTCACGAAGAGCCGGAGCGCCGGCGCCGTCAGCTCGGGCCGGAGCGCGAGCGCCCTGCCCCCCTTGTCCTCGAACGAGTACATCTCGTTGACGATCCCGGGCCCCGAGCGGAGGGTGAAGAGCTCGAGCTCCTCGAAGGCGGGCGTCCGGACCTGGCCGTACCCGAACCGGCGAGCCGCCTCGCGCATCCGCCCTTCCACCTCGGAACGGGCCTCCATCTCGTGGGGGAGGAAGTCGCGCGTCCCGCGCGGTCGCTGCAGCATCCCTACAGGGTACGGTCCCGGGCGTTATCTCTGTTTCCGCGGCGCGGCTCCCGTGGCGCGATCCAGGGCGGATTCCGTGGTCCAGACCTTCTCCCGGTCCCCCCTCCCCTGGAGATAGAGCGCCAGGAGGATCAGGCCCAGGCCCAGCAGCTCGATCCGCGAGGCCTGCGTGAACGCGACGCCCAGGAGCGCGAGCGCCGTGCAGACCACCCCCCGGTAGGCGGCCGACCGGTAGCCGGGAAGCCCGGTCCGCCAGAAGATCCGGGCGTCCCGGAGCCAGAGAAACGCGACGACGGCAGCCCCGAACCAGGCGGTGTAGACGAGGTACGACATCGGATGGATCAGTTATTTATCCCGCCCCCATATCTGTAGTGCAGATCATGCCAGCGAACAGGGCGCTCCGGGAACTGCTCGACCGCTACCGGGCAGGGATCATCCCGCTCGAGGAGGCTGCGCGGGAGATCGAGGGGCTCCGGCTCGAGGCGGTGGGGGAGCTCGCCCGGCTCGACCTCGGGCGGCCCCTCCGATGCGGCCTTCCCGAGGCCGTGCTCGCTGAGGGAAAGCCGGATTCCCAGCTCGCGGAGATCGCGGTCTCCCACGCGAGGGCCTCGGGCCGCTGCCTGGTGACCCGCGCTTCGCCGGGGCAGGCGGCGGCCCTCAGCGCGGCGGCAGCAGAGGCCGGGCTCGCCGTCGAGGGACGGATGGATGCCGGCGTCCTGGTGGTCTCGGACGGCCGGGCCCGGCCGTCCGGCGGCGGCACCGTGGGGATCGTGACCGCCGGGACATCGGATATCCCCGTCGCCGAGGAGGCCCGGGCAGTGGCCGAGGAGATGGGCTGCGATGTCCGGTGCGCCTACGATGTCGGCGCGGCCGGGATCCACCGGCTCTTCCCTGCCCTGAAGGGGCTGCTCGACTGCGACGTCTTCGTGGTCGCGGCCGGCCGGGAGGGAACCCTCCCCTCGGTCGTGGCCGGGCTCGTCGACCGGCCCGTGATCGGGGTGCCCGTCTCGACCGGCTACGGCTTCCAGGGCGCCGGGCAGGCGGCGCTCGGCGCCATGCTCCAGTCCTGCGCCGTGCTCGCGGTCGTGAACATCGACGCGGGCTTCGTCGCGGGCGCGTTCGCGGCCAGGATCGCAAACGGGGTGCAGAGAGAATGAAGAGGGTCTTCTACATCGGCCGGTTCCAGCCGTACCACAACGGCCACCAGGCCGTCCTCGAGGAGATCGCGCGCGAGGCGGACGAGATCGTGATCGGGATCGGCTCGGCCCAGCTCTCGCACGAGCTCCAGAACCCTTTCACGGCCGGAGAGCGCGTGCTGATGCTGACCCGCTCGCTCGCGGGGCTCGGGGTCCCGTTCTACGTGATCCCGATCGAGGACATCCGGCGGAACGCCATCTGGGCCTCCCACGTCCAGTCGATGACCCCGCCCTTCCAGGTCGTCCACAGCTCGAACCCGCTCGTTCTCCGCCTCTTCGCCGAGGCCGGGGTCCGCGTCCGGTCGAACAGCATGCACGAGCGGGACCGCCTGAGCGGGACCGAGGTCCGGCGCCGGATCCTGGCGGACGAACCCTGGCAGCCCCTCGTACCTCCCGCTGTCGTGGAAGTGATCGCCGAGATCGACGGGGTCGAGCGGCTCCGAGAGATCGCGAGGAGCGACTGACGGTGGCCCCCATACGGTTCCTGCGGGGCCTGCTCTCGCGGAGAGAGGAGGATGCCGCGGTCACGGCCGGGCTCGCGGACCTCCCCCGCCTCCTGGACGGGGAGGAGGCCGCGATCGCCGCGCGCGTCGGCCCCGCGTTCGAGGAGCCGGGCCGCGAGGTGCGGGGGGCCGTCGCTGACCTCTCGGCGCTCCTCGTCCGGCTCGAGGGCGCCGACTGGGACGCGGCCCTCCACCCGAAGCTGGAGCAGATCTCGAGGACCACCCTCCCGGCCTTCGTCCGGGCGATGGAGGCGTGCCTCGCCCGCCCGCTCCCCGACGGGCCGCACGAGTTCTACGCGGCGGCCACGGCCCAGCTGAAGTGCATGGTCTCGGCCCTCCGGGGCCAGGGGCGGTACCTGCGCGCGGTGCTCCCCGAGGAGATGAAGGCGGTCAAGAAGAGCGTGGACGTCGCCGGGCGGGCCGTCAACCGGATGACCGACGTGCTCGGGGAGGAGAAGCGGGCGCTCGGGGCCGTCCGGGCCCTCCGGGGACAGGTCGACCGGATCGCCGCGCTCGAGGGCGAGGAGCGGGACGCGTCGCGGCGGGCGGGGGAGGCGGCGGCCAGGGCCGACACCCTGGCCCGCGAGCGGGACGGGGTCGCCTCCGCCATGGCGGAGCTGGACGCCTCCCCCGGGGCCGCTGCGCTCGCGGAAGAGACGGTGGCGGCTGAAAAACTCCGGGAGCGGGCGCGGGCGCTCGAGGACGCCCACCGCGCCCAGGCCTCGGGGCTTGCCAGGGTAATCAAGCGGGCCGAGCGGCTGGTCGCCCGGAAGGGCGACCGCCAGGTCGCCACGCAGCTCCACCATCTCCAGGGATTGCTCGACGCCCCGCTCGGGGACGGGGCGGACGCCGTCCCGGCGCAGCTCCGCGCCGGGCTCGTGGCGGTGCAGGCCCTGATCGACGCCGGCGAGATCGCCCCCAAGGAGGGGGACCCGATCCGGGACGGCCCGGACGCGATCGTCGCCGCGATCGAGGCCCGGATCGAGGAGCACGCCCGCGTCACGGGCGAGGCCAGGGCGCTCGAGCGGGGCTTAGCGGCCTCGCCGGTCGCCCTCGAGCGGGAGCGGCTCGGCGGGCGTCTCAGGCAGCTCGAGCACGGCGCCGCGGCGCTGCAGGACGAGCGCGCCGGGCTGCTGCGCGTGGCCGAGCAGAAGGCGCAGGAGCGGGCCGGGCTGCTCGAACGGCTCGGCGAGACGGTCGAAGGGGTCTTCGGAGACCGCGTCTGCCTCGACAGCGGGGACGCATAACCCTTTCTCTCCCCGTGACGAGATCTTGAGCCGTATGGTATCAGACAGGCAGCGGGATCTCCTGCTCTCGATCGGCGTCCCGCTCGCTTCGTTCGGCGGGATCGCCCTCGCGTTCGCCCTCGCCTCGGCGGGCCTGATCGAGGAACCCGGGAGGTTCGGGTGGGGGTGCGTGGTCGGGTCGGTTTTACTCGCCGTCCTCGCGTTCCTGAAGCCCCGCAAGGACATCGTCTCCCTGACCACCCCGCTCTACGCCCTCATCCTCTTCGTCGTCCCGAGCGAGCTCGAGCCGAATATCCTCATGCAGCTCCTGTTCGCGGCGAGCCTCACGGTCCTGGTGTACCGGCTCAACAGGTCGTTCTCGAAAAAAAGGGGAGATGCCAGAACGGCAGTTCCCAAATCAGATTAAAAGCGAGGTTTCCTGTGCTTCGGCAGACAGTCGAAGCAGTACACGGGGCGACCCTCCGTGGGCTTGAAGGGGACCTCGCATTCCTTACCACAGTCCGAACAGATCGTCTTGGTCATCTCCCTCGGGCCGCTGCTACCGAAATTTCTGGAACCGCCACGCGGCCCGCCATACCTTCTGTTATCCATTTGGATTACTCTCACAGATTGCTCTGCAGCATATCATGGGCGGATCCGGGTATTAACCCTTCTCTTTCATGCACCCTGTTGTAGGATCTCGGAATCATTTCACTCACACAACCACCTCTGTGCGTACCCGAAGATCCGTTCCGGCGGCAATCGTTCAACGAAGACCGTTTCGGGCACCTTATAGTCCAAACTGGCATGAGGTTT
>JAAYEG010000068.1 GCA_012728895.1 Methanospirillum sp. | reverse complement strand
CGACCCGGTTCCCGTTCTATCTCAAGGAACTGGAGTTCCGGTATAATTACCGGGACGTCGATCTCTTTGATCGGCTGATTGAAACGCTTGAGGAATATGCATGGGTGGCACTAACTGAATAATCGCCTAAGAATATTGGAAAACCGCGATCGCCTCAGATAAGATCAAGGGCGATCGCGGGGAACAGTTCAGCCTATTGCATCCGTACTATCCGGCATGGCCGGTAGCTTGGTACCTCCATCGGACTCAGCCCACATCTGCACTCCCATCACATTCGCGTAGACTCGCAGGAAGAGCATGTGGTCGATTCGCTTTTTCGCGTCCTCAGGGTCAGCCGCATTGACATAGCACTTGGCAACCCCTTGCTTGCCTGGCGTCCCGATCTCGATTGAGTCACGCAGCAGCGAAGCCGCGTTGATCTCCCTCACTTCAGCGAGTGTCTGCTGCTGGAGGAGCTCGATCTCCTTGATCGCGTCGTTGACGACAGCCAGCATACTCTTCAAGGCCTCGAGCATGGCGTCTGGTGACATGCCTGGCCGATTAGTGTCAGCCATGTTCAACCACTCGAGTCGTAGGCGTCGAAGTGCCCGCATTTCACGCAGATCGCCTCGTGGTAGCAGTTCCACCGCTGCGGCAGCGACCGGTACTGGTGATCGCAGAGAGCGCCCCGGAAGAACCGCACAGTCGAAGCCCAATAGTCGTGGGCCATGCCGATCCACGTGCCGTCCGCGAACCACCAGCTCTGGACCCGGATCGTCTGCCCGGGAGTGGCCGGGTCAGGTACGTTCCAGCGGTAGAACATGCCAGCCGGCACCTGGCTAAAGAACCCGCTGCGGGCGAACTCAGCGATCGTCAGCTCCGTCGGCTCCGGGATGCCGTTGCCGAACACGGTGTACGTCTCCTCGCACCGGAGCGTGAACTCCGACTTCTCGGTCGCCTTACGGGCTCGTGTCTTCCGCACGAGCTCCGCCCAAGCCTCGTCCGATATCGTGACCCTCCCGGGTGGCGAGACTGCCTCGGCCGTCATGCCGCTGCTCCTGTCTTGATGAAGGCTACCGCGGTCTGTGCTTTGGAAGACGCCTGGAAGACCAGGGATTTGTTGCCCTGGAGCACGCCGATCCAGTGCCGGATGTAGTCGGTCAGGTTCTGCTCCTGCTCCTCGAAGATCCCGAAGTCGGCGAGGACGTAGGCCGCTCCCAGTTCGGCGACCAGTTCCTCTTTCGCGTACTCAGGACCGAACTTCGGGTTCGGCTTGGCCGGGTCGAGCCGGGCGAGACGTTTCGGGTGACCCGTGCTGTGGACCGCTTCGTGAAAGCCGGCCTCGAACCATCGGGCCGGGCTGGTCGCTCGACAAAAGTCGGGCAGGTTGATCAGATCATTGCTGGGTTGGTAGTACGCCTGAGCCCCGACGTGGGTGAGCTCTATTCGCTCGCGGGCGAGGTAGCCCATGAGCAGGTCGTTGGCCCGGCTCTGGCGGAGCGCCGGGTCCAGGCCAGCCTCCTCGTGGACATCGATCGCAAGGGTCGTCTGGTCGCCGTTCCAACCATGGGTGTAGGTCAGGAAGTAGCGCTGCTCGGGGTTGCCGTCCTTGTCGAGGACCACCTCGCCGTTCTCCTTCCGATCGATGTACCGGGCGAAGACAATCGGGGTTCCCTTCTGCCCTTTCTGAACGCGGGCGCCGAGCGTGTTGACCTGGCGCATCGTGAACCACCGATTCGTTGCGTAGCCGTTGGCGAGCTGTTCGCCGAGTAACGTCAGGACGTTCACGCCCTGATATCGGTGGCCGCTGTAGCCGTTCACGGGGAGCCTGACGGAGCCATTGTTCCTGGTACAGGGCTTCCAGGGCACGATGCCCTGGTTCAGGAGGTCGACAATACGATTCGTGACAACCGTGTACACGTCCTTCTTTTCGGACGTCGCGGTCGCCTTAGTGCGGTGCATCTGCTGCATAGAATTCGCAAACCCAGTGCGGGTACTGGCCGTTGACGTAGAGGTTCCAGTGCCGGCACCAGTATTCGAAACAGTTCTCGGGGTCCTGCCTGCTGTTGGCACAGGTCGAGCAGAGCCTCTCACTCACGGGATCCACTCCAGCTCGATCCCCTGATGGCCTGTCTTCGTGAAGGTCACGCCCTGGTTCACGCGGGTCGGCATGACGATCTCCGTGCCCCCTTTGCCGCTCGGATCATTCTTCTTGACGAAGACGAAACGGACCGTGTGGCGGCCGTCGTGCGAGCAGAGGGCGGGCCGGTAGTGGTACCTGGCACCCTGCCGGGCCTTCTCCCACTTCAGCGCGGAGCGGTAGTTCGCGCGCGAGATCGATGCCCGGATCATGGCTAGGCCCATCCGAGCTCGGTAACGACACCGCCGACCCGGATGGTTGACTGAAAAAGGTGGCTGGGTAGCTCACAGACCGTGAGGTGGCCGGGGAGCTTCCTGCCGGCCTTGAGCCGGTGGATCCGGACGACGACACAGCAGTGTCGCTGATGCGGGTCGTGGTACGCGACGAACCGGTCCGGGGAGTCTGGGTGAAGTGCTTTCCAGGTCAGCATCCGCTTGAAGACCGACGTGGAGATCACGGCTGGTGCGGTCATGGACCATCACGGCGATTGTGCTCCATCATCGAGCGGAGGATCGTTCGGGTCGATCCCGAGGTGCTTAGTCCAGCACTCCTCGGAGCAGAGGCCCGAGACAAGCTGCTCGCGCACCCACCGCTCCTCGCGGGGGTATTGCGCCTGGATCCGCCGCCGGCAGTCCCGGCCTTCGAGAACTGTCTCGTAGACCCTGCCGCATTCCGGGCAGACGCGCATGACCCCCATCGTCAGTCCCTCTCGTAGCGGCCGTCGCAGGGCTCATGGTCGTCCCACTCGCGCTCGTCGTCGGTGTCGCTCTCGGCCTCGACCTCGGCCTCAGGATGGGTCGCGAGGATCCGTTCCAGTGTCTCCTCGAGCCGCTGCCGGGCCTCTGCCCGCTCCTCGTCCGTGAGCCAGTTCAGGTAGTTCCGGCAGCCCTCCGCCGAATTCTGCATGATCCGGACCCATTCGTCCATCTGCTCGCGCAACCGGGTCTCGGCGTACGTCTGCTCGTTGACGATCCGGAGGCTCTTCAAGACCAGGACACGCCGGCCGTCGGGCCGCCTGAACCGGCCAAGGACCTGGTTCCGGATCTCCCAGTGCATCTCGCGGGGCAGCTCCTGGCAGTGCAGGTAGTAGCTCCCGAAGTCGCTCAGGTTCGCGGCCGAGCACTCCTTGAGGCCGTGGAGCCGGCGGATCAGGTTGATCTTCTCCATGTAGCCCTCGAAGGACCGGATGTCTTCGACGTAGTCCTCCGGCGTGTCGTACCGGCGGGTCTTCAGCCGGTCCAGCTTCCAACGGATCCAGCCGAAGAGGGCGCTGTACTCCTCGTGCGCGGCCTCGTCGTTGTGGAGTTCGTCTTTCGTTACCATGCGGAGCTTCGCGTTGAAGCTCGCGCAGAGCGGGCGCCCCTCGATGAAGGGCAGCTCCGGGTGTTGAGCCGCGGAGCTCTGGGATACTGCTTCTGCTGTCATAGTCTTTCGAAAATCAGATGACGACCAGTGTCGACGGCCGCGAGAGGTACGCGCGGGGATAGTCCCGGAGTACCTGCTCGAGAACGATTTCAAGCGCCTGCTTGAGCACGGGCTCGATGTCGATCGATACCGTCTGGATCTCGGTCGAATACGTAGTCGAGCCGATCCGCACACTCACAGCGACGCTGGCCGCGTTCTCGGTGTAGGTGATCGGCGCTACAAGGACGCACATGCGTGTTCGGCCTCCATTTTAGCCAGCCACCGGGATCGCGACCGGCGTGCGCCGCTCCTGGGAAATGGCGACGGTCATCCACGACTGCTCGGTATCCCGGCTGTCGATCACCATCTCCTCGAGCACGACGGCCGAGTAGCAGGCAAAGCACGCGCCGACCGTCTCATTGGCCGCCTCGACCCCGAGCGCCCCGCAGAACGGGCAGCGCATCGGGGTTGTAGCGATCTCGTACACATGGCCCGGCGTGAGGGTGACGTGCCCGGACAGGACCGTGATCCCGGTGTCGGCCTCCTCGACGATCTCGGTCTGGACCGAGACCACGGAGCAGTCTCCGGGCCAGCCGGACCAAAAGCAGTTGGGACAGTGAACCTGACCGTCGTCGCTCTCGATCAGGTTCTCGAACGAGCACTGCGGGCAGGCCAGCTCGAAGTACTGGCGTTGCTTGAGGACTACCATGCAGCTCTCCGGGTCACAGCGTTGAGGGCCTTCTCGGCCTGGACAAGCGTGATATTGCCCTTGGTCAGATTGCTCAGCACGGGACGGGTCCCTATCGGATCGACGCGGAGACAGTACGTACCGTAGTCGATCAACTGTCGGTAGTTCATGATGGCACCTGTTCTAAGGTTGGGATCGGATTCGAGCCACAGACCGGTCACGCGACCGGCCTGCATGGCCTTCAGTTCAGAAAAAGCGAATCAGGCGGGGACCGGAATCCCCGGCGCGACGCCGGCCTTGCGGGCGTCCTCGAGCGCTGCGAGCTTCTCAGCTCGGGCCGCCTTGCGCGCCCGGTGGCGGTCGTAGGCCTCACGCTTGAGATCACGGAGCGAGACGCCGTCCTCCTCTGTGATCTGCCGGAGCGTCCGCCAGTTCGCTGTCGGGCTCACGGGCACAATCGACGGGTTCTTCAGGAAGAGCGACCCGTCCCCGTACCGCCCACATTCGACGGGGAAGTGCTGGCCGGTCTCGCGCCCGACCGAGGCCAGGTACGAGACCAGGCTCTCCGTGTCCTCGTACGAGAAGCGGTGCTCGAGGTCCGGCCGGAGCTCACGGCCGTTCCGCATGAGCGCGGTGATGTCCAGTGGGTTCATGCCCGCGGCGAAGCCGGTCCTGGCCCAGTTGGTCGGGTCGACCTTGACGGAGAGTGCCCTTGCGTTGTCCCCGGTCACCTTAGTGATGAAGGCTTCGAGGACATCCTCGAGCGTCAGGTCCGCCACGGTCTCGGCGTAAGAGATCACGATAGTCGGCTCCCACTGGCCGGTCACAAGGGTGACGGCGAGCTTCATGGGCGTGATGTCCATGAAGAAGTCCTGATCACGGTACACCGTGAGAAAGAGCTTGGCCTTCTCGCGGTTCTCGACAGGATCGCTGTCGACTACAAGGCTTGCGCCTACCTTTGTCTGTTCGGTCATGTCTGCATTCCTGCGTGCCTGGACTGATGCCGGCATGCGGAGAGGAGGAGAGAAAAAAACACGGGGGGACCACCCCCCCCCTCCCCCCTCACTCATGAGGGGGGGGGAGGGGGGAGGGGTCCCGGACTCGATGAAAATAAAAATG
>JAAYEG010000067.1 GCA_012728895.1 Methanospirillum sp. | reverse complement strand
CGACCCTGACATGGACGGTCTGTTCGGGGAACGTCAACGGCAACAGCCGGCCGGACTTCGCGGACGTGGTGCTGTACTTCAACCAGATGGCGTGGATCGGGGAGAACGAACCGATCTCGGCCTTCGAATACAATGGCAACGGTCGGATCGACTTCGCCGATGTCGTCTAGCTCTCAACAACCTCTAGCCCCTTATTATCCCCTTCTCAGGCCATCCTCCTGCGATTTTGAGGCCGCTTTCCGCGAAAGACGGGGCATCAATCAACCTCAGCGAAAGAGGGTGTCAGCACCTTTGGCAGCGCCCATGGGCATACGTTGACGTCTATTCTGTCCGATTATGTCCCTATTGGCAAGCCGCTACTGGGTAATAAAAAGTACCGGCCAACCAGACGATCTCCATTCGCGTACCGGATCCGGATCGCAACTCTTTTCTCCATACATCGCCGAGAATAGATCGCGGTCGACTGTCTCAGCAGCCACCTTTCTTCGAACGGGCCGCATTACGTAAGAAAAACGCCTCACTGTTACAACAGGTTGTTAGGGAAACCTGTATCCAGCGATCCGACGATGAGATTGATCTCGACAGGGCCGAACTTCTCGTTGCTGATGACTCGCTCAGTTCCCACGGTCCGGTCGTAATCCTCCTGCCCGTTGAGGATCGCCTGGACGTCCTCCTCCGTCACCGGCGGGAGGGGGCCGTAAAGGCGGCGATCCTACCCAGGGGACAGGGGAACGGGGCTCCGGAACCGGGTCATCATCGCCGTTCTCCCGGTGCGTCCGCGCGCGATTCGATCGTTTCTCATGCACCCGTCGTGGACGCCTCCCCCGGCATCACTCGCCGTCCCGCAGGCGATCGCCGTCGTATCACCACCGGTCCTCGCGATACCCGGGAGGGATCCTGGCGGCATCTCGTCGCCCGAGATCGCCGGCGGGCCGCCGGCGTCGACGTTCGGCCTGGATCATCCCCTTTCGCTCGTCGAGGTCGATCCTGAACTGTTCGGCCTCTGTCCGCTTCCGCGAGGGAGGGGTGTAGAGAGGCAACGGATCGATCTGCTGGAGGGCGAAACAAGCCGAGTGCCAGAGGTTGTAGGGGCCCGATCCCTTCCAGTCGAACACGAAATCGGCGCCAAGGATCTTCCCCCCGCACCTCCGACAGGCGAGGGTCCCCAGACGGATGCGCCCCCAGATCCTGAAGAGCCGGAGCGTGGTCTTCCTGGCAACCGCTTCGCGGTTCTCCTCCTCGGTGTAGGGTCGACCGTCATCGTGATACCTCGCCGTGATGTCAAGAACCGTGGGCGCGATGACCTCGGCGACATTCGAATAGAACCATGCCGGCAATGGGTACCGCTCAGGCCAGCAGATCGATTGGTTGGCAGCAATCCAGTCTATCAGGAATTCGGCGGTAATCGGGGTCCCGTCGGACCAGCAGTCTTTTCGATCTGTCTTCATACTCTCCTCGATCGAACCCTTCGGCCGGTTCTATCCCTCATGGTCAGTCCCAGTGTATCACCACGCCCGCCTCGTCGGGTTCCATCCGGCCTCCGCAGCGCGGGCAGGCCCGCTCGCGCCACGGACGGATCGTGCCGTCGCAGGTGGGGCAGCGGAGGAAGCAGTAGGACGCGCTGCTCCCCGGGTCCCAGGGGGTCTCCGAGCTGACCACGTCCACCACCTCCCTGCAGCGGGTGCAGACCCCCGTGCGGGTCGCGACGAAGAAGCCGCAGTCGTCTCCTCCCGAGACCACGGCCCTGTAACCGCATGCAGGGCAGGCGAATTCGCGGCGCGTGCCCATCACGCCCTCCCGCCGGGGATACGTTCAGAATACAGGGCGGACTCCCTCCGAAACAGCCTGGTCCCGGGCGCTCCACCAGATGTGCGCCTTCCAGCTCGGGTAGTCGAGGACCCAGGTTCCGTCGCCCTCTTGCCGGAAGAGGCGCCGGATCCCTGCCCTGATCACGTCGTCGTGCGTGCCTTTCCGCCTGTTCACGCGGTGGGCGAACTCGTTCACCGTCTCTTCGAGGGTGCCGTACCGGTGTTCGCCCCCCGCAAACTCGGGCTCGAAGACCGGAATGATCCCCATCTGGAGGAGGACGTTGAAGAGGCACCCGGCCATCGGCTCGAAGTGGTACTCCGCGCCGTGGATCTCGGGCCAGAGTCCCTGGAGAACGTATCCCCATGGCGGCGGCGTCAGGAACCAGTAGAGATGCACCTCGCCCGAGCAGGCAGCATGCATCTTCGCGAGGGCCGTGCGGATATCGACCATCGTGAGGGAGAACGAGGCGATCACCCGGTCGAACGGGCCGCCGAGCTCGCACGGGTCCAGATCTTCCCAGGCGGACGGCACCACCTCGATCTCGACTCTCGCCCCGGCAGCGTTCCGGGCGAGGGCCTCGCGCATGGGTGCTGCCGGCTCGACCGCGACCACACGGCACCCCCGCTGCGCGAGTGGGATTGCGAGGTTTCCCGGCCCCGCCCCGATATCGAGCACGGAAGCACCCACGGGAGGTTCGAGCTGAAAGAGCTGCCGCTCAACGCGGGGATTCGGGAGGATCTCTTTCGGGTAGAACCGTTCGACGTTCTCTTTCTGCTGAAAGAAGCCCCCCCCCTCGCGGTACCCCGGGTTCGCGATGTGGCGTCTCTTGCGCCCCGCCCAGATCGCGTTCCAGTCGATGGCGTCGCCGTACACATCCGAAAGATGTCCCGTCCCGTCCATCAGCCCTCCGTCCTGTCCGTCGCCCGCGAAAACCGGTCATCCGCCCGGGCCGTCCCGGCATCGGTCGAGCGGCTTCCGAACCAGCCGTTGCGCTCGTCAGGATACGCATCGAACGACGGGACGTAGGGCTTGATATCGAGCACAGGAGTTCCGTCCAGGATATCGACGTCCTCGATCGAGAGCCGGCACCCGTCGACGCCCAGGAGCCTGACCACCGAGAGTCCGATCGGGTTTGGCCGCCGTGGCGCACGTGTCGCGAAGACTCCCCGCTCGCAGTTGTCGAGGAATGGCACGACGCGCAGGGCAAAGCCCTCGGACCGGTCGAAGTGGTAGATCAGGATAACCCGCGAGAACCCCTCGAGATCGGCGAGGCCGTTAAAAAACTCGGGGAGCACCTCGACTGCCCCTCGCACCCCGCGTGCCCCCAGAGGCTGGATGGGCATCCCGGCGGGGTCTGAGAACGGCGACCGGATGAACCCGATCGGCCTGAGGACGACAGCGTTACGATCATCGATCACGGCAGCACCTTCAACGATATGATGTACTATATTCAAGGATTAAACAAGTTCCGAAAACCCGGGGTCTTTTCGCCTCAAGCGGGCGAGCGCCAGGAGGACAGCCCATCCAGCGACGAACCCCGCAGTCAGGGAGGAGACGAGCGAGACCGCTGCAACCACCAGGGTTGGAACGGGGGCGTCGGTCCTGAGGCCTGCGCGGGCGAGCTCGAGGGCGACAGCCAGGAGGAGCGCCGCAAGTAGGCCCGTCGGGAAGAGCGCGATCGCTGTCGGGGTGCCGGCGACGACCGCGATGGTGACCAGCACCATTCCCGCGATCGCGTTCGACCAGCCGGTGCGGGCGCCGAAGCGGTACTGGGCCGCGAGTCCCCCGGCGCCGTGGCACATGGGGATGCCCCCGAGAGGGACCGATACCAGGTTCATGGTCCCGATCATGCGCGAGAGCAGGCCTGCGGTCGGGGGCCGCGGGAGGAGGTCGGATGCCAAGAGCTCCGTCGCCGCGATCGAGTTCGTTAGGGTCAGCACGGCCTGAGGCAGCACGAGCATGATCAGGGCCGGGAACCACTCCTCCAACCCGGGCATGACCGGCCGGGGCAGGGGAACGGTAGGCGTCGAGATCCCGCCGCCGAGCGCAACGAGTCCGAGTCCTAGCGCGAGAACGAGGAGAGCCGAGAGGTCGGGAACCGAATGCCAGTGCCGGACGAGTGCGAAGGCGCCGACGGCCGCGAGCCCCACGATCGCGAGGACCGGGTCCGCGAGCCCGTACGTCACCGCCGAGCGGGCGAGCATAAGGGCGAGGCCGAGCTGGACGCCGCGCGTCACCGGGACCGGGATCCGGGCCACGATCGGGTCGATCCAACCTGCGAGGCCGAGGGAAAGGAACAGCGCGCCGAGAATGATGCCGCCCGCGACAATCTCTCCTGCAGTCGCCTGGCCCGCGATGGCGACGACCGCGATCGTCTTCATCGGCTCGATCGGGATCGGCTGCCGGTAGACGAGCCCTGCCGCCGCGTACCAGATACCAAAGAAGAAGAGGGCCGGGCCGGGTAGGATCCCCGTCGCAAGAGCGACGCCGAAGAGGAGCGGGAGGACGGTCCCGAAGTTCCCGACCGCACCGGCGGCCTCGTGGAGCAGTTGAGGGTTGGCGTTCCGATCGGCGAAGGGGACTTGCAGTGGCATGCGGCTCCGTGTTCAGGTGGCAGGTTTCTCTGGAATTACGATGATTCTGCCGGTCCGGTCCCGGCAGATTCCGCATCGGTTAAAACGACGACGTACTCGCGCCCTCCAGTGACTCTTCGTCGACGTGTGCGAAGAGCCTGCGCGTCCCGGCAAGGGTCATCCCGATCCCCACCCGCTCATCCGATATCTCGGCTCCACCCGAACCGCGCCGCCCGATCGAGGCATACGCTCGGAGTACGAAATCCCGGGGTTCCCGGCGAAACGCCGCGTCGTCAGGAGCTGGACGGGGCTGGTCCCCGGTGTGACGACAAGAAGGGCCCGGGATTTTGGTCCGACAGGGGGGGGGAGGCGGAGTTTCGGGTCGGTCGCGAGTCGGCTCAGCGTGTTGGCACGGGCACGGCATCCGTCTCAGGGGTCGTTCCTGGAGCCCGAACCCCCTCGGGCATCGGCTCGAGGTAGACCTGGTCGGCTCGCAGTCTATCGCGATCTGCTCGAGCTCGGTCCTGCGGAAGTGGTAGGCATGGACCTTCAGATCCCCGCCGGCGACGGCGAGGATGATGTAACGGGGCTGACGGACGCCCTCCCGATCTTGATCCTCTCACGGACATAGAACTTCATGGCCATCGCGTCAACCATAATCCGGGTCGACGTCAATATCCTCGCTTCCAGGGTAAAAAAAAAGGTCCGGTTGATAATGAACGACGGAACAGCACCGACATCCCCGTCGATCGGGACTATTCACGGGCGGGATGCGGAGGGCGTGACCGGATTCGCGGGTTGTCGTCGCTTTCAGTCTCGATCATCCGGTGCGAGGATGAAGACGACATGTATCCTCATCGTCGGGATATTCCGTTCGTACGGAACGGCTAGTCTGCCGGACATCCCCCGTGCGGATGGATTCGGGGGAAAAGACAGGGCATTCGACCGACATCAGGCGGGGTCGTGCATGATGGAAGAGCGATCCGGCGGGGATGCCGGAGAACCGGTGAAGAACCGGACAGGGCACCTTTCGTTCCAGCAGCGGGTGATGACAGAACTGGGGGGATGGCCGCACTCGCCTGTTCTAGATGGAGTGGAATTCCCCTCGAATCGGGTCGATATCCGCCGAGCGACTCTTTCCAAGAGAGCCCCGATGACACAGTGAACAGGCTCACAGGCTGCGGTCGTAAAGGCCCCTGAATCGGACCCGCCGGAAGCGGTATCATTCCGATCCCTGCCGCGGTTACGCAGGGACCAGGAAGGCTCTTCGTCCCAGGATCTTCCCTACTCTCGGGAGGGTAAAAGCGAAGGGTTGTTCCCGGGGCTGGCCCGGGGCGTCACTCCGTGGTCTTTCCGTCGAAATGCTCCTCCGTTGCGTCGGCAACCTTCTTGGTGCGGGCCACGTACCCGTCCTGGTGCTCGGGGGGCGAGTAGATCGTATACAGCTTGAGGTCGGTCTCCTTCGACGTGTTGATCACGTTGTGCAACGCTCCCGCAGGGACGATCACACCACTGCCGTCCCGGACGCGGTGCTTGACTCCGTCGATGACGACGGTGCCGTTACCCTGCTCGAACCGGAAGAACTGGTCGATATCGTCGTGAACCTCCTCGCCGATCTCGTCGCCCGGCTTAATACTCATCAGCACGAGCTGGCTGTACGTCCCTGTATAGAGCACCTTGCGATATGACCCGTTTTTCAGCGTCAGGGCCTCGATATTCGCCACAAATCCCTTCTTCATCGTTGAACCGTCCATCTTATCTGACTGGCCAATGCATCGAATGGCAATATTGAATAAATTAATGCTCGTATATCAGGTTTTGGATTTCTATTGGGGGACCGATTGGGCGTATCACGCCGTTATCACGGCAGGTGACACCCCCGGATGAGGACACGGGTCATCGAGCAGTCCTGGTATGAAAATCATCCTTCTGAGGACCCCCGGGGGTGCGAAATACCGGGCCCCGGCTGAGACGAGCCTGTCGGCGTCCGCAGGAATTCCAGCGACTCTGCCCTCTCGGTTTTTCATCGCCTCCGCGGCCACATCTTCCGCCGACACGTACCGCCAGACGGAGATCCTGTGCAGAGTATCGACGATCCGGTCAGGCATGTGCGGCTTCCGGGCATCTTTCACAATCTGCGTTACCGTCAACGGCAGACGGGGGCGCCACCACCTCCGTGATCGGGCTTATCGCCCTCTCTTCCTCCGCATCTGTCACCCGTACCCGTGACGGGTTAATTAGAAACTCCCGGAGGACCGCTGTGATCTTTCCGGTTCGGCCTTGCAGCCACGGTGATATCCCCGTGCTCGCCGACCGTCGGCCGGTTAGATAACGAGAATTTCAAGGGGGTGCGCTGTCATTTCATCCCCACCCCGTGTCTCTGAGAGGGGTTCGTGGTCAGACACCATCGTCCACATCATCACGGCGCGAAGCCGTATCGTACGAGTGCCAGCGAACATCGGTGCTCCCGGTTCACTATGATTGTCGTCCACATCGGTTACCTCTCTATCCGACAAATGAACGGGATAGAGAGCATCACCCCCTTACCTCCGCGTTCGGAGTTGCTTGTCATTAACGAATAAGACTGGCATTGACCGGAAACATGTTCATCGAGCCTGGACATGGATCCGTCGATCTCTCACCCGGGGAGTCCCGGAGGCCATTTCGGAAACCGTCGACGTGGATGAACCTTCAGTCGGGGGCCACTGGAAGAACAGGGCATATATGTCCGGGACAGAGTGACCGAACGACGAGAGACGCGACGAATCGACCGGAATCGGGGATTTTCAAGTCGGAAAGGACTTGTCTGGACAGAGATCGTAGAGAACAGCGATGTCACAACTCTCCAGCCGGCCATTGCTGATTCAGTGAAGATCGGATCGACCGGATGCCGAGATTCCTGGCAGGGGTTTATGGGAATCGAGTCGAATGGCCATGTCCATCGGATGGTCGATAACGGTGAAGTAAAGTGTAGTTTCGGGCGAGTAAAGAGCGTCAACGGGTCCGGGGAGATCTGGGGATATCTGAGAAGAGAACATGGAGCGATGGGGGGGCATTCACCAAAAAGTCCCGAATTCAGGCGCATCTGTGCGGCGATATAATCACAGTACAGAAAGCGATAAAGCGAAAGTATTGAAAGAATCCTCGACTTGTTAAAGAAGGAGGGCCGGGGCCAGTCTGCCGCAATCTTTCCATCCAGGATGCCCTACCGGAAGGTCGTCGTCCTCGCCAATCGGCGCGCCCTCCCCGAGTTTCCGGGAGGAAAGACCATGGTTCAGCGCTCACGATCGGGGGATGCCCGGCATCATTCGACAGTCCACCCGGACGGGACCGATTCGCTCGAGACTCGAAACCGGGTCATGGGACGAGAACCTGCGGTGGCGTTTCTCCGGGATGGTTTCTGAGAGTATGGAGGGACGCCGCGCACCCGACAGCACTGGTTCCGGGATCGAGCGGTTGAATGGTGATTGTCGGGCTCTGTAGACCGGAGGTTTCGTTTCCAGAAGGGATCCTGAGGGTCCCGGTTGCGGGGTCTCACTGGCCATAAAACCTCGCCGCCGTCTACGATATGCCTCTTCAGTTCGTTCCCGCTTCCCGAGGGTATTTCGAAGCTCCCCGTCTCGTCGTGGGTTCAGGCGGGTGTCGGTCCCCTAAACCCGTGTCACGGGACCCTATCGTTCACCCCCCGCTGTTTCAAGGTCTCCCCCGGAGTTCACACGGACCTCCTCCTGCCCGACGGCAGTCCTCCAACTGTGTCGGGTCACTGGATCGGAGCGGAGGACGGGTCTCCTCGTTGGGCAGCCCCGCCGCGGGCGCGGTGACTGTCGGTTCGGGATGCTGAGGAGCCGGCAAGGTTCACCAGGATCGCTGAGAGGGACCAGGAGCCGTGACGATGCAGTGCCGCTCACGAAACGCTATCAGATGCCTCCGGCCGTCATGGGGACCGCTAACCCGAGGTAGAAGAGTGCGGCGAAGGTCCCCCCGGCAAGCGTGGAGAGCAGGTTCGTGCCCGAGTTGCCTATCAGGCCCCGGTTCTCGAGGACGGCCCCGATCACCGAGTCCACGTTCGTCCCGACGAGACCGGCGGCCACTGTCACGACCAGCATAGAGAGGTCGGCGATCCCGAGCAATAACGCCACCAGGCCGATAGCGAGCGCAGCGAGCCCGGCTGCCAACTCCCCGACGAGCGTCACTCCGCCATTCGTCCCGGGCTGCACGCGCTCGAAAGTGGTGATGAGGAACGGTGTCCTCGCCGTCACCCCGATCTCGGAAGCCACCGTGTCGGCAGCGGCCGTGGCGACTGATCCGAGAAAGAGGGCGATGCAGGCAGGATGCCCGGTCATGCCCCAGAGCACGGCAGCCGCGGCGGCCACGATACCGTTCGCGAAGACGTTCCTGTACCCCCTCACCCCGCTCTTCCCCTCCTCGACCCCGATACGCCGCTTGTAGTCGAACCTGTATCGCGTCGTCCCTGCACCGAGCACAAAGAAGACGAGCAGCACCACGAACCAGCGGACATCGGCAAAGACGATCAGGAGCAGCCCGACGAGGGCGCCCGAGAAGAGTCCCGAGAGGTCCATTGCCCGGGCCCTGTACGCGAAGTACCCGAACGAGAAGGCGATGATCGAGGCGGTGATCAGGTTGAGGGTATCCACCGTGAATTCCAGATCGTGGAAAAGGTAGACCGTCATCGCGACCCCGAGCATCTCGACCAGGAACGCGTCCTCCCGGTCAGCGAGGATCGCCTTGAGCAGCACGGCCACGACCACGCCGCTGAGAACGATCAGGGGTTGGTACCTCCCGAGCGCCCACGAGACCACGAGCCCGGCCGCGAGCCCCGCTGCGAAGAACCAGAGGAAGACAGGTGGCACCTCACCCGCCCCGAGCCGCGGACGAACCTCGACCTGTCGCCTCCTTCGGGAGAACAGGGAGCCGTCCGCGTATCGGGCGACCAGCTCGCCCACGAGCATGATCGCGAGCGTGACCGCGAAGACGTAGAGCGGGATCACCCGGAGGCCGAAGAGCACGGCCAGGACCATGATCGGCGCGGTCGGGTAGGGTTCCCGGTAGACTGTGAGCACGGCAAGGCAGGCGAGTAGCACGACTGCCGCCAGGATCCACTCCTGTGCCACGAACGGGGCAGACACGATCGCGCCCAGTCCGATGGCCGTCCCGAGCAGGGTCCCCCTCCGTTTCATCATTCTCCAGTGGTACGTGCCGGGTTATCAAGAACCTTCGGTTTCTCGGCAGGAACGCGGGTTCGATACAGTAATGACGCCGCGCACGAAACGGTTGAGCCGATGAGTCCCCCCGAACTGCCGAAGACCTACGACGCGGTCGCCGTCGAGGAACGGTGGCAGGCACGCTGGAGCGACGAGGCACACTATTTCGACCCGTCCTCCGACAGGCCCCGGTTCGTAATCGATACCCCGCCGCCGTATCCGACCGGCAACTTCCACATCGGCAACGCGCTGAACTGGTGCTACATCGACTTCCTGGCCCGGTATCGAAGGATGCGGGGGGATAACGTCATGTTTCCGCAGGGTTGGGACTGCCACGGCCTCCCGACAGAGGTCAAGGTCGAGGAGCAGAACGGGATCACCAAGAACGACGTATCGCGCGAAGAGTTCCGGAGGATGTGCCGCGAGCTGACTGAGAAGAACATCGAGCAGATGCGCTCGACCATGCGCCGCCTCGGTTTCTCGATCGACTGGTCGAACGAGTACGTCACGATGGACCCGGAATACTTCCGGAAGACTCAGGCCTCGTTTCTCAGGATGCTGGGGGACGGGTACATCTACCGCTCAGACCACCCGGTCAACTTCTGCACGCGCTGCGAGACCGCGATCGCGTTCGCCGAGGTTGCCTACGAACCGAGGACGACGAGCCTCGTCTATTTCGACTTCGACGGTCTGGAGATCGCGACCACCCGCCCCGAACTCCTCTCGGCCTGTGTCGCGGTGGCAGTCCACCCGGAGGACGAGCGCTTCAGGGAGCTCGAGCGTCCGCTCACGGTCCCTCTCTTCGGACACTCGGTGCCGGTGATCCGGGACGAGGCGGTCGACCCCGCATTCGGGTCGGGCGCCGTGATGATCTGCACCTTCGGCGACAAACAGGACGTCGTTTGGTGGAAGACACACCGGCTCGAACACCGCGCGGCGCTTGCCCCTACCGGCAGGATGACCGCGCTGGCCGGGCCGTTCGAGGGGATGACCGCCGTTGAATGCCGCAAGGCGGTTATGGAGGCGTTGGAGAAGGAGGGGATCCTGATAAGACAGGTCCCGCTCGAGCAACGTGTCGGGACCTGCTGGCGATGCAAGACGCCGATAGAGATTCTCTCCGAGGACCAGTGGTTCATCAGGGTCGACCCCGGGGCCATCCTCAGGGCGGCCCGAGCGGTCAGGTGGGTGCCCGAACACATGCTGCTCAGGATGGAGGACTGGGTCGGGAAGATGGAGTGGGACTGGTGCATCTCCCGCCAGCGGCTCTTCGCGACCCCGATCCCGGTCTGGTTCTGCGTCGACTGCGACGAGATAATCCTGCCGAGCCCGGAGGATCTCCCGGTCGACCCGACCTCGGACTCCCCGAGGGGTCCCTGTCCTCGCTGCGGATCGACGCGGATCAGGGGCGAGACCGACGTGCTCGACACCTGGATGGACTCCTCGATCTCGGTCATGAACGTCACGGGCTGGGATGGATCCGGGGCCGTGCCGCCTCTCTTCCCGGCGCAGATCCGGCCTCAGGGACACGACATCATCCGGACCTGGGCCTTCTACACGATCCTCCGATCACTCGCGCTGACCGGCGGGAAACCCTGGGATCAGATCCTTGTCAACGGCATGGTCCTGGGCGAAGACGGGTTCAAGATGTCCAAGTCGCGTGGCAACATCATCGCGCCAGAGGAGATCCTCTCCGAGTACGGGGCGGACGCGCTCCGGCAGTGGGCCGCGGCAGGCGCGGCCACCGGCTCGGACATCCAGTTCAACTGGAACGACGTGATCGCGGCCTCGCGCTTCCAGACCAAGTTCTGGAACATCGCCCGCTTCGCCCTCATCCAGATCAACCGACGGGAGGAGAGCGAGGAGGAGCCGGTCGCACTCGCCGATCGCTGGCTGCTCGCCCGGCTCTCCGGGCTCGTGAGCGAGGTGACGGCAGCAATGGACAGTTACCAGTTCGACCGCGCCCTCAAGGCGATCCGCGAGTTCGCCTGGGAGGTGCTCGCCGACCAGTACATCGAGCTCGTCAAGGGGCGGCTCTACGGGGAGGGGGACGGCCGGGCCGGGGCTGTCCGGGCTCTCAGGACGACTCTGGACGTCCTCTGCCGCCTGCTCGCGCCGTTCGTGCCGGCGTTCGCCGAGGAGGTCTACTCGTTCATGGGGCGGGGCTCTGTCCACGAACAGCCCTGGCCCGAGTTCTCGCGCGAGGACCCGGGAGCACTCGACGACGGCATGCTCCTCGCATCGGTCGTCGCGGAGGTGCGTCGGTTCAAGCACGAGCGCGGACTCGCGCTCAACGCCCCCCTCGGGCGCGTGACGGTGATGGCGCCACGCACGATCTACGACGCGGGGGACGCCGGCCGCGCCCTGAACGCCGATCTCGTCTGGCAGCTCGGGACGGAGGGTCTGACGCGCGAGCTGGTCGACGTCTCTTTCGACATGGCAGTCGTGGGCAAAACCTTCCGACGGGCCGCTCCCGCGTTCATGGCGGCGGTCCGCGATCTCCCCCGGGAGGTGCTCGCCGGGGGGGTCGACGAGGTCGTGGTGAACGGGGATACGTTCCCGGTCCCGGACGGGGCGTTCTCCCCCGTCTGGGCCTCTGTTGTCGACGGGGAACAGGTGGACCTGGTCACCCTGGGCGACGTCATCGCGACCGTGCAACGGTCTGCCTGATCGTCCGTTCGACGAGATCCAGGATCTCCCCCTTTTCGAGCATCGCGTCGACGAGGACGAACCGGTCGGGCTCGCTCCCTGCGAGCTCGAGGTATGCACCCTGGATCCTCTCGAGGAGGTCGGCCTGCTCGAAGTGCTCGCGCCGCCCTCCTCCTCGTTCGAGCCGCTCCATGGCCCGGTCGACGGGGAGCACGAGTAGAAAGGTCCGGTCGGGAGGGATCGTCCAGCCTGCGTGGACCGACTTCAGCCATTCGAGCGGATCGGGGAGCCTGCCGTCGAGGACGACGGACTGGTACGCGTACCGCGAGTCCGAGTACCGGTCCGAGATGACGGTCCGCCCTCGCCGGAGCGCCGGGCGGATGGTCGTCTCCAGGTGGGACGCGTGGTCGGCGGCGAAGAGAAGCGCCTCGGCCACCGGGTCGATCTCCCTGGCGATCCCACGCCGCACCGCTTTGCCGGTCCAGCCTGCAGTCGGCTCGCGCGTGAAGACCGGGTCGATATCGGCGAGTCGGGCCCGAAGCCGCCGGACGAGGGTCGATTTGCCGGAGCCGTCGATCCCCTCAATGGTGATCAGGACCACGTGCCCCTCCGGATCGCGTCGAGGGGGATGGATCCCCGGTGGACTGCGGTCCCGACGATCGCGCCGTCGAAACCCGACTCAACGAGCCGGTCGAGGTCGAACGGAGACCTGACCCCGCCGCCGTAGAGCAGGAACCGGTCCGAGGCCTCACGGAGTCGATTGAGCAGGGAGGGGTCGAGCCCGCGTTCGGTTCCGACCGAGCCGAGGTCCAGGTAGAGGTGCCCGGCGAGATCGAGGTGCCGGATCTCCTCGAGATAGGAAACCGGGTCCTCGTCCCCGGGGATCACCCTCCCGTCGCGGCAGTCGATCGAGAGAACGCCACCAGGGCAGTCCCCCAGGGCCCGGGAAGCCGTCTCGGTCGCCAGCACCGGGATGTAACCCCTTACGCCGCGGCATTCTGCGGCCGAACGGTAGCCCGCGTCGACGTAGCATGTTTTCACGCCGCGGGCGAGCCCTGCGATCACCTCGCCATGGCCAACGGTTCCCCCGATCCTGTCGAGGTCCGCGATGTAGAGATGTCGTGGCCGAATGGCCCGAAGATGGGCGTTCGGATCGGCTGTCCGTGCGAGGCCCCAGTCGAGCGGCCGGTAGGTCGAGCGCGCACCGGCGGTGCCGTGGACAACGACCCCGTTACGGAGGTCGACGGCGAGGATCAGATCCATTCGCTGATCGGGTGAGCGCTCGGAGGAGAGATTCTTTTCCCAGTCACCCCCGACCTCGCCCCCTTCGGAATCCCTATTAACGGGGGCGCGTATATCTGCTCTATGCAACTGCTTGTCAGCCCGAGCAGCCTCGCCGAGGCAGAGCGTGCACTCGCCGCCGACATCATCGACGTTAAGCGGCCGGCCGAAGGGTCGCTCGGGGCCAACTTCCCCTGGGTGATCCGCGGGATCAAGGGAATGACCGACAAGCCGGTCTCGGCCGCGATCGGCGACTTCGACAATCGCCCTGGCGGCGCAGCTCTTGCCGCGCTCGGGGCTGCCGCCGCCGGCGCAGACTACATCAAGTGTGGGCTCATGGTCGCGAAGGAGGACGAGGCACAGTGCATCATCGAGGGCGTGGTGCGCGCGGTGAAGGACGACTACCCCGACCGGAAGGTTGTCTTTGCGGCCTACTCGGACCACGAGCGGCTCCACACGATCTCGCCGTTCGCAGTGGTACCTCTCGCATCGGCCGCAGGCGCCGACGTGGTGATGGTCGACTCTGGAATCAAGGACGGGCGGTCCACGTTCGAGTTCATGAAAGAGGCCGAACTCGCCCGATTCGTCGAATCCGGGCACGAGGCGGGCCTTGCAGTAGCGCTCGCCGGATCGCTCGTCTTCGATGATATCCCTGCCCTCCGTCGGATCGACCCGGACATCATCGGTGTCAGGGGAATGGTCTGCGGCGGTGATCGGAATGCAATGCTGCAGGAACACCTGGTCCACGCGGCCATGGCGGCAATCAGATGAACCATGTTCTCCCGAAAATTGATTGAAGCCCCGCTCGCCCTCACCTTCGACGACGTCCTGCTCCAGCCCGCGGCGTCGGCGGTCGAACCGGACCAGACCGATATATCGACCCGTTTCTCTCGCCGAATCCCGCTGAACATCCCGCTCGTCTCGGCGGCGATGGACACCGTGACCGAGTCATCGATGGCGATCGCGCTCGCCCGTGCAGGCGGGCTCGGGGTGATCCACCGGAACATGACGGCCAGCGAGGAGTGCGACGAGGTCCGGCGCGTCAAGCAGGCCGAGGAGCTGATCGAGCGGCGGGTCCAGGCGGTCGGTCCCGAGGCGACCGTGGCGGAGGTGGAGGAGCTGATGAGCCGTCAGGGAATCGGGGGCGTTCCCGTGGTCGACGATAGCAACGTCGTGATCGGGATCGTGAGCCGGCGGGATGTCCGTGCGATCGTGAACCGGCGTGGTAAAGAGGCGATCAGGGCGATCATGACGCCGTCTCCCATCACCGCCACCGAGACGTGCACGATGGAGATGGCGCTCGAGACCATGTATACCAACAAGGTCGAGCGCCTTCCCGTCACCGATGAAGGCGGTCGCCTGGTCGGGATCATCACGATGCAGGATGTCCTCGAGAAACGGCAGTACCCCAGCGCCGTCCGGGACCGTGACGGCAATCTCCGCGTGGCGGGGGCTGTCGGTCCCTTCGACCACCCGCGGGCGATGGCGCTGGTAGAGGCCGGAGCGGATGCCCTTGTGGTCGACTGTGCCCACGGCCACAACCTCGCCGTTGTGCGGGCCGTCGGGGATATCAAGGGCTCCGTCGGGGTTGACGTGGTCGCCGGCAACATCGCGACGACGGAGGCGGCAGAAGCGCTGATCGGGGACGTGGACGGCCTCAAGGTCGGCATCGGTCCCGGCTCGATCTGCACGACCCGGATCGTGGCCGGCGTCGGGGTGCCACAGATCACTGCGATCGGGGCGGTCGCCGATGTGGCCGGCCCTGTCGATGTTCCCGTCATCGCTGACGGCGGGGTCCGTTTCTCGGGCGATATCGCGAAGGCCATCGCGGCCGGAGCCGATTCGGTCATGCTCGGATCCCTCTTCGCCGGGACGGACGAGTCGCCAGGACGAATCGTCGCTATGAAGGGTCGACGCTACAAGCAGTACCGCGGCATGGGCTCACTGGGCGCGATGACCGGGGGATACTCCTCGGACCGCTACTTCCAGAAAAAGGAGATCGGACAGACCAAGTTCGTCCCCGAGGGGGTCGAGGGCGCGACCCCGTACATCGGGCGCGCCTCGGACGCGATCTACCAGCTGATCGGTGGGCTACGTTCGTCGATGGGATACACGGGCTCTGCGACGATCGCCGATCTCAAGCGCGGCGGCCGTTTCGTCCGGATCACGGCGGCCGGTTTCGGCGAGAGCCACCCGCACAACATACTGATCACCGACGAGGCCCCTAACTACCGGATGTTTGACCAGTAACCGTTCATTCATGCCATCTCCCACAACGACGCGGACCCTGCTCGAGCACGCCGAGATCGCACGTATCCTCGACCTGCTCGGCAACAGGAACCGGCGGCGCATCCTGGACCTGCTCCGCGACAAGCCTTGCTACGTGACGGAGATAGCGAACCGCCTGGTCCTCTCGCCGAAAGTCGTGATCGAGCACTTGGCCCTGCTCGAGCGCGAGGAACTGATAGGTTTCTCGCTGGATGAGCGCAGGCGGAAGTACTACTTCCTCTACCGGGAACTCGATGTCTCGATCGCGGTCCGGGCGATGGCGGATGCGCGCGCGTGCCAGGTCCCCCCGGGACGGTCGGCCATGCTGGCGCAGCGGCTTGGCCAGCTAAGGGGCCTGATCGAGACCCGCGAGCAGCTGATCGAGCACCTCGACGGGGTTGACCGCGAGATAGACCATGCCCTGACCGATCTCATTAAGTGCGGTGAGAGGGTAATCGAGAACGAGAACGACGTCGATATCCTTCTCGCCCTCTCCGCGGGGGCGCAGGCCTTGGGGGATCTGTCTGGAATGACAGGCCTCACGGCCGAGGAACTGAACGGCCGACTGGCGCGCCTGGAGCGCCTTGGCGTGGTAAGGGCCGAGAGAAACATGTACTGTCTGAGTGGTGCCGATGCCGAACAACACCGATGACAGGAGTTACCGTGACCTCGCGCGACTCCTGGAGCACCTGATACGGAATCTGCCTTCCCCCGAACCCGGCCAGGTCGTCGGGTTCACGGTCATGACCGGGGCGGTCCCGGACGGACCGCAGGTTTTCGGGTTCGCCGAGGATACCGGGGAGATCGATTACGAGTTGACAGAAGGGCGGGACGAGATCTTTGTTACTCTCGACGTGCCGAGCGACCTCAGGACCGCCCCCTACGTCGACATCCAGGCCCAGCAGATCAGGATCATGCTTGACGACCAGGTGATCGAGGTCACGATGCCTGTCCCGATCGATGTCCGCCACTGCTACTACCAGGTCCGGCACGGTGTCATGGATGTCCAGTGCCGGAAACGGTAGTTTTTTTTTATCCCGGTCCGTGCAGATCCCCCGCGCGTCTCGAAGGGCCGTTCGACGTTTTCCCGACAGGCGAACCCGGACGCCGGGACCATCCAGGAGAACGGAATCCCCCGGGGAGTGACCCCGCCATGTCGCATCAGCCGTTCCCTCGCGAACGCCCGGACCCTTCATGACGTCCGATGGAGTCATTCCTGTCGGTAAACCGCGTGCCATCGGTCTATCCGCGTGTGCCGGGGTATCGCAGGGGCCCGTGCCCATCATACAACCGGCCCGCGTTCGCTCATTCGGTGTCCCCGGTATCTTCATGTCAGCGAGATCGAGCCCTTTCCCGCCGCCTCCGTCCTGTATCACCTCGACCCGTACCTCACCCGTCCGGGGGATCCCGGGGACCGGTTCCTGGCCGCCGGGCTACCCGTTCCTCGCCCCCTCTTCACCCATCCCCACGACACCGTTCGTCGAGATCTGCCTCACCCTCCTGGGAGGCGATTCGGAGGATGAGGGTGTCGCGGGATGGCCTGGCTGACTGGCACCTACCCGGTCCGGCGTGTCCGGATCGAACGGCCTGATCGCCGGCAGGATGGTCGAGAACGGACCGTGCACCCGGTAGACGATCTCCCCTTCTGGAACCCCACCTCCTTCCGAATATCGTGGGACCTGGAAGCGCTGGCGTCGGATCCGCCCGGGCCAGGCTCCTCCACGGAACGGGAACCCCGAAGACGTGAAGGGTCCGGAGATGGGCGCCGACGCCTTTTGACGGGATCAGAGATCCGGGTCGAGGGGGGTCCGGCGGCCTCCCTCCTTCCCAGTCGGGGTGAGGCGATGGCGGGAGTGAAAGGATAACCTTTCCTGGAGAAAAAAGGGTCAGAGAAGGCCGAAGGACTTCAGGGTCACCTCGGGGTTGACGGCGCCCACGTGGTAGACTGCGCCCTCGGAGAGCTCGTTGATGACCACCTCGGCCGGCGAGAAGAGGGAGGTGTCGATCTGGTAGAAATCGAAGTTGGCCTCCTTGAAGGTCTCGTAGAAGGGTTTGCCGTACCCCTTCGATTTATTCGAGGGGATCCGGTCCAGGTAGTCCTTGATCTCGGGCGCACGCATGGTCAGCATGATCCGGCCGTGGTAGATGGTCGCATCGTTGGTCGTTCCCATCGCCATCGTGGCGTCTTTCTTGACCGGCGGTACGGGTGCGGAGCCGATCGCGCTCGTAATCTTGGTGGTGTCGAACCCCAGTTCGTTCAGCTTGTAGATCGCCGTCTCCACGCACCGTCCCGAGACCTGGATGGAGCCGACAATCGAGGCCGTCGGCGCGACCACCGCGCAGACGCTCCCCACGTCGACGTGGCACTCCTCCGCGATCTTCTCCATCACCTCGCCGTTCGGCAGGTGATCGGACTCGAGCGCGATCACGGCAGAGTCGAAGTCGTCTTCGTAGCCGATCACCTCGTAGGTGTGTCTGGGCTTCAGTGCGAGGGCGCGAGCCGGCCCCGAACCCATCGCGAAATAGTTACCGACCTTCACTGTCCACCCGGCCTTCTGTGCGCCGAGGCAAGCGATCGACGGGAAGTCGGTGTTGACCTCGATGAAAGGGAGCGGCACACCCCCAATCTCGCCCATCGAGAACGAGATCTCGCCGAGACCACCCATGCAAATCTCGGTGAAGGCGCGCCCGGCGGCGTAGCCTCCCCACGTGCTGACGCCGCAGTCGACGATCCGGGCTCCGTTCCCTAGATCGTGCGACGCGGCGTTGAACTCTTCTGCAAACTCGGCCAGATCCTCGAAAATTTCCAGTGCCAGTTCGTTAACGCTGAGCATACGCTGATCCCCCGTATGCCAATAAGGAGATCAGCAGAAGAGATAAGACTTGTCAAAACGTTTCTGCGATTATTTAAGCCTGTCCAGGATCTGCCCAGGCTCGTACCGGAGGGCGATCGCTCGTGACCGTCCCCGGCCAGATCGGTAGCTGATATCGATCAGGCGCATCGTCTCGAGTTTTGCGAGAACCTCGTAATAGCGCGTGTATCCCAGTTTAAGCTCGTCCCTGATCCGCTCGTAGAGTTCGCCTCCCCCGACTTCTGCCCCGTCGCTCGCCCCCCTGCACAGGAGTTCGAGCAGGGTCCTCTCTTCTCCCCGGAGCGTTCGGATCACCGCGTCCAGGTGGAGATAGCGCGACGCTTCATAGGCACGGCAGACGTCTCCCCGCTCGATCTTCCTCCGCCCGTCCATCTCGGCCGTGATCCCGGCCCGTTTAAGAAGGTCGATCCCGACTCGTAGATCGCCGCCCTTCATAGTCTGGTCGACGACGAGTGAGAGCATCTCGGTGTTGAGGACGCCGGGGTAGAAACCCTGGCGACTTCTTTCGTCGAGGATCGCCTCGACCTCAGTGGTGGAGTACGGGTTGAAGTAGACCTCGTTCGGACGGAAGACCGACTGGACCCGGGCATCGAGCCGAGCGGGGAGATGGATCGTGAGGTCCGATAGGATTACGACGACCCCTACCTTGGTGCCCGGGTAGACCTCGTGGGTCCGGAGAAGGGAATAGAGCACCCTGTTGAGCTCGTTCTCGTACAACAGGTAGTTGGCGTCGTCGAGCGCGACGACCAGGATCTTCTGCTCCCGCTCCAGGACCCGCGCGACGGCATCGAATACCCTCTTGGTCGAGGTCCCCGAGGAACGCGGTGTGTGGCCAGAGAGCCGGTGGTAGATCTCCGAGATGATCCCGAAGGTCGTGTTGTCGATCTGGCAGTTGACGTAGACAGGGACGAGGGTCTTGGTGGTCTCCTCGACCTCGGTGAAGAGCTTGCGGACGGTCGTGGTCTTGCCCGTGCCCGGGAGACCGCGGCAGACCGTGTTGAGGGGGCGGGCGCCCCGCAGCCCCGGCCTGAGCTGGAAGGCCAGCTCCCGCATCTGCGCCTCCCGGAAGTTGAACTGCTCTGGCACGAAGTCGGGGTCGAAGACCTCGGGGTCGCGGAACAGGGTCTCGTCCCAGCGAAGGAAGTGGCGTGTCACGGGCCGGGTTCGCTCAGAGGGTCTGGATGCACTTCTTGCAGAGGACCTTCGAGACGAACAGCCGGCTCGTCTTCTCTTCAGCGGCGCTGACGGGTGCACCGCAGCCCTCGCAGACGGCGCCCGAGGGTGACGGGGCCGGCGCCTTCGAAGGCGTTCTAGCGCTCCCCTTTCCGGCCGACCCTGCCGGCGGGGAAACCGGTTTGGCCTGCCCGCGTCCGGGTTCTGCGACGGGGGACGCGACCGCATCCCTGTCCGGGACGACGGGCAGTTCATCACCGGGTGGGGCATCGAGCGTCTCGAGGCGGGGTTCCGACGGCGCCGGGCCCACGAGCCCCCGCCGGGGTTCGGAGGCCGATCTCGTCGCCTGGGCCGGGCCGGGCGGGTCCGCCACCGGAGGCGCGTTTGCCGGGACCGGTGGAGGAGCCGCGACGGGCTTCGGCCGAACGGTCCTGATCTCCTGCTGGGGCGGATGGGTTTCACGACGTCCAGGGTCAACGGGGGTGGGCGGCTCAGCGGCGCTCTCGACGCTATCCGGAACGCCCTGGGTGGCGGCTTCGCCTAGAACCCTGCGCCGGTAGGTGTCGACCAGACCGGCGGTCTCGGGATGGTCTCGACCGAAGAGGGAGAGGGTCTGGTCCAGGAATTGGACGAGCGATCGAACCTCTTCCTCGTTCGAGACCTCGTCCGAGACCTCGAGCCGCAGGCTCTCGTAATTCGTGAGGTTGACGGTGACGCCGACGGTCATGTTTCGCCGGGGCATGATATTCATGTTGCCGTGATACCGGTGATAAATACGTCGGTTGCACCACGAAAGTGACGCCTGGACTGGCCGGAAGTGCGGCAGGCGGGGAAATGATGATGAACCCGGACTCCCGAATCTATCGGTGCTCTCCGGCGCGGCGGCCGGCTGATGATGAGAGTTACCCCCACTGAACCGTGACGAGGCAAGGGCCCTGAAGCCGTCAGTGCCGCGCCTGATCGAACAGGATCGGCAGAAGTTCCGTCGCCTGGATACGCCCGAGCCCCCCGTTCCCCGCTTCTCTCTCGGTGTAGCGTGTCGTCGCGTCCCTGCCCAATCCACGGACCGCGACGGGCACCGGATCGCGGGTGTGGGTCCGTACACGGATCGGGGTCGCGTGGTCGGGCATGACCGCCACGACGCCATCAAAACCGTCTAAAATCATTCCGAGCATGTCGTCGACCCGCTCGATAGCGCGCACCTTCTCCTCGATCGACCCCATGTGCCCGGCCTCGTCGGGAGCCTCGACGTGGCAGTACACGAAATCAAGGTGATCCAGGGCGGCGAGCACGTGCCGCGCCTTCCCCTCGAAGTTGGTGTCGAGGTAGCCCGTGGCACCAGGCACCCTGATCACCTCGAGCCCCGCGTACCGCGCGATCCCGTTCAGCAGGTCGACCGCCGATATCATCCCCCCCCGCACGCCGAAACGCTCGGCGAAGGGCGGGAGCGCGGGGCGAAGGCCCCCAGACCACGGCCAGATGCCGGTGGCGGGCGGGAGCCCGCTCGCGACGCGCGCGCTGTTGACGGGATGGCGGGAGAAGGTCTCTTCAGCAGCGTCCATGCACGCCAGGAGAAGGTCTCGGTCGGGGCCGGACGGGAGAAATGGGCCGATCGGTTCGCCGACGATGTCGTGCGGGGGGGTTCCCGCTCCTCCCGCGCCTCCCGGGACGGTGAGGAGGTTACGGTACGAGATTCCCGGGTGGAACCGGACCCCGGAGACCGCTGCCTGGAGCGATGACAGGAGGCTCGCCCCCTCCTCGCTCGAGATGTGCCCTGCCGAGAAATCAGCCATCAACCCGTCACTGATCGTGACCAGGTTGCAGCGGTAGGCGACCTCACCGGGTCCGAGATCGATCCCCATGCTCGCGGCCTCGAGTGGTCCGCGGCCGGTGTAGAACTCTACGGCATCGTACCCGAGCAGGCCCAGGTTCGCGACGTCGGACCCCGCGTCGTATCCGTCGGGAACGGTCGAGACGAGCCCCGTCATCCCTTCCCTCGCGACGCGGTCCATGTGCGGCGTCTCGGCAAATTCAAGCGGCGTCATCCCTCCAAGCTCGGTGATTGGCTCGTCGGCCATCCCGTCCCCGAGCAGCAAGACGACCTTCATGTGCCTACCAGCTGCTCCCGTATCGCGATCCGCATGCTCTCCCGGGACCCCAGCGGGGGTCGCCATCCCATCGCCGCGAGCCGGTCGATAGCGAGACGCATGCGCGGCACGTCGCCCACCCACCCGCGGTCCCCGCCGGTGAAGCGGTACCGGACTTCCTCGAACCCCATCTCCCCCACTACCAGGTCGGCGATCGTGACCACGTCTATCCAGTCCTCCGAGCCGATATTAACGGTGTTGACCGTCCCCGAGGCGTGGTCGCAGACGTGAAGGAAGGCGTCGACACAGGCCCCGACCTCCAGGTAGGACTTGGTCTGCCGCCCGTCCCCGAGGATCTCCAGGGAACGCGGATCCTCCCGGAGCTTTCTGATGAAGTCCCACGACACGCCATGGTTCGACCTCTCGCCGACGATGTTCGCGAACCGGAAGACGAACGAGCGCATCCCGTACGAGTGGCAGTAGGCGCTGATCAGCGCCTCGCAGGCGAGCTTGCACCCGCCGTAGACCGATATGGGCAGCATCGGGGCGTAGTCCTCGGGGGTGGGGATCTCGGCCGCCTCCCCGTATACGGTCGATGTCGATGTGAAGGCGATCTCACGGACGCCCTCTGTCCGCATCGCCTCGAGCACCCGCGACGTGGCGACCACGCTCTGCTCGAACATCGATCCGGGCGTGGAGGCTCCAGACCTGACATCGGGGTCGGCCGCAATGTGGTAGACCCGGTCTGCGCCGGCGAGCCGTGTCTCCCAGCCGTGCTCGAGCAGGTCCGCGACCAGGAGCTCGACCTGTCCGTACCCGAGGTGCCGGGAGAGGTTCGCCTCCGCGCCGGTCGAAAGGTTGTCGATCACGAGCACCCGGTCTCCCCGCGCGGCGAGCGCGTCCACGAGGTGTGACCCGATGAACCCGGCCCCGCCGGTCACAACGCTGAACATCGTATCAATATAGGACGCCGCTCCTATACGAGTACTGCGATGTTTCTCGGGATCGACCACGGCACGACGGCGATGCGCTTCGCGAGCGAGATCGGGGTCCTGAAGATCACCCGGAGCGACGCCCGGACGTTCACCCTGGACGACCTCGACAGCCTGGGACCGGTCGACGGGATCGAGGGGTGTGCCCTCACCTATTCGATGGGCGACGCGATCGCGGCGTTCACTCCGATCGGGCGCGTCCGGAACCGGGGGGTGGTGAGCCGCGAGGGGGCGGGCGAGCACGTAGGCGGGGGGACCAGGGTGTTCGACGCCCTCGCGTCGAGCGAGATCCCGACCTTCGTGGTCCCGGGGATTCACCGTGGGTCACCGACCGACCCGCGGTTCAAGGCGTACTCGCACCAGGCGAGCCCCGAAAAGGTCGGGATCGCGTACCTGGCGGTGCGGGAGGTCGGCTCTGACGTCGTCGTCGCCGATGTTTCCTCGAACACGGTCTCTCTCCTGGTCAGGAATGGAAAGATCGTGGGCGGGTTCGACGCCTGCCTCTTCGCTCCAGGGATCTGCCACGGCGCTCTCGACGTCGAGGCGATTCGCCGTATTGACCGTGGCGAGGAGTCCGCGAACCAGGCGTTCATGCATGCAGGGGTCGACTATACGGTGCCAGGACCCGAACGGCATCGGACGATCGCGATGTTCGCCGCGATGGAGTGTGCCTCTCTCCTCCTGCTCGCTCCCGATGCCGAAGTCGTTCTCGCGGGCTCGCTCGCTCCACTCGTCGCGGAGGAGGTCTCTTCCCTGCTCGGCCGATCGGTCGTGGTCCGCGACGAGTGGGCGGCATCCCGGGGACTCTCGCTGATCGCCCGCGACCTCGTCGCCGGGTCCAGCGATATCCTCGGGATCCCTGTCGAACGGTGAGTCCGCTGCGACAGCACCCCCGACCCCTGGATTTATATTGATTTATCATGTAAGATCTGGGGGAAGAGTATGCAGGAGCTACGCATCCACGGCAGGGGCGGCCAGGGCTCGGTCACGGCGGCCGAACTCATAGCGGTCGCCGCGTTCGAGGGCGGGAAGTACGCCCAGGCATTCCCGGCCTTCGGCGTCGAGAGGCGGGGAGCCCCGGTCCAGGCCTTCGTCCGATTCAGTGACCGGCCCATTCGGGTCAGGAGCCAGGTCTACGAGCCCGACTTCGTGATCGTCCAGGACCCGAGCCTCATCCGCGACGTCGATGTCTTCAAGGGCATGGGCTCCGGCGGGATCGCGATCGTCAACACCGAGAAAGAGGCCGACTACCCGGTTCCCGGGGGTGTGCGTCTCCTGACGCTCGACGCGACCACGATCGCGCTCGAGACCCTCGGGCTCCCGATCACGAACACAGCCCTGATGGGTGCGTTCGCTGCAGCGACGGGGCTGATCTCGTTCGAGGCCCTCGCCGACGCGCTCAGGCACCGGTTCTCCGGCGCCCTGGCCGATAAGAACATCGAGACGGCTCGCCGGGCGTACGACGAGATGAAGGCAAGGGCGGGGGCGTCCTGATGCCGCTCAACGAAGGCTGCGTCGCCGCCCCCGGGCGGGCCCGCGACAACAGGACTGGCTCCTGGCGGGTCTTCATTCCAAAATTCGACCACGAGGCCTGCTCGAAGTGCGGGATGTGCCAGCTGATCTGCCCCGAGGGGTGCATCCAGGAAACCGGGGAGAACGAGTTCGTGCCCGACTACGACTACTGTAAGGGCTGCGGCCTCTGCGCCGAGGAATGCCCGAAGGGAGCGATCACCATGGAACAGGAGGAGAAGTGATGGCGCTCGAGATCATGGAGGGCTCGATAGCGATCGCCCAGGCAGTCAGGCGCTGCCGCCCCCAGGTCGTCGCGGCCTATCCGATCACGCCCCAAACCCATATCGTCGAGGCGCTCGCCGAGATCGTCGCCAACGGCGAGCTTTCGGCGGACTACATCACCGTCGAGTCGGAGTTCTCGGCCCTCTCCGCCTGCGAGGGGGCCGTCGCCGCGGGTTCCCGGGCCTACTCTGCCACTACCTCCCAGGGGCTCGCCCTGATGTTCGAGGTCTGCTTCAACATGGCAGGTATGCGCCTGCCCCTCGTCATGACGATCGCGAACCGCGCGATGGGAGCACCGCTCTCGATCTGGAACGACCAGCAGGACTCCATCGCGCTCCGCGACGCGGGCTGGCTCCAGTTATATGCCGAGGACAACCAGGAGGCGGTCGACCTCCACTACATCGGCTATCGCGTCGCGGAGGATCATCGCGTCCTGCTTCCGGTGATGGTCTGTTTCGACGGGTTTGTCCTATCACACACGTACGAACCGGTCGACATGCTCACCCAGGAAGAGGTCGACGCCTACCTCCCACCGTTCGTCCCCAAGTTCATGCTCGACGCGAAGAACCCTGTCTCGATGGGAATGTACGCGACTCCGGACTACTACCCCGAGTTCCGGTACGAGACTGATCTGGCCCAGAAGCGGGCGCTCGAGGTTATTCGCGAGGCCGGACGGGAGTTCGGCGAGCAGTTCGGGCGCGACTACTCTGCCCTCGTCGAGTCCTATCGGATGGACGACGCCGAGACCGCGATCATCGCGATGGGCTCCATCTGCGGCACGACCAAGGAGGCCGTCGACGAGATGCGCGACGCGGGGAAGCGGGTGGGGCTGGTTCGGCTCCGCACCTTCCGTCCGTTCCCGACAGAAGACCTGAGAGAGGCGCTCTCTGGCGTCTCGCGGGTTGCCGTGCTCGACAGGAACGTCTCGCTCGGCGCCGGCGGCACCGTGCATCGTGGTGCGGTGGTCCTCGAGGTGAAGGACGCGCTTTACGGAGAGCCCATCCCGGTCCTGGACTACGTGATCGGCCTCGGCGGCCGGGACGTCCGGATCGAGGACATCAAGAGGGTGGTCGAACTCTGTGAAGCGGGAGATGGCGACCGTTTCTACGGCCTCCGCACGGAGGTGCTCTAGATGGCTATCGACAAGACGTGCGAACTCTTCGACTGCGGGCACCGGGCCTGCGGCGGATGCGGGGCCTCGATGGCGGCACGGCTCCTGCTCAAGGCGTCCGGGCCCGAGACGATCGTTGTTTCGAGCACGGGCTGCATGGAGGTCTTTTCGACCCCCTACCCCGAGACGGCGTGGAAGGTCCCCTGGATCCACTCGCTCTTCGAGAACGCGTCTGCCGTCGCGTCGGGGATCGAGTCCGCCCTCAAGCAGCAGGGCCGGAGCGAGAAGGTGGTGGTGGTCGCCGGCGACGGTGCGACGTTCGATATCGGGGTCCTCTGCATCTCGGGCGCGTTCGAGCGGGGCCACGACATCACCTACATCTGCTACGACAACGAGGCCTACATGAACACCGGGATCCAGCGCTCGGGAGCGACCCCCTTCGACGCCTCGACGACGACCAGCCCTGCCGGGAGGGTCTCGTTCGGCAACAAGCATCCCAAGAAGGACATGCCCAGGATCCTCGCCGCCCACGGCTCGCCGTACGTGGCGACGGCCTCGGTGGCCTACCCGGCCGACTTCATGCAGAAGGTCGAGAGGGCGATCAGCACCGAGGGGCCGACCTACGTCCAGGTGCACGCGCCCTGCTGCACGGGCTGGGGCTTCGACGGTGCGAAGACCGTCGCGATCGGTAAGCTCGCGATCGAGACGGGGCTCTGGGTCAACTACGAGCTGGTCGACGGCGAGGTTGCCAAGGTCAAGAAGGTCGTAAAAAAGCCGGTCGAGGAGTACCTGAAGGAGCAGAAGCGCTTCCGGCACCTCTTCAAGCCGAAGCTCCAGGAGGAGGAGATCGCGAAGATCCAGGCGATCGCGGACCGCAACTTCGAGCGGTATGGGCACGAGATCAGGCTCCCGCCGAAGAAGGCGCCAGAGGGCGCCTGAACCCTCCCTTTTCCCATTCTATCGGGCAGCCGGAGTTGTGCCGTCCATCCCTGTGTTGATTCGGTGGTGACGACGCACTGTCGGGTGTCCAGGGGAGATGGGAGGCCCATGGCGCGAGTGCTCGGCATCTCCTTCGTCTCGAACGGAGAGCCGGTCGGGTGAATGCAGCGACGGTGCTCGTATCCGCCCAGGCTGACCGCCTCGCATGAGAGCCGGAGGGTCCGTGATAGCGCCGCGTCCGAGAGGATCGCCCGGCGATCGCGGTCGAATATCGATAAGCCTATCGGCATCAGGTCGAAGTGTAGAGTCTCGAATTCATTTCACTCACACAACCACCTCTGTGCGTACCCGAAGATCCGTTCCGGTGGCAATCGTTCAAGGAAGACCGTTTCGGGCACCTCATAGTCCAAACTGGCATGTGGTTTGATTCTGTTCTGCCAGTCGACGACATCGTCCATGGAAAAGCCTGCCACGATCAACCGGTCGATCTCCCTGAAAAAGCGTTCGATCTTCCCGTTCGTCTGCGGATGGTTCCGTCTGGCGACGATATGCCGAATGG